>SKYA01000140.1 GCA_007128135.1 Paracoccaceae bacterium | reverse complement strand
TCCACGGTCTTGGACCGCATGTAGGACCGCATCGCCAGCATCCGCTCCAGTGCGCTGATCACAGGGGCTTCATCGCCCGCGGTCAGCATATTGGCCAGATACCGCACCGGGATACGCAGGGATTTCACATCCGGCATATCGTCCTGCGCGCTGATCTTTCCTGCTTCCGCCGCGTTCTGGATCGGCGAGAGCGGCGGGATGTACCACACCATCGGCAGCGTGCGGTATTCCGGGTGCAGCGGGAAGGCGATCTTCCATTCCATCGCCATCTTCCAGATGGGCGAATTCTGCGCGCCCTTGATCCAGTCCTCGGGGATGCCCTCGGCTCGTGCCGCTTCGATCACTGCCGGGTCATTGGGGTCAAGAAACACGTCAAGCTGCGCATCATAGAGCTGCTTTTCATCTGCGACCCCTGCCGCCTGACTGATCTTGTCCGCGTCATAAAGCATGACGCCCAGATACCGGATACGCCCCACGCAGGTTTCCGAGCAGACTGTCGGCTGACCGCTTTCCAGACGCGGATAGCAGAGCGTGCATTTCTCGGATTTTCCGCTCGACCAGTTGTAATAGATCTTCTTGTAGGGGCAGCCCGACACGCACATCCGCCAGCCACGGCATTTTTCCTGATCGATCAGGACAACGCCGTCATCCTCGCGCTTGTAGATCGCGCCCGACGGGCAGGACGCCACGCAGGCCGGGTTGAGGCAATGCTCGCACAGCCGCGGCAGATACATCATGAAGGTGTTTTCATACTCTCCATAGATGTCCTTCTGGATGCCCTCGAAATTGTAGTCTTGCGACCGCTTCGAGAACTCCCCGCCCAGGATTTCCTCCCAGTTGGGGCCCCATTCGATCTTTTCCATCCGCTCGCCGGTGATCCTTGAACGCGGGCGCGCGGTCGGAAACGCCTGCATTTCAGGCGCCGATTTCAGATGGTCATAGTCGAAATCGAACGGCTCGTAGAAATCATCGATTTCCGGCAGGTCGGGATTGGCGAAGATATTCGCCAATATCCGCCATTTGCCGCCCTGCTTGGGCACAAGCTGCCCCGAGGGGTCACGCTTCCAGCCGCCATTCCAGCGCTTCTGGTTTTCCCAGTCCTTCGGGTATCCGATGCCGGGCTTGGTTTCGACATTGTTGAACCATGCATATTCAACGCCCTCGCGCGAGGTCCAGACGTTCTTGCAGGTCACCGAGCAGGTATGACACCCGATACACTTATCGAGGTTGAGCACCATACCGATCTGGGCACGAACTTTCATTCTGCTGCCTCCACTTTTGCGGGCTGATCAAGCCAATCCACGTTTTCCATCTTGCGAACGATCACCATCTCGTCGCGGTTCGCGCCCACGGTTCCGTAATAGTTGAAGCCATAGGACAGTTGCGCATAGCCGCCGATCATGTGGGTGGGCTTGGGCACCGTGCGCGTGACCGAGTTGTGAATGCCGCCGCGCTGGCCAGTGATCTGGCTTCCGGGCGTATTCACGATCTTTTCCTGCGCATGATACATGAACAATGTGCCGTCCTTCATCCGCTGGCTGACCACAGCCCGCGCGGCAATCACACCGTTGGAATTGAACACCTCGACCCAGTCATTATCGACGATCCCGGCTTTCGCGGCGTCCACTTCCGACAGCCACACGACCGGCCCGCCGCGGTTGAGCGTCAGCATCAGCAGGTTGTCGGAATAGGTGGAGTGGATGCCCCATTTCTGGTGCGGCGTGATGAAGTTCAGCACCACATGCTTTTCGGCCGATTTCAACGATTTCGTGGCATCGCCGGTGATCGTCTTCAGGTCCACCGGCGGGCGCCATGTGACGAAGAATTCGCCAAACGCGCGCATCCATTCATGGTCCTGATAGAGCTGCTGACGCCCCGAAAGCGTGCGCCACGGGATCAGCTCGTGCACATTGGTCCATCCTGCGTTGTAGCAGACTTCCTCGGATTCAATGCCTGACCATGTCGGCGACGAGATGATCTTGCGCGGTTGCGCGGCAATGTCGCGGAAGCGGATCTTCTCGTCTTCCTTGACTGCGGCCAGATGCGCGTGCTCAAGCCCCGTGGCCTTTTCAAGCGCGTGCCATGCCTTGACTGCCACCTCGCCATTGGTTTCGGGTGCCAGCATCAGCACGACCTCGCAGGCATCGATGGCGGAGTCGATCTTCGCCATGCCCTTGGTCGGCCCATCCGTATGGGTGCCGTTCAGCGCCTTGAGGTGGTGGACTTCGGTTTTCGTATCCCAGGCGATGCCCTTGCCGCCATTGCCGATTTTTTCCATCAGCGGGCCAAGGGCAGTAAAACGCGCATGCAGGTTCGGATAATCGCGTTCCACGGCAATATAGGCAGGCGCCGTCTTGCCGGGGATCAGGTCGCATTCACCCTTCTTCCAGTCCTGCACGAAAGGCTGCGCCAATTCGCCGGGGCTGTCATGCTGCAACGGAAGCTGAACGATATCGGTTTCCACGCCCAGAATTTCCGGCGCGACATCCGAGAATTTCCTGGCAATCGCCTTGAAGATTTCCCAGTCGGTCTTGGATTCATAGGCCGGATCAACCGCCGCTTGCAGCGGGTGGATGAACGGGTGCATGTCTGATGTGTTCAGATCGTCCTTTTCATACCAGCTGGCCGTCGGCATGACGATATCAGCATATACCGCCGTGGTGGACATGCGGAAGTCGATGGTCACCAGCAGGTCAAGTTTGCCTTCTGGCGCGTCATCATGCCATTTCGCCTCGACCGGTTTTTGCCGCCCTTCCTGCCCCAGATCCTTGCCCTGCACGCCGTGGCTGGTGCCCAAAAGGTGCTTGAGGAAATACTCATGCCCCTTGCCCGACGACCCCAGCAGGTTCGAGCGCCACACGAACAGGTTGCGCGGCCAGTTTTCGGGTGCGTCCGGGTCCTCGCAGGACATCTCCAGCGTGCCGGCCTTCAACTGCTCGGCGACATAGGCGGGGATGTCCTTGCCCGCTGCTTTCGCCGCAGCCGAAACTTTCAGCGGGTTCGTTTTCAGCTGCGGGGCAGAAGGCAGCCAGCCCATCCGCTCGGAACGGATATTGTAGTCGATCAGGCTCAGGCTTTCCCAATCACCCTTGGGTGCGGTAGGCGACAAGATTTCCTTCGCCGTCACCGTCTCATAGCGCCACTGGTCGGTATGGGCATACCAGGCGCTTGTCGAGTTCATGTGGCGGGGCGGACGTGCCCAGTCCAGCGCAAAGGCCAGCGCTGTCCAGCCGGTCTGCGGGCGCAGCTTTTCCTGGCCCACATAATGCGCCCAGCCACCGCCCGACTGGCCCACACAGCCGCACATCACCAGCATGTTGATGACCGCGCGGTAATTCATGTCCATATGGTACCAGTGGTTCATCGCGGCGCCGATGATGACCATCGACTTGCCACCCGTCTTTTCGGCATTGCTGGCGAATTCGCGGGCCACATGGATGATCTTGTCGCGGCTGACGCCGGTGATGCGCTCGGCCCATGCTGGCGTGAAGGGCACATCGGCGTTGTAATCATCCGTGACATGATCGCCGCCCAGACCCCGGTCCAGAGAGTAATTGGCGCAGAACAGATCGAACACGGTCGTCACCAGCGCTTCCGAGCCATCGGCCAGCATGATCTTCTTCACCGGCACGTTGCGGGTCAGAACATCGCCGCGCGCGTCGTTTTCCCACTGGGTGGTGGCCATGCCGCCGAAATAGGGGAAATCGACGCCCACGACATCGTCGCGGTCCTCGTCCAGGATCAGCGACAGCCTGGGCACGATCTCGTCCCCTTTCGCCTTCTCCTCGAGGTTCCACATACCCTGCTCGCCCCAGCGGAAGCCGATCGAGCCATTTGGCGCGACCAGTTTGCCGGAAGTCTCGTCAATGCAGATGGTTTTCCATTCGGGATTGTTCGCCTCACCCAAGTTGTCGGCCAGATCGGAGGCGCGCAACTGCCGACCCGGAACAAACTTGTCGCCCTTCCTGTCGAGCCGGACAAGCATCGGCATGTCGCTGTATTTTCGTGCGTATTCCTCGAAATAGGGCACTTGCCGGTCCAGATGGAACTCGCGCAGGATGACATGGCCAAAGGCCATGCCGAGTGCGGCATCGGTGCCCTGCTTGGCATTGAGCCAGACATCGCCGAATTTCGCGGCTTCCGAATAGTCAGGGCAGATCACGGCGGATTTGGTGCCGCGATAGCGCGCCTCGGTATAGAAATGGGCGTCCGGCGTGCGCGTCTGCGGCACGTTCGACCCCCAGAGCAGCAGGTAGCCCGCGTTATACCAGTCTGCCGATTCCGGCACGTCGGTCTGTTCGCCCCATGTCATGGGCGAGGCGGGTGGCAGGTCGCAATACCAGTCATAGAAGCTCATGCAGGTGCCGCCCAGAAGCGACAGGTAGCGCGAGCCGGCGGCATAGCTGACCATCGACATCGCCGGGATGGGCGAGAAGCCGAACACGCGGTCAGGCCCGTATTCCTTCGCCGTATAGGCATTGGCCGCGGCAGTCATTTCGGTGACTTCATCCCAGGTGGCGCGCACGAAGCCGCCGGTGCCGCGCTTGCGGGTATAGCTGGCCCGTGCCGCCGGATCGTTCTGGATTGCAGTCCATGCCTGAATGGGCGTCATGGTCTTGCGCCTTTCGCGCCACAGCCGCATCAGCGCCCCGCGCACAAGGGGCGTTTTCACGCGGTTGGCGGAATACAGATACCAACTGTAGGAGGCACCGCGCGCGCAGCCGCGCGGTTCATGGTTGGGCAGGTCAGGGCGCGTGCGCGGATAATCGGTCTGCTGGGTTTCCCAGGTCACGATGCCCGATTTGACATAGATCTTCCAAGAGCATGAGCCGGTGCAGTTCACGCCATGGGTCGAGCGCACGATCTTGTCGTGCCGCCATCGGTCACGATAGACGTCTTCCCAGTCGCGGTTTTCGGTGGTGGTCTGGCCGTGGCCGCCTGAAAACGTATCCTTGCGGTTCGACTTCAGAAAGTTCAGCCGGTCAAGAAGATGGCTCATGGCTGTCTCCGTAGGTTGAGTGGGTTTCAGATGCGCGCGTCAGGCGCGCATCCGCGACATTCAGCAGGGATAGGGAGCATTCTTGCGGGCATAGAGCGCCCAGTTCAGGACCACGTTGAAGCCGAAGAAAGCGATCAGGCCGTAGAACACGGGCGCAGCAGAACCACTTGCCGCAAAGGACCAGGCGAACAGCATCCCGAAGACGAAAGGTCCGTAGGCCGCGATGGCTGCGGTAAAGCCGATCACACCGCCACCCTGACGCGGAGCAAAGAGCATCGGCATCTGCTTGAAGGTCGAGGCGTTGCCGACACCTGCAAAGAAGAACAGAGCGAGCATGGCCGAAACGAACAGCCAGAAACTGTCAAGCGAGGTGGGCGTGACCGTCAGCGTTACCAGAAAGGCCGAGACGAGCATGCCCAGACCTGCCCAGTGCGTCACTCGCGCGCCCCCCAGCTTGTCCGACAGCGGCCCGGCGATGACGCGGCTGGCAGAGCCCACAAGCGGGCCATAAAACGCCCAGGCCAGCGGATCGGGGGCGCCCTCGAAGCTGCCATAGACTTCGCGGATCAGCAGCGGAAAGGTTGCGGCCAGCCCGGCAAATCCGCCGAAGGTCATCATGTACAGCGAGGTCTGCGCCCAGGTATGGCCTGACTTGAAGATGTCGAACTGTTCGCGGAAGTTGGATTTGATCGGCACGGATTTCAGGAAAATCCACGCTGTGATTCCGAACACCGTCACAAAGGGGATCATCACAAGCGGCGCGTTCTGAAGATAGATCTGCGAGTCGACTCCTGCGCGCGTCATCGTCTGCGGCTCGCCCATCCAGGCCATGCCGCCCAGCAGCGCAAAGCCGATGACCCAGGGGGTCACGAATTGCACCACGGATACCCCGAAATTGCCGACACCCGCCTGAATGGCCAGCGCCGTGCCCTGCATCCGCTTGGGAAAGAACATGCTGGTCGAGGGCATGAAGCTGGAGAAGTTGCCGCCCCCCAGACCGGCCAGAAACGCCAGCAGCATCAGCACCCAATAGGGAGTATCGGGGTTCTGCACAGCGTAGAACCAGCCCACCAGCGGGATCAGCAGGGAAAGCGTGGACAGCGAGATTACATGGCGCGAGCCATAGATCGGCACCAGGAACATGTGGATCAGGCGCAGCGTGCCACCGGCAAGACCCGGCATGGCGGCCAGCCAGAAAAGCTGGCTGCCAGTGAACTGAAACCCGATCTGCGGCAGGCGCACGACCAGTGCGGAGACAAGAAACCATGTGATGAAGGCCATGGTCAGCGCCGCAGTGGTCAGGATCAATGTGGTCCAGGCGCGGGACTTGCCTTCGCTCTCCCAGAATGCGGTGTCTTCCGGTTCCCAGCGCGGCAGCCATGTGCTTGACGCTGTAGCCGATGTGGACTGTGTTGCCATTGTCTTTTACCTTTCTGGAGCTTTGGTGCCGGGCTCAGAAGGGCTCGGAGACCAAAGGCAATGGGGTCAGGTGGCCTTGGCCGTTGGTGTTGATGCTGTCGGTTCTGACGCGACCCTTCCGAGGGCGGCGCGCAGATCCGCGATGGATCTGAATTGCGCCTTGATCTGCACCCCTCCGGCACGCTCGGTCACTTCGACCTTGTCCGAGGTCGCGAAGATCTCTTCGATTTCGGACAGAACGGCCTTCTTCGCGGCCGCTTCGCGGGCAATCTCGCGGTCTACCGAGGAGATGACATATTCATCCCCGAACCCGCCTTCCGGCTCGACCAGCCAGAAGTAGCAGATCAGCCAGCTGATGAAGGCGCCGCCCGCGATGATGAAGAAGAACTGCTGCGGCGTGACGAACATGAAGACGAACAGGTAGAACACTGCGCCGACATTGCCGTATGCCCCTGCCATGCCCGAAATCTGCCCGGTCACGCGGCGCTTGATCGAGGGGATGATCCCGAAGGTCGCGCCCTCGGCGCCCTGCACGAAGAACGAGCACATGATGGTGATGGCAATCGCGATGATCAGCGGCCAGTTAGAGTTCAGCAGCCCCATCAGCACGAAGCCGATGGCAATTCCGAACATGTAGGCCAGCATCACGAAGCGGCGGTTGCCGAAACGGTCGGAGACCAACCCGCCCATGGGCCGCGCAAACAGGTTGACGAAGGCAAAGCTCGCGGCAATCAGCCCCGCCGCGGCGGCGGTCAACCCCCAGGTTTCCTCAAAGAACATCGGCAGCATCGACACTACGGCCAGTTCCGCGCCGAAATTGGCGAAATAGGTGGCGTTCAGCGCCGCGACCGAGGTGAAGGGGTATTTGTCGTCTTCCGGAACGCCGCGGCGCAGGATGGGCAGGTTGACCCGGATCGCCTGCCAGACCTGCCAGGTCACGATCACCGCAATGGCTGCATAGATGAAGGCAGCGGTCATCGCGTCGATATAGCCCATCATCTGCACGCGATAGACCAGGATCGACAGGATGCCGACCATCGGCACCGTGAAGATGCACAGCAGCACAAGATCCTTCCAGCTGGACACTTCCAGCGCCGAGGCCTTGCGCGGCTTCTTGTGGGTGTCGGCGGTCGGGCCATCGGTGATGGCGAACCAGTAGAAGACACCGTAAGCCGCCATCACGACGCCAGACGTCGCAATCGCATAGCGCCAGCCGTCATCGCCGCCGTACATGGTCAGTGCGATGGTCGGCAGGGTGATCGCCGCCGCAGCAGACCCGAAATTGCCCCAGCCTGCATAGAAGCCTTCGGCAAAACCGATATCACGCGGCTTGAACCACAGCGCGGTCATGTGGATGCCGACCACGAAGCTTGCGCCAATCGAGGACAGAACCAGACGCGACATGAACAGGACTTCGCGCGTATCGCCAAAGGCAAAGACGAAAGTCGGAATCGCCATCAGCACCATCAGCACCGAGAACACGCGGCGCGGACCATAGCGATCAAGCGCCATGCCCACGATGATGCGCGCGGGAATTGTCAGCGCCACGTTTGCGATGGCGAAAAGGCGGATATCGTCGCGCGTCAGCCAATCGACCGAGCGCAGCATCGATGACGCCAGCGGCGCCATGTTGAACCAGACATAGAAGCTGATGAAAAACGCGATCCATGTCAGATGGAGCGCCTTGATCTCGGCATTCTTGAAGCGGAAGATATCGCTGACCTGCATGTCAGACCTCGAGATTTGAGTATGGGTTCGCGCGCGTCCGGGTCATGTCACTCTGCATGGGTCGGGATGATCAGCAGCGGACAGGGCGCGCGGCGTGCAAGAAATGCGCTGGTCGAGCCGAAGGTCATGTGGTCGAATTCCTCGACCAGGGCATCGAGCTTGCGCGTGATGAAATTCAGCGGGCCGGGATCGGGCTTGTGGCTGTGGCGTGCCATCACCAGCAGGTCGGGCTTGCGTTCTTCCACCGCGCGCAGGATCATCTTGCGCGCGTCGCCTTCGGCAATGAGCACAGAGGCATTGAAGCCCTCCTGCGCAAGTTCGGCCGCCGCCGCTTCGGTGCCTTTTTTCTGTTCGGCATATTGTGCCGAAAACAGCTCATCGACACCCGCAGTCGAACTGCCCACATCCTCGACGACCGAAATCAGCGTGATGCGCGGCTTGAGGGCCGAGAGAAGGTCGCGCACGGTTTCGAGCGCGATCCGGGCATTGCGGGAATTGTCATAGGCCAGCATCACATGCATTGCCGTCTCCTAGCGATCAGGGTGCGTTCAGGCACCCGCTTGCAGGCAGACAGTCACAGCCCCTGGCCACGGGACTTGATCCAGATCAACGTTGCGGGAAGTTCATTCCAAATCGTACATGGATTGAAACCTGCAAAAACCGGTCGAAAGAATCTTGTTTTCCGGATAAGATTCCTGTCTGTCGGCAGCATGACGGATCTGCGCCAAACACTTGATAATTGTCAATTCTAATGAGGCAGCGCAATGCGACCCGAAGACCTGCCCGAGATTCGCCACCTGCATCTGTTCCGCGACATGGCGCAGGCAAATTTCGAATCGCTGATGGCGAGTTCCTATGCCCAGATATTCCCTCAGGGGCTGGAGATGATCCGGCAGGGCGATCCGGCCGATTTCCTGCATATCGTGCTGGAAGGTTCGGTCGAGCTGTTCGCGCAATGGTCGGGGCGGGAATGCACCATGGCGGTCCTGCGCCCGGTCTCGACCTTCATCCTCGCGGCCTGTATCCGGGATGCACCCTATCTGATGTCCGCCCGCACACTGGAGCGCACGCGCATCATCCTTGTCCCGGCCTCGGACCTGCGCGCCATGTTCCGGCACGATACCGAATTCGCGGTATCCGTGATCAATGAGCTTGCCGCGTGCTACCGCTCGGTCGTGCGCAATGCAAAGACGCTCAAGCTGCGCAATTCCCGCGAGAGGGTGGCCTCCTACCTGCTGCGGCAGTCGCTGCTGGCGGGCGGCGTGGCATCCTACATCCTGCCCGTGGAAAAGCGGCTGCTCGCCTCATATCTTGGGATGACGCCAGAGAACCTCTCGCGCACGCTGCGCCTGCTGGAGGCGGATGGCATCAAGATGGATGGGGCGAGGGTGATCATCACGGACAGGGAAAAGCTGACCGTGCTGGCGCAGCCCGACAGGTTGATCGACGGGTCGGACGAGATTGCCGGCCAGACCGGGTCGGGCCTGCCTGACCGCTGACGGGGATGGCGCAGGGGTCGGCGGCGGCGGCGCACCGGCTGAGCGCGTTCATTTCAGCGATTGCGACGCTGGCCCGCACAAGGCAGTCCCGATTGCGGGCCGGCTGGCAAAGGCTCAGAGGGCCGGGGGCCGCGAAACCCGGCAGTTTGCGACCGATAACGGAAAACGGGAGCGATTTGCATCGCTCCCGTCCTGATCATGTCGTCGTGCGAGCCCGGGTTCAGGCGAGCGCGAGATTCGTTGCCGACTCGCGGCCGTTACGATCACTTTCGAGATCGAACGTCACGGCCTGACCGTCATCAAGCTGACGGATCCCGGCGCGTTCCAGCGCGGTCACATGAACGAAAACGTCCTTGGACCCATGCGCCGGAGCGATGAATCCGAAACCCTTGGTTGCGTTGAACCATTTCACGGTGCCATTGGCCATCGTGATATCTCCTGTCTTGTTTGCCATCCGCAGGATCGCGATGGCCTGGCTCAGTGTCGTCAAAATCGCAACTGAAGCCGTATGGAGACAGAAGATCGAATGAAGAAGCTATGCAGGGGTTATGTAACTGACGGCGCGCTGCTTTGCAAGTGGCTGCGGGGATATTTATCCCTTGGGCGCATGAGAGGGGTTTCGTCCGTGTCTGACGCCTGAGGGACGACAGGCCGCGACACCGTGCGCGCAAGTCGCGGGAGGTCATGCCTTTGGGCCACATCCGCTGCGCGTCGGGCGGGACGCCTATCCGGTCACCACCACGCCGCCATCAATCACCAGCGCCTGCCCTGTCATCGCGCGGCTGGCATTGGACGCAAGGAACAGCACGCCTCGCGCGATATCTTCGGGCGCGAGTGTGTCGGGCAGGCATTGACGCTTGAGATGTTCGGCCAGCCCTTCGGGCGTGACCCAGTGTTCCAGCTGCTTTGGTGTCATGACCCAGCCGGGGGCCAGGGCATTGACGCGGATGCGGTCAGGCCCGAACTCGCGCGCGAGGCTGCGGGTCAGCCCGTTGAGCGCCGAATTGGCCGCCGTATAGATCGGATAGCCGGCATTGCCCATCATGTAGCTGATCGAGGTGATGTTGACGATCGACCCGCCGCCCAGGGCGCGCATGGCAGGAACAACCGCCTGACAGGCGGTCACATGGCATTTGAAGTTGATTGCCAGCGACCAGTCGAGGAAATCCTCGGTCACATCCTCCAGCCTGTGGCGCTGGTCATTGGCGGCATTGTTGACCAGCACCTGCACCGGGCCGTGCGCCTCGGCGGCCTGCGCGATGGCGGCTTTCAGCGCCTGCGCGTCGGTGATGTCGCAGGCAATGAACAGCGGCCGGTTGCCTGTGGCCTGTTGCATGGCATCACAAAAGGCCGTCGCGTCCGAGCGCTGCACGAAGGCCACGCGAGCGCCCTGACGCAGGAAGGCATCGGTCAGGCCCGCGCCGATGCCGGAGCCGCCGCCAGTGATGAAGACCGACGCGGCGTCGAGGTCGGGATAGATGGGATGGGTCATCAGTGGCTCTCCCGTGTGACAAGGCGGGTATCCTTGCCCACCAGAAAATCCAGGTCCGCGCCCTTGTCGGCTTGCAGGACGTGATCGACATAGAGCTTCGCATAGCCGCGCGTGTAATGCGGCGGGTCGGGCTGCCAGAGGGCGCGACGGGCGGCGAGTTCCGCGTCATCGACCAGCAGCGAGAGTTCCCCCCGGCTGGCAGACAGCCGGATATGGTCGCCCGTGCGCACCAGCGCCAGCGGCCCGCCTGCCTGTGCTTCGGGCGCGACATGCAGCACGACCGTGCCAAAGGCCGTGCCCGACATGCGCGCGTCCGACACGCGCACCATGTCGCGGACGCCCGCCTTGACCAGTTTCGCGGGGATCGGCATGTTGCCGACCTCGGGCATGCCGGGATACCCCTTCGGCCCGCAGCCTTTCAGCACCAGGACAGTGTCGGGGGTGACGGGCAGATCGTCGCGGTCGATCTCGGCTTTCAGTTGCTCGATACTCTCGAACACATAGGCGGGGCCTTCATGTTCCAGCAGCGCATCGGTCGCTGCCGAGGGTTTCACGATGGCCCCGTCAGGTGCCAGATTGCCGCGCAGCACGCGCAGACCGGCGGCAGGCTTCACCGGGTTCGACAGCGGGCGGA
The DNA here is from genome assembly GCA_007128135.1 of Paracoccaceae bacterium. GTDB lineage: Bacteria > Pseudomonadota > Alphaproteobacteria > Rhodobacterales > Rhodobacteraceae > Roseinatronobacter. The sequence goes on along the minus strand of SKYA01000140.1, from coordinate 21,008 downwards.
TCACATCCTCGTTGAAGATCTCGGCGCCTTCGGCATAGGCGGAAATATCGCCGCCCAGCACGGTGCGCGCGGGTTGCAGGTGGTCCTTGATCTGCGCCAGAACGGCGGGGACACCGCCGGCATAGGCGAAATCCTCCATCAGGTATTGCCCTGACGGCATGCAGTTGACCAACAGCGGAATATCGCGGCCAAGCTCGATATCGGCCAGCGTCAGATCAACGCCGACGCGCCCGGCAATGGCCAGCAGATGTACCACCGCGTTGGTGGAGCCCCCGACAGCGGCATTGGCCAGGATCGCGTTCTCGAAGGCCGCGCGGGTCAGGATGTCCGAGGGCTTGAGGTCTTCCTCGACCATTTCGACAATGCGCCGCCCGGTGTGATGCGCCAGCGCCGTGCGCCGCGCATCGACCGCCGGAAGGGCCGCATTGGTGGGCAGGGCAAGCCCCATCGCCTCGACCAGTGACGCCATCGTGCTGGCCGTGCCCATGGTCATGCACACGCCCGCGCTGCGCGACATGCCCGATTCAGCGGCCATGAAATCCTGCAAGGTCATGTCGCCCGCGCGCACCGCTTCCGAGAATTTCCACACATCGGTGCCCGACCCGATATCGCGCCCGCGCCATTTGCCGTTCAGCATGGGGCCGGAACTGACCACGATGGACGGCAGATCGACCGATGCCGCGCCCATCACCTGCCCCGGTGTCGTCTTGTCGCAGCCGCCCAGAAGCACCACCCCGTCAATGCCGTAGGCACGAATGCATTCCTCCACATCCATCGCCAGCAGGTTGCGAAACAGCATCGCGGTGGGTTTCATCTGCGTCTCGCCAAGCGAGGTGACGGGAAATTCCACCGGAAAGCCCCCTGCCTCCCACACGCCGCGCTTGACGGCTTCGGCAAGGATGCGCAGGCCGGAATTGCACGGTGTGAGTTCCGACCATGTGTTGCAGATGCCGATGATCGGGCGGCCATCGAAGGCATGGTCGGGAAAGCCCTGGTTCTTCATCCACGACCGGTGGATGAAGCCGTCCCTGTCAAGCTTGCCATACCAGTTCTGGCTGCGGCGGGGTCTGGTCATGCCGGGTCAACTTTCCTGACTGGATGGGCGCTGGCAAACCGGCCTTGCCGACATTCGCCTTTCGCGACACGTATGGGATCAGCCACCATGGCAAGGGCCCTGCCTGTATGCTTCGTTGCGCGACGCATGTGCAGGGACACATCGCCCGCCCCGACACTTTTGACATTTGCGACGCGACCCTGATGCAGCCGTTCGGGATGCGGGCGGCGCGGGTTCTGCCCGTTCCTCCGAACCTGCACCTGCCGCGCGACGATCATGTTTGCGCTCCCATCACTCCGCGCCTCATACAGCACATCAACCACACGGAGCGCAAGGGGTGGACATTGATCCGTCGCACCGCAACAGGCACGGAGGCAGGCGGCCATGGTGCAGCCAGTCCGCCGCATGGATGGCCAGTTGCGCGCGCAACCTTGCGGGATGATGACTTTCAAGCAGCCTTGCGCGTCAGTGTCGGTTCGGCCGCAGCCCGGCCCGGACTCAATCCTCGGGCAGGACGAAGCCGTAACGGTCCATGATCGCGCGTGCTGCGGGTTGCATCATGTAGTCATAAAACGCCTCGGCCACGGGGCCGGCATCGTTGAGAAGCACCATGCGCTGGCGCAGCGGTTCGTGCCAGTCTTCGGGAATCAGGGCATAGGTCCCGCGCACGGCAATTTGCGGCGCAAGGGCAAGCGAATAGGCAATGATGCCGCCCTCGGCATTGCCTGAAAGGGCAAATTGCGCTGCCTGGCTGACATTCTCGCCCATCACGAGGAAGGGTTGCAGATCATCCCACAACCCGCGTGCGATCAGCGCCTCGCGCGCGCGCATGCCGTAGGGCGCGTGCTCGGGATTTGCGATGGCAAAACGGGTAATCCTGCCCGCCGCGAGCATGTCGGCAAGGGTGTCCAGTCCTGCATCGGGGGTCAGCGTCGCGCCATGCGCTGCCATGACCACCACCCGACCGATGGCGTAGAGGTCGCCCGCGTCGCGGGTCAGTCCCTCCTGGTCGAGCTGCGCGATGAACTGCTCGTCGGCGGCCATGAAGATCTCGAAGGGCGCGCCCTCCCGGATCTGGCGGGCGAAATTGCCCGTGGACCCCAACGAGAGCCGCACCCGCAGGCCAGTCTCGGCCTCGAACGCTGCCGCGATCTCGGTGATCGCGAATTGCAGGTCCGAGGCCACAGCTATCACGGGCGCGTCCTTCTGCGCCAGTGCGGGCAGTGTGGGCAGTGCTGTCAGGGCCAGCGACGTTATTGCCACAAGAACATATCGACGGGAAGAATCGAACGGCATATGCAGGTCCTTCTCGATATATTTTTAGGAAAATATCGCCCGAGAAGGACCGATGGCGCAAGCGTTATCTTTCTTCGGGAAGATCCTTCAGCCGGGAGTGCAGGGCCGCAATCCGCCCGGCGCCGGCTTCTGCCACCTCGCGCTCGAACGCCTGGTAGAGGTTCAGCACCTCGCGGCCCGCCTCGGTCAGAACCGCGCCACCGCCACCGGGACCACCGCGTGTGCTTTCGACCACCGGATCGCGGAACATGGCGTTCAGCGTGCCCACGAGTTCCCACGCGCGCTTGTAACTCATCCCCATCTCGCGCCCGGCCGCAGCGATCGAGCCGCAGCGATCGATGCGTTCGAGCAATTCGGCCTTGCCGGGGCCGATCATCCCGTGGTCGTCAAAGTGGATGCGGATGCGCAACCGGGAACGTCTGGTGTCATGATCCATCCTGCCATCCTCGGATGCCGCGAGGGCAGTTGCAAGCCGCGCGATAACCGGATGCATGGTTGACTGCCCGACCCGACGGCAATCCCAGGCCGCTCGCTTGCCTCGCGTAACGGTTTGCAGGCTGGGGTCCGGGCGCGTCTGCCGGATCGAGAACGGACACTCAGGTGGCCTTGCCTTCAGTGCCTTCGTGACTGGTATCCAGACCATAGGTGCGGTCGGCAATGGGAACAGAGGCGATGGCTTCCTGCAATGCCCCAAGGAGGGCCGATTCGGCGCGGTTGAGCATGGCCTTGGGGTTCCACGCCAGATGCACGTCGATGGGGGGCGGGTTCACATAAGGCGGCAGCCGCCAGAGAAGCCCGTCCCTGACGTCTCGTTCAACCACATGAAGGGGCAACGGGCCTATGCCAAGCCCCGAGATCACCATGCGGCGCACCTCTTCAAGGTGGCTTGAGGTGCCTATGATACGCTCGCTCAATTCCGACTCCGCGCGCAGCAGGGTGACGGGGCGCAGGGCGTCATGCAGTCTGTCCGTCTCGAAGCTGACTGCCGAATGCCCGGCCAGATCCTTCTGCCGCAGCCCGCGGCGCCCGAACAATGGATGTGGCGGGCCGCAGAACAGGCCGAAGAACTCTCGATACAGGCGCAGGTATTCGATCTTGGGATCACGTCGGTGGACAAGGCAGATCGCGAAGGATGCCGTGCGGGAGGCCACGCTGGCCAGGGCGGAGCCGGACCCCAGAACCGATATCGACAGCGTCGCGCGCGGATAGGCTGCGTGAAATTCGGACAGGACCTGATCAAAAAGCGGGCAGACGACATGGCTGGCAACGGCAATGCGGACATGTCCCGTCACCTCGTCGGTCATGTCGCGCATGAGTGTCGAGAGCCGATGCACCGCGCCGTGAATCTCGACCGCCTCTCGATAGAGCAGGGCACCCGCACGGGTCAGCTCATAGCGTCCGGGGGCCCGGTCGATGAGGCGCTTGCCGATACGATCCTCTAGTTTTTTCAAAGCAATAGAGACAGATGGCTGTGTCAGACGCAGCCGCTGGGCCGCATCGGTTATCGAGCGCGCCTCGGCCATGGCGACGAAACTGCGCAGCAGGTTCCAGTCCAGGTCGCGGGTCAGCCTGTCGGTTTCAGAATCTTCTGTCATTGATGATAACTATAATCACTATATCAATTATTAATTTGCCTGATGCGCGCCCGTCTTGCAATCAGTATCCCATCCGATCACGCAACTGCACCCAACAGGACCCGCATCATGTCCGTCGAAGCCCGCGAGAAGCGGCAGCCCTGGATCCTGCTGTCCCCTGCCCTGGGGGCGGTCGCGCTTCTGCTGCTGATTCCGCTTGTGTTCATTGTGGTCTATTCCTTCTGGCTGCGGTCGGCCGTGGGGCCGGATACGGTGGGGTTCCATCTGGACAACTGGCAACGCGCCCTGACCGACCCGTTCTATCGCTACATTCTGCTCAACACGCTCAAGATCGCGGCCATCACCACGTTCTTCTGTGCGCTTCTGGGCTATCCGGCGGCCTATTTCATCACCCGGTCCAGCGGCAACAAGCTGATCCTGCTGCTGTTGCTGATGCTGCCCTTCTGGATCAGCTACATCATCCGCACGATGAGCTGGATCAACATCCTCGGCTCCTCGGGCGCACTCAATACGGCATTGATGTCCATGGGCGTGATCTCGTCTCCGATACAGATGCTGTATAACGAGGCCACGGTCATTCTGGGGCTGGTGCATTTCCTGCTGCCCTTCATGGTGCTGAACATCTATGTCAGCCTTGACGGGATCGACACCAACCTGGAGGACGCGGCCACGTCGCTGGGGGCGACGCGCTGGCAGGCGTTCCTGCAGGTGACGCTGCCCCTATCGCTGCCCGGTCTGGCGGCAGGGGGGCTGCTGTGCTTCGTGCTGGGTGCGGGCACCTATATCACGCCGCTGATCCTTGGCGGGCCGCGTGACGCGATGTTCGCCAATCTGGTGTTCGAGGCGATCATCACGCAACTCAACTGGCCGATGGGCTCGGCGCTGTCGCTGCTTCTGCTGATCGTGCTTGGCGCACTGGTCGCGGTCTACAATCGCTTTCTGGGAATGTCGCAACTGACGAAGGGGCTGGGCTGATGGGCTGGGCCGCAATCCGCGCATATACGATACTGGTCTATCTGTTCATGTTCCTGCCCGTGGCAGTGGTGGTGTTGCTGTCGTTCAACCAGAACCAGTTCGGCAGCTTTCCGATGACAGGCTTTTCCATCCGCTGGTTCGAGGCGTTGTGGAACAACGACGCCGTGATGCGCGCCTTTCGCACCTCGCTGATCCTTGGCCTGCTGACGGCGCTGATTTCCACCACGCTGGGCGTGCTGGCCAGCCTTGCGCTGGTGCGCTACGCGATCCCGGGAAAGAACCTGATTACCACCATCCTGATCGCACCCATTCTGGTGCCCGAGGTGGTTCTGGCGGTGGCGCTGTTGTTGTTCCTGAACTGGCTGGGTATCGGCAAGAGCTTTGCGCTCCTGCTGGCGGGGCATGTCATATTCACCCTGCCCTTCGTCATTCTGGTGGTGCAGGCGCGGCTGGTCAGCATCCGCCGCGATGTGGAGGAGGCGGCCCTCAGCCTCGGGGCCTCGCCTGTCCAGACCTTCTTTTCCGTCACGTTGCCGCTTCTGATGCCGGCGGTGGCGGCAGGCGCACTGTTCGCCTTCACGATTTCCTTCGATGACATCACCGGAACGCTGTTCTGGAAGCCGGGCGGGGTGGAAACCGTGCCCACGCAGATCTTCTCGATGCTGCGCAATTCGATCAGCCCGGAAATCAATGCGCTCGGCACGGTGATGATCGTCATCACCGTTGGCCTGCCTTTGCTGGGGGCCGCGATTGCCCGCCAGATATCCATGAAACGCGGCATGTAAGAACCGCGCCCCCCCCAACCCCGACAAGGAGAAGACAATGGACAATACCAAACGCTATGAACGCCTGCTGGAACGCTATCGCAATGGCGATCTGGACCGCCGCAGTTTTCTGGGCCTGATCGGCGCGGCCGGTGTCGCTTACGGCGTGCAGACCCCGTTTGCGCGCATGGCCTTTGCCCAGGATGTGACGCAAGTGCGCTTCGATGGCTGGGGCGGTGTCGTCTCCGAGGCCTTCCGCCGTCACGCCTTCGACCCCTACACCGCCGCCACAGGCATCAACGTGGTGGACGGCACATTCGCTGGCGGTGACGAGTATCTGGCGCAGGTGCGTTCAAGCCGCGAGGGCGAATACAATATCGCCCATCTTTCGGGCGTGTTCGACTATGCGCGCTATGTGAATTTCGGGCTGGATGTGGAGCTGAACCTGGACAACATCCCGAACATGGAACTGGTCATGGATGCGCTGACCAATGCGTTCCGCAGCATCACGCCCGACCATCTGTCGGCGGTGCCCTATAACTACGGCACAACGGGGCTGGCCTATAACCGCAAGTTCATCTCGGACGAGGAAATCCGCGAGAAAGGCGCATCCATCCTGATCGACCCGGCCTATGAGGGCAAGATCGGCGGCTGGAGCGACTGGCGCACGCGGCTGTGGTATGCGGCGCTGCAGACCGGCCAGAGCCCCAACGACATTCAGGACATGGAGGCCGCCTGGGATGCGATCCGCGCGCATCGCGACCTTGCGCTGAAATACTGGGGCTCGGGCGCGGAGTTGATGAGCCTTCTGGCCGAAGAGGAAATCTATGTGACCGAAGGCTGGTCAGGCAGGATCGCGGCGCTGCAGGAACAGGGCCATGACATCGGCTATTACGACGCGCCCAACAGCTTTGGCTGGCAGGAATGCCTTTTCGTCATCAAGGGCTCACCTATCGAGGCCTGCGAGGAGTTGCTGAACTTCATGCTTGCGCCAGAAACCTCGATCGCGGTGGCAGAGGGGCAGAATTACCCACCCGCGCTGGATGGCACCAAGGTCGATCTGGGCGACAAGATCCCGACCCTGCCCGCCTTTGACCCGACCGGCACGCTCGAAGCCCTGACCTTTGCCGACCCCGTCTACTGGAACGGGAACGAGGCCGAATGGTCCGAAACCTTTGCCCGCGTGCAGCGCGGTTTCTGAGTCGCAACGTCCGGGGGGCCAGCCCCCCGGACCCCCGGAGTATTTCCGGCAAGATGAAAGCGGCAGCGATGCGTCATGCAGGCTGCTTTCCTGCCGCGAAAGGTAGATCATGGGCGCTGTCAATCTGAGCAATATCGTCAAGCGGTTCGGGACATTCCTTGCGGTGGACAGGACGTCGCTGACCATACCCGAAGGCAGCTTCACCACGCTGCTCGGCCCTTCGGGTTGCGGCAAGACCACGACGCTGCGGATGATCGCGGGGCTGCTGGACCCGACCGAGGGCGAGATCATCATCAATGACAGGCGCGTCAACGATGTCCCGATCCACAAGCGCAATCTGGGGCTGGTGTTCCAGAATTATGCGCTGTTTCCGCACAAGACCGTGGCCGAGAATGTCGCATTTGGCCTGCGCTACCGCAATGTCGCCCGGGCAGAGATCACGCGCCGCGTGGCCGAGGCTCTGGAACTGGTGCAACTGCCGCATCTGGGCAACCGTTACCCCAAGGCGCTGTCGGGCGGGCAGCAGCAGCGCATCGCGCTGGCGCGCGCCATCGTGATCGAACCCGATGTGCTGTTGCTGGATGAGCCGCTTTCGGCACTCGATGCCAATCTGCGCGAGGATATGCGGGTCGAGTTGAAGAATATTCAGGCGCGTATCGGGGTGACGACCGTGTTCGTCACCCATGACCAGTCCGAGGCGCTGGCGATGTCCGATCAGATCGTGGTGATGTCGGATGGACGTGTCGAGCAGGTGGGTGCCCCCGAAGAGGTCTATAATACTCCTGCCAGTGAATTCGTGGCCCGGTTTCTGGGCGCGTCCAACATTCTTGACGGGCGTTGCCTGTCGTGCGGGGCCAAGCAGGCAGTGCTGGAAGTGCCGGTCTTCGGCAAGGTCACCGTTCCAGCGGCAAAGGCCCCGCATCTGAAGGGCAAAGGGGCGGCCAAGCTGGTGATCCGCGCCGAAAAACTGCTTCTGCGCGACAGCCCGCCCGAAGATGGTGCTTTTTCTGCCCCCGCCATTGTGGAAACCGTGGACTATCAGGGGCAATCCGTGCGTTATTTCGTCCGCGCCGGCGACATTCAGCTTCAGGCCATCAACATGATCGACGAACGTCCCTTTTCCGCTGGCGCGCAGGTGCATATGACCCTCAGGCCGCAGGATTGTGCGGCCCTGCCCGGATAACTGCCATGAGCCATCTTTTCTACCAGACAGGCCAGCGCCGCCCCGTGCTCGACCAGGCGCGCGGGGTGTATATGTGGGACGTGGACGGCAAGCGCTATCTCGACGGGTCTTCGGGGGCAATGGTGTGCAATATCGGCCATTCGAACGAGCGCGTGCTCGACGCCATGCGTCGGCAGATGGAGAAATCGACCTTCGGCTACCGGCTGCATTTCGAGACCGAGGCTTCCGAGCGGCTGGCCGCCAGAACCGCCGCGCTGTGCCCCGAGGGGATGAACAAGGTGTTTTTCGTTTCGGGCGGGTCGGAGGCGGTGGAATCCGCCATCAAGCTTGCGCGCCAATACGCCCTGGCAACGGGACAGGGTTCGCGCTGGAAGGTCATCAGCCGCGCCCCCAGTTATCACGGCTGCACGCTGGGCGCGCTTGCGGTCACGGGCTATGCCCCGCTGACCGAGCCCTTTGCGCCCATGATGCGCGAGATGCCCAGGATTCCCGCCCCGCGCGCCTATCTGGACGGGCTGGATCCCACCGACCCCGTCACCGGCGCGCATTACGCCGCGATGCTGGAAGCCGAGATCATCGCGCAGGGGCCGGAGTCGGTGCTGGGCTTCATCGTCGAGCCCGTCGGCGGGGCCTCCACTGGCGCGCTGGTGCCGCCTGCAGGCTACATGCAGGCGGTGCAGGAGATCTGCCGCCGTTACGGGGTGCTGTTGATCCTGGACGAGGTGATGACTGGTGCGGGGCGCACGGGGCGGTTTCTGGGGCTGGAGCACTGGGATCTCGCGCCCGATATCGTGGTGCTGTCCAAGGGGTTTGCCGCCGGATATGTGCCACTGGGTGCGATGGCCGCGCGCGATGATCTGGTTGCGGCCGTGCTGGAGGGGGGCGGCTTCCTGCATGGGTTCACCTACGCCGGAAACCCGCTGGCCTGCGCCGCCGGGGCCGCCGTGATCGACGAAATCGCGCGGCTGGGGCTGGTGCAGAATGCGGCAGTCATGGGGGACGCTTTGCACACGCGGCTCGATGGGTTGATGGCGCGGCATCCGGTGATCGGCGATGTGCGCGGCAAGGGGCTGCTGATGGCGTTTGAACTGATGGCCGACCGCGACACCATGGCCCCTTTGCCTGCGCATCTGAATGCGCATCAGCGGCTGGTGGATATTGCCTATCAGATGGGGCTGATCGTCTATTCGCGCCGCACGCGCGACGGGGTGGAGGGCGATCATATCATGGTCTGCCCGCCCCTCATCGTGACCGAGGCGCATCTGGACGAGATTGCCGACACGCTTGACACTGCGCTGACCCGACTGGCCCGTGATCTTGCGCCGGCCTTGCCGGAAATGGCGTGAGGGCGCATGACGGGCATCATCATCACCTGCGCGCTTACGGGGTCGATCCACACCCCCAGCATGTCGGCGCATCTGCCGGTCACGGGGGAGGAAATCGCGCGTCAGGGCATCGAAGCCGCGCAGGCGGGCGCCTCCATCCTGCATCTGCATGCGCGCGACCCGGTGACGGGACGGCCCTCGGCGGCGCTGGAGCATTTCAACGGCTTCGTGCCCGCACTGGCCCGCGACACCGACGCCGTACTGAACCTGTCCACCGGCGGCAGCGCGGTCATGTCGCTCGACGAGCGTCTGGCGGCGCCTCTGGCGATTGCGCCGGAAATGGCGTCGCTGAACATGGGCACCATGAATTTCGCGCTCTACCCGATGCTGGGCAGAGACCGCAACTGGCAGCATGACTGGGAAAAGCCGTTTCTGGAAAACACGGATGACCTGGTCTTCAGGAACACGCCGCGTGATATTGCCCGCATCCTGACCGGCCTTGGCCAGGAGCGTGGCGCGCGTTTCGAGTTCGAATGCTATGACCTGAGCCATCTCTACATGCTGCGCCATTTCGCGGACCGGGGCCTGATCAGGCCGCCCTATTTCATCCAGTTCGTCTTTGGCGTTCTGGGTGGCATGGGGCCGGACCCGGAAAACCTGACGCATATGATACGGATTGCGGACAAGCTGTTTGCGGGCGATTACCTGTTCTCGGTACTGGCAGCGGGGCGGTTCCAGATGCCGCTGGTCACCATGGCCGCGGCCATGGGCGGGCATGTGCGCGTGGGGCTGGAAGACAGCCTGACCATTGCGCGCGGCCAGTTGGCGCAGTCCAATGCCGAGCAGGTGGAAAAGATCCGCGCGATTGTCGAGCGGCTGGGGCGCGTCGTCATGACCCCCGACGAGGTGCGCGGCACGCTGGGGCTGAAGGGCGCGGAGGGCATCAATGCATGATGTGGCGCTTGCCTTCCGCGACGTACGGAATGCGGATGATCTCGCACGGCTGGAAGTGGCCCTGCGTACCCTGAGTGCCGATATCGGCGAGGCTTACGCCACCGACAGCGCCACGCTGGCGCAGGCCGTTCTGGGTGCGCAGCCTTGCGCGCACGGGTTGTTGGCATTGCGGGGTGATCAAACCCTTGGCGCGGCGCTTTACAGTCCGGTCTTCTCGACCGTGCGCGGTGCGGCGGGGGTCTATGTGTCGGACCTGTGGGTCGGTGCGCAGGCACGCGGACACGGACTTGGCGCACGGCTGCTGGCGCAGGTGGCGCGCGAGGGCGCGGCGCGCTGGCAGGCGACATGGCTGAAACTTGCGGTTTATGACCACAGCCATTCCGCGCAGCACTTCTACCACCGGCTGGGCTTTGCGCCCGCGACAGGCATGCAGGACATGCGCCTTGGCCCGCAGGGCTTCGGACATCTGATCAGGAGAGCCGAGTGAAAGCCGTATTCGATGACCGCCAGCGCCTGCATGACCCGCAGCACTTCATGGCCAATGGCAAGACCTATCCCAGCCCGGAATCGCCCGAACGCATTGCCCGTCTGATGGCGGGGGCGCAGGCGGCAGGATGCCGGTTCCACGCCCCCGAAGATGCGGGGCTCGGGCCCATTGCTGCAATTCACAGTGCGGACTACCTGCACTTTCTCCAGACCATCTATCCACGCTGGCTGCGCATCCCTGATGCCGGCCCCGAGGTGATCCCCAATATCCATCCTGCCACCCGAACCGACAATTACCCGAAATCCGCAATCGGGCAGGCAGGGTATCATCAGGCCGATACCGCCTGCCCTATCGGGGCGCAGACCTGGGAGGCAGCCTACTGGTCAGCGCAATCGGCCATCACTGGCGCCGATCTGGTGGCAGGCGGCGCGCGTGCGGTCTATGTGCTGGCACGCCCGCCGGGGCATCATGCATTTGCCGATCTGGCCGGGGGGTTCTGCTTTCTGAACAACTCGGCCATTGCCGCCGAACGACTGCGCACAGGCGGACTGCGGCCTGCGATCCTAGATATCGACGTGCATCACGGTAACGGCACGCAGGGCATCTTCTATACCCGCGAGGACGTGCTGACGCTCTCTCTGCATGCCGACCCCGACCGTTTCTATCCCTTCTTCTGGGGGGGCGCGCAGGAACGCGGCGAGGGTCGGGGCCTTGGCTTCAACCTGAACCTGCCGCTGTCGCGCGGCACCGGCGACACGGAATACCTCGCCGCGCTTGCCTCTGCGCTGGCGCGTATCCGGGCTTTCGGGGCCGATGTCGTGGTCGTGGCGCTGGGTCTGGACGCGCATGTTGACGATCCGTTTCAGGGGTTGGCAGTGACAACGCAGGGCTTTCACGCCATCGCATCCGAGATCGCCGAACTGGGCCTGCCTCTGGTGCTGGTGCAGGAGGGCGGCTATGTCTCGGACGCACTGTCAGACAATCTGACAGCCTTTCTGAAAGGCGTCGCATGAAGATCTGCTATCAGACGCGCTACCTGAAGAAACGCTTCCCGCTGCGGATATCGCGCGGTGTTTACGAGGGCGGCGAGAGCCTGTTCGTCTCGGTGACTGAAGGCGCGCATACCGGATGGGGCGAGATGGCGCCGGGTGCAACCGAGGGTGCAGCCACTGTGGCCGAGGGGCAGGCGCAGTTGCAGGCGTTCTGCGCAGAGGCACTGGAGGGCGCGATCCATGACATCTGGGCGCGCGCGCGCGCGGCGCGTGTCGGGGCCTGCGCGCTGGCGGCGCTGGATGTGGCGCTGTGGGATCTGCGCGCCAAACAGGCGGGAATGCCGCTGTACCGGTTGCTGGGGCTGGCGCGGCGCGGCGTGGTCTCGTCGCTGACCGTCGGGATCAACCCGCCCGAGGTGGTGCGCGAGCGCGTGCCGCTGTTGCTGGCGCGCGGGGCAAGGGCGCTGAAGATAAAGCTGGGCAGCGCGGATGGGATCGACGCTGACAAGGCGATGTTTGCCGCTGCGCATGAGGCAGCGGCAGGCAGCGGCGCAGTGCTGCGGGTCGATGCCAATGGCGGCTGGTCGCTGGGGGACGCGCACCACATGATGGGCTGGCTCGCGGCGCGCGGGGTGGAATATGTCGAGCAGCCGCTTGCGCAGGGGGCCGAAGACCAGCTTCCCGATCTGTTCCGCGACCGGTCCCTGCCCGTATTCGTCGATGAATCCTGCCGCTTTTCCGGCGACATTCCCGGCTTTGCCAATTCCGTGGACGGGGTGAACCTGAAGCTGATGAAATGCGGCGGCATCACCGAAGCCCTGCGCATTGTCGCCACCGCCCGCGCCCATGGTCTGAAAACCATGATCGGATGCATGGGCGAAAGCTCGGTCTCGATCGCGGCGGGCGCGTCGCTTTCGGCGCTGTTCGACTATGTCGACCTCGATTCCCATCTCAATCTCGACCCCGACCCGGCGAGCGGCGCTCCCTTCGAACACGGCGTGACCCTGCCTGCGGACCGGCCTGGCCACGGAGGCACCCTCGATGCTTGACCCAGCCCAGCCCATTGCGCTGTTCACCGAAGGCACCTTTGGCAAGATCAACGCCAAGATGGCCGAGGGCATCCTGCGCTATGGCCGCAACCCGGTCGCTGCCGTGATCGACAGCACGCAGGCGGGCCGGCGCGTGCGCGATCTGTGCACCATGGACAGCGACGTGCCGATTGTCGCCACACTGGCAGAGGCGCAGTCTCTGGGCGCGCAGGTGCTGGTGCTTGGAACGGCCCCGTCGGGCGGGCGCCTGCCGCAGGACTGGGTGTCGGTTCTGGACCAGGCGGTTGCGGCCGGCATGAGCCTTGTGAACGGGATGCATGACAGGATTCAGCCGCTGTTCGCAGACAGGTTGCGGGCAGGCCAGTGGGTCTGGGACCTGCGCGTGCCGCAAGGCGACGCGCCACCCATCGGCATGGCGCGCGCGGCCAGCCTGGACAACATCCGCGTGCTTATGGTGGGCACGGACATGGCCATCGGCAAGATGACCGCCGGTCTGGAACTGACGCGCAGCCTGCAGGACATGGGCAGCGATGCCGCCTTTCTGGCCACCGGCCAGACCGGCATCGCCATCACCGGGCGCGGCATCCCGCTGGATGCGATCCGCGTGGATCATGCTGGAGGGGCGGTCGAGCGCATGGTGCTGGAGGCAGCCGACCACGAGATTCTCGTGATCGAGGGGCAGGGCTCGCTACTGCATCCGGGCAGCACGGCGACCCTGCCGCTGATGCGTGGCAGTGCGTGCACCCATATGATCCTTTGTCACCGCGCGGGCATGGAAACACTCGATGAACTTGACTCGGTACGCATCCCGCCGCTGCGTGATGTGATTGCCCTGAACGAAGCCGTGGCCCGCGCGGCGGGAGCGCTGACACCCGCCCGCGTGGTGGCGATCGCGCTGAACACGGCGCGATTGTCACCCCCAGAGGCAGAGACCGCAGTGAAGTCGCTCGAGGATGAAACCGGCCTGCCGGTCGCGGATCCCGTGCGCCAGAGCGCCGACAGACTGGCCCGGGCCATTCTGGCCTGAGCCGGTGGTGACCGCCCGGGCCTGCGCATCAGGCCGGGCCGCCTGCCCCAGAGTTCCGGCAGCCCTGGTTACATGGACACCAGCCGTTCGATACCAGCTTGCGGAAACAGGCCAAGGGTCCGGGTGATTGCCTGGCGATCCATCAGGCAAAAGGCCGTGCTCAGCCCGTCGGCAAGCCAGGCCTGCGGGGCCTTCACGCTGACGAGCTGCCAGTATGCGGGGGCAGGCAGACCGGTTTTCGGGTTCAGGATATGCCCCGCACGGCCCTGCCCGTCAAAGCTGATGCCCTGCGCGGCTGAACTGGCCAGCGCCATGTCGCGCAGGGCCGCGCGCCGCCGCAGAACCCGGTCGCCTGCTTTCAGCCCGACCTGCCAGGGCTGGCCATCGGGGCCGAGGCCAAGCGCCTGGAATTCGCCGGTGTTCACCAATACATCGCGCAGGCCCTGTGCGCGCAGCAGCGCGCCAACCCGGTCGGCGATATAGCCCTGCGCGATGCCGTTCAGGCTGAGCGCAAAACCCGGATCAAGCCGGATTTCTGCAGCGTTCAGACGCACCCGGTCGAAACCGACCGAGGCCAGCGTCGCCTCTCGCGCTGTCGAGACTGGCAGTTCCGCCATGCGCGTCCCTGCAAAATGGCGTGCGTAAAGCACCCAAAGCGGCTGGATGGTGGGGTCGAACAGGCCGCCTGTCGCGCGGTGCAGATGCGCGCAATGGCTCAGGCATTCCAGCAATTCGGGCGGTGGCGCTGCGAGCCGCCCCGTCGCATTGAGCCGGTTCAGCGCCGATCCGGGGGTGTGCAGGCTGAAGACCGTTTCCAGACGGGTGATTTCGCGTCGCGCCAGTTCGACAAGCCGCGCTGCATCCGGATGCGCGAGGGTGATTGTGGCATCGGCTCCCAGCGCAACCCCGCGCCAGTGATGCACGGCCTGCGCGCGCGCAGCCACCGGCAATGCGCTCGCAGCGGCGGAAATGACAAGAAAGCGACGGCGCGACAGTGGCATTGTCAACCCTCCTGCCCACGCGACAGGGCACGCAGGCGTTGCTCGAAATCGCCATCATCGTCGATACCGATATCGGATTCGAACACGACCGGGGCGAGAACCATATCGTCGGTGACGGCCTCAAGGCCCAAAACCTCACCACCGTGGCGGGCAATAAAGGCATGCGCGGCTTCCGGCGCGGCAAAGGGCACCAGTTCCGGCGTTTCCATCCCGCCAACCAGATCGGAGCCGACGACATAATGCGCGACGCTGGCCAGAATCCAGTTATCCGCGCCCGGGTCTTCCCATGTGGCACCGGACCAGCCCATGTCAGAAACATAGATGGCCGCGATCATGTGGCTCTGTTCCGGCATCCTGTCATAGGCGATGGCATCGCGCACCTGGCTGAAGAACAGCGGATAGGGCAGGCCATCAAGGAATACCTGGGCCTTGGGACCGGGGTGTTCCAGCAACTCCATCTGGCAGAAATGGCCCACGGCCTCGGCGGTCATGGTGACAGGCTCGGGCAGGCTGGCCGTGCCGTCTTCGCGGCAGGCAGCAAGCGCAAGGACGGCGCAAGACAGAAGGAATGCGCGGGTCATGGAATCACCTTTCTGAAGGCAAGCACCGCCATCCCCAGGCCGAGCAGCGGCCAGAGCAGGATCGAGGCCAGAGCATGTGCAGGCGGGATCGTATGGGCAGCGGCACCAATGCCGGCGGCGGCAGCCGTCGCCTCGGAGGCCGCCAGGTTGTACAGGCGGAAGGCATCCGCAGGGTTGCCCACCAGAAGCCAGGGGAAGACCGCGGTGGTGAAGAGCCCGCCATCATCGGCGACCACTGCCGCCAGCAGGCCCAGATCATAGAGCACGATCATCACCAGCCAGAGCGCGATGGCCAACCCCGCTGCTGCACCGGGGCGCCGCGCAAGGGCCGAGATGGCATAGCCGATGGCCACGAAGGCTCCGCCCAGAAGAAGCGAGGTCCAGAACAGCCGCAACATGGCCGGAAAGCCCGCGCTGGCGCGCGGATCGCTCCAGATTGCTGCGGCGGCGGCCAGCCCGTAACCGATGGCCACGGCCAGTGACAGGATCAGCAGATGCGCGATGAACTTGCCCAGCAGGATCTCGAACCGCCCCAGCGGATAGGTCAGCATCAGCGAAAGGGTGCCGCGCTCGACCTCGCCTGCGATGGCGTCAAAGCTCATCAGCAGGGCGACCAGAGGCACCAGATAGACCGCAAGGCTGGTCAGGCTGGCCACGGTCACCGACAGCCGGTCTGCGCCAAGGGTGCCTGTGGGTGCGCTGCCTGCGCCCGCCAGAACCAGCGAAAACAGTGCCATCATGGCAATGGCAATCGCCACCCAGCGGTTGCGGAATGCGATGCGGAATTCGGCGACGGATATGGCAAGAACGGCATTCATGGCTGCACCTGCTTGCTGAAATGGGTGTAGAGGTCTTCAAGGCTGGGCGGGATCACATCGACATCCTCGACCAGTGCACCAAGGGCTGTGACCTGCGTCAGGCGCGACAGCTTCTGATCAGGCAGACAGGTCAGGTTGACCCTCGCGCCATTGAAACGCGTCCCGCCAAGGCTTTCGGCAACCTTTTCGACCGCACCGGCGCGAGCCTGCACATGCATCTGAATTGGCAGGGCCGCCTGCAGACGGAGTTCGTCCAGCGAGGCATTGGCCACCATCACGCCCTTCGACAGAATCACGATACGGTCGGTGCGCGCCTCGACCTCGGTGAGGGCGTGGCTGGACAGCAGGATCGACGCGCCATCGGCTGCCAGCCCGTCCAGTGTGGTGTAGAAATCGCGCCGCGACACCGGGTCCAGCCCCGAGGTCGGCTCATCCAGAACCAGCAGCCGCGGCTTGCCGATCAGGGCCTGCGCCAGCCCGACACGCTGGCGCATTCCCTTGGAATAGGTGCCGATCCGGCGCCTGGCGGCATCGGCCAGCCCGACGCGCTCCAGCAGACCCATGGCCGCAGAGACCGGCTCGCCGCGCAACCGCAGATAGGTGCGGATTTGCTCCAGCCCGGTCAATGCGGGATGAAAGGCCACGTTCTCGGGCAGATAGGCCACTTGACGGCGCGCCGCACGGTCGCCCGGGGCGGCGCCCAGCACCTCGACCCTGCCGCTGTCATGGGGAATCAGCCCCAACACGATCTTCATCAGCGTGGATTTGCCCGCGCCGTTATGGCCCAGAATCGCGATCCGTTCGCCGGGCGCGACATCGAAGCTCACCTCGCGCAGCGCGCACGTGGCCCCAAAGGCCTTAGTGAGTTGTGAGAGGGTCAAGTTCGGCA
The DNA here is from genome assembly GCA_007128135.1 of Paracoccaceae bacterium. Lineage (GTDB taxonomy): Bacteria > Pseudomonadota > Alphaproteobacteria > Rhodobacterales > Rhodobacteraceae > Roseinatronobacter. The sequence goes on along the minus strand of SKYA01000140.1, from coordinate 3,817 downwards.
TCGTCAAACCTTCCATATTGCCAGGCGGGCCGGGCTTCGGCCTCCATGCGGGCAATGTCATCGGGGACCGTGATTCCGGGCGCGCGCATCAGCGGAAAGCTGTCCAGCACGCCACCGGGCAGCGTGGCGGGGAACTGGGCCTGCGCAAAGCGAATGAGTTGCACGGCAGGTGAGCCCAGCAGCATGCCAGCAGCGGGTTGGGACCACAGGATATGATCCATCATGTCATTGGGGCGGAATTTCGCATCGGCAATCCCGTCGCCATCCAGATCGAAGCTGGCATGGTCCGACCAGTAGTTGCCGCGCCCCTCATGGCTCCACTCGATATCGCGGGTGCCGACATATTTGACCTGCGTGCGGTTGCCGACAAACGCATTGCCGGTCAGGGCATTGCGTTCGGACCCGGCGGTGAAGTGAATGCCTATGTCGCAGCCCTCAAAGCGGTTGCCGACAATCACGTTGCGGTGCGCGTTGTAGATGAAGGTGCATTTCTCGTGGCTACCGCCACGGATCAGGTTGCCACTGACATCGGCATTATTGGCGAAATTCAGCATCAGCCCGTGGCTGCGGTCGCGCAGGGACATGTTGTCCGTGACCTGCGTGCGGTTCGAAAACATGATGGCATAGCCAAGATGGTTCCCGATCGAGACATTGCCCGACACTTCGGAATTGTTCGTATACATGAAATGCACGGCAAAGCGCAGATCGCGCATCAGGTTGTCATGGAAGACATTGTCGCGTGAGGCATTGGCGAAGATCCCGTCACGGCCAAAGCGGATGTCATTGCCCTCGACCAGCGTTCCGGGGGCGTTCCAGACATAGATGCCATTGCCACGGTCATTCATGCGCCGGTCCTGGCGGCCGATGATGGTGTTGCCGCGCACGATGGAATCCGTCGCGCCGAAGACATGCACGCCGACAAGGTTCTCGATCATGACATTGTTTTCGACCAGCGCGCGCTCGGCACTGCGATCAAGTTTCACGGCGGAGTCGACCACCGGATGGGCATTGCCGGACCCGATCAGCGTCAGCCCGCGCACCACCACATCCGAGCCGGTGACACGGATCACATCGCCGTGGCCGCCACCGTCAATCGTTGCTGCGTCGCGCCCGTCGAGCGTAACGGGACGGTCGAGTGTCACCGGGCCTTCGTGGTGGCCCGGCGCAAGGATCAGCACATCGCCGGGGCTGGCCCCGGCAACGGCTGCGACCAGCGCCCCCGGTTCGGCGGGCACGATACGCTCCCCTGCCCCGGCAAAAGCCGGGACAAGGGCCGCGAGCAGCGCCACGCAAAGGAAGCGCGGGCCGCCCATCTCAGGCGTCCTTCGGTTCGACAAACATACGACCGCGCATTTCCATGTGCAGCGCATGGCAGAACCACTGGCAATAATACCAGTAGACGCCGGGTTTCGCCGCCACGAAGGTGGCCGAGGCCGTCTGGTTGGGGCTGAGTTCGAACGCCACGCCATGGTCACCCATGGTGAACCCATGCGCCAGATCCTCGATATCGTCGAGATTGGTGATGATCACCGTGACCTCGTCGCCTTCCTTCACAGTGAAGCTCTCCATCGAGAAGTTGGGCGCCATGGACGACATGTAGACGCGCACCTTGTTGCCGTCGCGCACGATGGTTTCCATCCAGTCGTCGATATCGACACCATCCGCTTCGGCAATGCGGCGGGTTTCGGCCCAGGTCGGGTCATTGCGGTCATAGACATGCAGCGGGTTGACGATATCGCTGCGCACGATGATCGAATCGTGGGGTTCGGCAAAGGTCGGCCCGTCATGGACCAGCCGCAGAGTGTCACCCTCGATCACGAAAAGCTGCTCGTTCTCGGCCTTGAGCGGGCCGACATTGAGGAAGCGGTCCTTCGAGAACTTGTTCATCGACACGAACCACTTGCCATCGGCTTCCAGCGTCTCGCCCATCGAGGTCGAGTTGTGTCCCGGCTGATAATGCACATCGGTCTTCGACAGGATCGGGTCCACGTCCTCGCCGTTATGGGCGCGGATGGCGGCGTCGATGTTCCACTTCACGATCTGGCTGTCCAGGAACAGGGTGGTAAAGGCGTTGCCCTTCCCGTCAAATGCTGTGTGCAGGGGTCCAAGGCCCAGTTCGGGTTCGGCCACCAGCACGGTTTCGCGGGGGTCCAGGCTTTCATCCTCGAAGATCAGGTCAAGCCGGGTAACGTCGATCACGCTGACCGTGGGCGAGAGCTTGCCGCCGATGCACAGGTGCTTCTTGTCCGGGGCCATGTTGCAGCCATGCGGGTTGTTCGGGATCGGGATATAGCGGGTATAGTCCTTGTTCTTTCCCTTTCGCCCGTCCACGACCTTGACGCCCTGCAACTCGATGTAGTCGCCCTCGGCGATCGCGCGCTCGATGGCACGGATGTTGAAGACCACCACATGATCCATCTCGGAAGCCGTCATTTCGGCCAGGTTCATGCCCATTTCCGAATTGTAGCTGGTCGAGAAGGCCCATTTGCCCTCGTAATCTGCGTCGGTGTTGTCGAGGTTGCCCGAAACCATCACCTGCCAGGCGACTTCCATTGTGTCGCCGTCCAGAGCGGTGAAGAAATTCACATATTGCGACGGATCATCAAGGATCGTGCCGTCATTGACCATCGGTCCTTCATCCTCGCCATTGGCAAAGACATAGCCGGTACGCGGGAATTTCTGCGGTCGCAGACCGTGGATCGCCTTGGCATTCGGAATCTCGGTGATCTTGTCGCATTTCATGATGTCGCAGCGGATACGCGCAACGCGCGTATTCGCCTTGTCATTCATGAACAGGAAGCGCCCGTCATAGGTGCCGTCGGTGAAGGACATGTGGACGTGGTGCAGGTCGCCATTGTCATGGACCTTCCTGCCGTTGGCTTCGAGATATGCCCTTGTTTGCGGGAGCATCTTCTCGGTCATGATCCTGATCGATTCATTGGTCTGCCCCCAGCCGGTGGCCGAGCAACGATTGAACACCGGCACGCGCATCAGTTCGCGCATGGACGGAATGCCAAGAATGCGCATCTCGCCGGTCTGGCCCGAAGACCAGAAGCCGTAATACTCATCCAGCTGGCCGGGGCCGACATGGTAATCGGCGGCGGCCTGCGCGCCCTTTGTCGCAGCCACTGTGCCGACAGCGGCGGCGCCGCCCATCAGGCCAAGCCGCGCTGCACCGCCACCGATGCCGGCGCCCATCAGCGCAGCACCGCCTGCGGTTGCTCCCAGCAATCCGCGCCGGCTGATGCCGGGTTTTCTGGTCTCGTCAGACATGAGAAGTCTCCTTTTTCAGGTTGGGATGGTTCGCACGGGCAGGATCGACCGCCTTTGGCGCGGCGCTGGTCTTGACGGACTCGCGCCGCTTCAGCTTGCGGATCACAACCGGGCATTTTGTTTCCGACTGGTAGAGCACCTGACAGTTCAGGCAGTTCAGGCATTCATTGGGGTTGATTTCGCCCGTCGGATGGATCGCCTGCACGAAACACTCGTTTGCGCAGGTCTGGCACGGCGTGCCGCATTCCGGATAGCGTTTCAGCCAGTCGAACATGCGGATCCGTGCCGGGATCGCCAGCGCCGCGCCCAGCGGGCACAGGTAGCGGCAATAGAAGCGCTCGATGAACAGCCCGATGCCAAGCAGCACCAGCGCGAAGGTCACGAAGGGCCAGGCACGGTCGAATTTCAGCACGATCGCGGTCTTAAAGGGCTCGACCTCGTTCAGGCTGCTCGCCCAAGGCACAGCGGCCAGAGACGCAGCAAAGAGCGCAAGAAAAATGATGTATTTCAGCGGCCACAGGCGTTCATGCAGCCCCCAGGGCAG
>SKYA01000137.1 GCA_007128135.1 Paracoccaceae bacterium | reverse complement strand
GGGCCTGCGGCCCGCGCCCCCTGCGGCTCTGATGGCAAGAGCCTGTGGTCACATGCCCCAGATATAGACGGCGAAGAAGAGGAACAGCCAGACCACATCGACAAAGTGCCAGTACCAGGCCGCAGCCTCGAAGCCGACATGGCGCTCTGCCGTGAAATGGCCCGCGCGCAGACGGAACCAGCACACCGCCAGGAAGATCGTGCCGATAATGACGTGGAAGCCATGAAACCCGGTCGCCATGAAGAAATTTGCATAGAACACGTCGCCCGAGAAGTCATAGCCCCGCTGCGTGATCAGATAGACATATTCGTAGCCCTGCAGGAAGGTGAAGGCGATGCCGAGCAGGATGCCGATCAGCAGCGTGAACTCGACCGTCTTGCGGTCGCCGTCATGGACCAGTTCATGGTGCGCCCAGGTAACCATTGCGCCCGACAGCAGAAGCACGAGCGTGTTGATCAGCGGCAGGTCGAAGGCATTGACCGCGTAGATCGCGGGCTGGATGTATTCAGTGCCGACATAGGTATACATCGGGTACATGGCGTGCTTGAAGAAGCTCCAGAACCATGCCGCGAAGAACATCACTTCCGAAAGGATGAACAGGATGAAGCCGTAGCGCAGCCCGATCACCACCACGGGCGTATGGTCGCCGGAATGCGACTCGATGACCATGTCCTTCCACCATTCGAACATCACGTAGAGGATGCCCGCGAGCCCGGCCAGGAACAGCCACGGTCCCTTGTCGTTCATCCACAGAACGGCCCCGAACAGCATGACGAAGGCCGAGGCCGCTGCCACGAAAGGCCAGATCGACGGGGGCAGGACGTGATAATCGTGGTTTTTTGCGTGTGCCATCTTGGTGTTCCCTCAGCGTTTCTTGTCTGGCGCTTGCGCGGTCAGTTGGTCATGGCGGGCTCGGGCGCGACATAGTCGGCCGGAATATCGGTGGGGTGGAAGGTATAGGAGAGCGTGATCGTGTGAATGTCACGCGCGTCGCGGTCGTTCAGGATCTCGGGGTCCACGAAATAGGTCACCGGCATGAGCACAGTCTCGCCCGGCTGCAGGATCTGGAACTCGAAACAGAAGCAGTCGATCTTGGTGAAGTAGAGCCCTGCATCATAGGGCGTGACGTTGTAGCTGGCACTCCCGGCGATGGGCCGGTCGGTGGGGTTATGCGCCTCGTAGAAGGCCAGCCCCACTTCGCCCAGCCGGATCTCGGTCACGCGCTCGACGGGCCGGAACTTCCATTCGAAATCGCGCACGACCGAGGCATCGAAGCGCACGCGCACGGTCTGGTCCAGCACAACGGCACTGCCCTCTGCAGCTCGGTTGGTGGTGCCGCCATAGCCCGTGACGCGGCAGAACAGGTCATAGAGCGGCACCGCCGCCCAGCCCATGGCGCCCATGAACAGCACCACGCCCAAGGTCTGCACGAGCGTCTTGTGTATGCCGGTCAGTCGGTTCCAGGCTGCGATCATCTTTGCTGAAACCTCACGTTGTCCGGGTCGAGCGCGGGACGGTAGCTGTGGTCGAAGGCCTGCAGGCTGGCACCGCCCTGCACCTTGGCGATGGTCAGGCCGAAGACCAGCGCAATAAAGCCCACAAGGGCAATCGCCAGACCGACATTGCGGCTGGAGCGGCGCCGGTGCAACTCGTGCTCGCGCGTGATCGCCATCAGAACACCTCCAGCAGTGGCAGACGGGCCGCGAATGCGGCATAGACGGGCAGATACGCCAGCATGGCCTCGGCCAGGAATGCCGTGAAATGCAGGAACAGATAGGCCAGCGAGAAACGGAAGACACGCTTTTCGGTGGCGTAGCCATCCGCCTCTGCCTGCGCCTCGTCGCGCTGCCAGATCGCCCAGGCGCCTTGCAGGAAGATGGCGTTCAGAACCAGCGCCAGCGCCAGATAGACCGGCCCGCCGATCGAGGTGAAGCCCGCCATCAGTGCCACCGGCACCAGCGCGAGCGTGTAGGCCAGAACATGCGCGCGCGTGACCTGCCGGCCATGGGTGACCGTCAGCATCGGCACGCGGGCCTTGTGGTAGTCGGACTTCATGAACAGCGCCAGCGCCCAGAAATGTGGCGGCGTCCACATGAAGATCAGCAGGAACATCAGGCAGGCTTCAACGCTGATGCTGCCCGTAACAGCCACCCAGCCGATCATCGGCGGAAAGGCTCCGGCCGCACCACCGATGACGATGTTCTGCGGCGTGGCCCGCTTGAGCCACATCGAATAGATCACGGCGTAGAAGAAGATCGTGAAGGCCAGCAGGAACCCTGCAAGCGCATTCGTGGCAAGCCACAGCATGATCACCGACAGACCCGAAAGCCCCACGCCAAGGCCAAGCGCCTCTTCCGGCGTGACCTTGCCCGCGGGGATGGGGCGCTTCATCGTACGCTTCATCACGCGGTCGATATCGGCATCCCACCACATGTTCAGCGCCCCCGAGGCCCCGGCCCCGAGCGCGATGAAGATGATGGCGGCGAGCGCCTCGATCGGGTGCAGGCTGCCGGGCGCGACCAGCAGTCCCGCCAGCGCCGTGAACACCACCAGCGACATGACCCGCGGCTTGAGCAGCGCGACGTAGTCGCCGAAGCGCGCGTCGCCCTCGGCGGCATAGCTCATGTCGGTGCGGATATCGGTCATCAGGCAGGCCCTGTCAGGTCAATTGCTGCGCGCGACTCAGTTGGACGATGCCATCTGGATCTTCTGCTCTTCCATCCATGCCGGGAGATTGGCGAACTCGGCGCCCTGACGCTCCAGCCAGGCGATATACTCGGCCTCGCTCACGACCTTGACGGTGATCGGCATGTAGGCGTGGTTGATCCCGCACAGTTCCGAGCACTGGCCGAAATAGATGCCTTCTTCCTCGGCATTGAACCACAATTCGGCAAGGCGACCGGGAATCCCGTCCTGCTTCACGCCAAAGGCCGGGACGGTCCAGGCGTGGATCACGTCGGCCGCCGTCACCTGCAGCACGATGTTGCGGTTCACGGGCACGACCATGGCAGTGTCGGTGGCCAGCAGGTAGAGATCATCGGTGTATCCGTAGTCGGCCAGTTCGTCGCGCTCGAGCATGAACTGCGAGAACTCGACCCCGTGATCGACGTATTCATAGCCCCAGTACCACTGATACCCCGTCGCCTTGATGGTGACATCGGCCTCGGGCATGACCTGCTGGTGGCGCAGGGCCGGAAAGGTGAAGATCGCGATGAACACCAGGATCAGCGCCGGAATCACTGTCCAGGCGACCTCGATCGGCGTGTTGTGGGTGAAGCGCGCGGGCTCGGGACTGGCTCGCCGGTTGTGGAACAGGATGACCCAGATCAGAAGCGCGGTCACGAAGATCGTGATCGGCGTGATGATCCACAGCAACAGGTTATCCAGAAACACCACCTCGCGCGCCAGGGCGGTCACCGGGCGCTGCAAAGCGATACCATCCGGCACCGGTGCGCCAATGACGGGCAACTGCGGCAGCAAATCGTCTGCGGCGGCAAGTGACGCGGTCACGCCGGCCAGAGATGCCGTGACCAGTGACAGAAAGGCTTTGGACAGTCGCATGTATCGGTTCCCGTTTAGCTGCGGCCTTTGGCTGCTATTTTCATGGCGAGACCCCGCATGTGGCGGCATGCAATGGAATCCCGTTGAGCTTTTGCTTCGTAAAACCATATTAGAGGTGACAGAACAAGCAAAACCGATGCGACAGATTGCCATTTGTTGATATGGATCAAGGACAGCCCCGCCCGTCTGCGCCGCATCGCAGCAAATGAGGAAAGGCCCTGCGATGAGCGAGACAGAATTCCGCCCCTTCGAGACCAGTCTTGACGCCGATGAGGCGCTGGCCGAGTTGCGCGCGGCTACGGCCGGGGCCGATGATGGCGAGATTTTCGCCGAACGCCGCGTCTCCGAATCCCTGCTGCTCGACGATCAGCGAATCAAGTCTGCCAGCTACAATGCGTCCGAGGGTTTCGGTCTGCGCGCCGTGCGCGGCGAGGTGACGGGCTACGCCCATTCCACCCATATGACGATGGATGCGCTGCGCCGTGCAGGAGCGACGGCGCGGCTTGCCGTGGGCGCGGGCGGCGGGGTGCTGGCTGATCCGCCGCAGCACACCAACCGGCGGCTCTATACCGATGCCGACCCGATTGCCGGGGCGCCCTTTTCGATCAAGCTCGATCTTCTGCGCGAGATCGACGATTTCCTGCGCGCGCTGGACCGGCGCGTGGTGCAGGTCTCGGTCTCGCTGGCCGCGAGCCTGCAGCAGATCGAGATCCTGCGCCCCGAAGGCATCACCCTGCGCGACACCCGCCCGATGAGCCGGCTGAACATCTCGGTTATCGTCGAGCAGGACGGGCGGCGCGAATCGGGCTCGGCGGGCGGTGGAGGGCGCGCCGGGATCGAGGGCGTGATGGCCCCCGCGAACTGGCAGGCAATGGCGCAGGAGGCACTGCGCGTCGCATTGGTCAACCTGCGCGCCGAGCCTGCGCCTGCGGGTGTCTTTGACGTTGTGCTTGGCCCCGGCTGGCCCGGCATCCTGCTGCACGAGGCCGTGGGCCACGGGCTGGAAGGCGATTTCAACCGCAAGGGCAGTTCCGCCTTTGCCGGGCTGATGGGACAGCAGGTCGCAGCGAAAGGTGTGACCGTGCTTGATGACGGCACCCTCCCCGACCGGCGCGGCTCGATCACCATTGACGACGAGGGCACGCCGTCCGCGCGCAATGTGCTGATCGAGGACGGGGTTCTGGTAGGCTACATGCAGGACCGCCAGAACGCCCGGCTGATGGGGGTGGCCGCCACCGGCAACGGGCGGCGCGAGAGCTACGCCCATGCGCCCATGCCACGAATGACCAATACCTACATGCTGGGCGGCGATGCCGACCCCGCCGATCTGGTGGCCGGGCTGCGCGACGGAATCCATGCCGTGGGCTTTGGTGGCGGGCAGGTCGATATCACCAATGGCAAGTTCGTGTTTTCCTGCACCGAGGCGTACCGTGTGAAGGATGGCAAGGTCGTGGCCCCGGTCAGGGGCGCGACACTGATCGGCGACGGGGCCACGGCGCTGACGAAAATCCGCGCCCTGGGCAATGACATGGCGCTGGATCCGGGCATGGGCACCTGCGGCAAGGCAGGCCAGTGGGTGCCGGTGGGGGTAGGCCAGCCCTCGCTGCTGATTGGCGGACTGACTGTCGGCGGGAGTGCGGCCTGATGGCCCTGTTCCGGTCGGCGCGGCGCGGCGACCGGGCGATAGGCTGGCGCGACTGGCTGGTCGCCTACGGGGCGGTCTGGACGCTGCCCGTGCCAGTCGGGCTCACCGTGGCGATCATCGCGATGCTCTGGCGCTGGCCCTTCGAGACGATGGGCTGGCCAGTCGCGGCCGATGCAGCCTCGGCCTATGTCTTTGGTCTGGGAATGGTGATGATCTTCGTTCCGGCGTTTTCGTGGCTGGGACTGCTGCTCTCGGTGCCGGTGGTCTGGCTGGTGATGCGGCTGGGGCTGGGCGGCTGGGCCAGCTATGCGATGGGCGGCGGCGCGATGGGCGCCGTTTCGGCGGGCGCTCTGGGCGGCATGGCGCTGCCCGCGCCCGTCGCCCTGGGCGTGCTCAGCGCGCTGGCCCTGCGCATCACCCTGCGCTGGATGCGGCCAGAGCTGTTCAATCCTGCACACAACGGCCACTCCGGCACGGCTGCAACCTGACCTGCGCGGCAGGTCGGGACAGAAAATCGCACGGATGTCGAAAAAACCGCGACGGGTGGCCAAATCTTTACCCTGTCTTAACCATCGGTGTGCACTCTCGTACATGAATGAGGCGAGGCGGATGGAATGGCGAAAGATTTGTTTTCTTCTCACCCACCCTTCACCCCACCTACGTCGGAAGAAGACAGGCTGTTCTGGCTTCGCCTCATTCGCTCGCCGCGCGTTGGCGCGACCACCTTTCACCGCCTGATGACCGAACACGGCAGCGCAGAGGCCGCGCTCGATGCGCTGCCTGCGATTGCCCGTGCGGCAGGCGTTACGGAATACACCCCCTGCCCCCGCGCGCAGGCCGAAGCCGAGATCGAGCGCGCCCGCGCCAGGGGCGCGCGGATGCTCTGCTACGGCACCCAGGCCTATCCCGCGACGCTGGCAGCCATTGCCGATGCTCCCCCGGTGCTGTGGTGCATGGGCCAGCGCGGCACGATCCTGCGCCCGATGGTTGCACTTGTGGGCGCCCGCAATGCCTCGAGCCTGGGCACCCGCATGGCGCGGAGCCTGGCAGAGGGGCTGGGGCTCGCGGGCTACACGGTTGTCTCGGGGCTCGCGCGCGGGGTCGATGCCGCCGCGCATCACGGCAGCCTGAAAAGCGGCACCATCGCCGTGATGGCGGGGGGCGTGGATGCGATCTATCCGGTCGAGAACGCGGTTCTCGCCGCCGCCATCGCCGATCAGGGGTTACGCCTGTCCGAACAGCCCATGGGGCTGCACCCGCAGGCCCGCCATTTTCCGCCGCGCAACCGCATCATCTCGGGGCTTGCGCTCGCGGTCGTGATCGTCGAGGCCGCCGAGAAGTCAGGCACGCTCATTACAGCGCGCGATGCGCTCGATCAGGGGCGCGAGATCATGGCGGTGCCCGGTCATCCGGTTGACGGGCGCGCCGGCGGCTGCAACCGGCTCATCCGTGAAGGTGCCACGCTTGTGCGCAATGTCGAGGATGTGGTCGAGATACTCCGCCGATTGCAGGAGGCAGCACCGCAAGATCCGGCAGCCGGGATCAGGGGACAGACCGATATCCGGCCCGCGCCCGGACACGCCAGCGATTCCTCACCGCCAGCAACGGTGGTGCCCGGCAAGGCTGCAGCGCCGCGCAGGCGCGCCGGACAAGGCCCTGGTGCCGGTGGTCCCTCAGGGCCTGACCCCCGGAAGACGGGCAATGCCGACAGGGGCACGCTTGACCAGCGCATCCTTGACTGTCTCGGTCCCAGCCCGATCGCGGAGGATCAGGTCATCCGCGATCTGGCCCTGCCCGCCGCCACGCTCTCGACCGCGCTCGTGATGCTGGAACTTGCAGGCGAAATCCGACGTCATCCCGGCGGACTGATCAGCCGCGCCTGACAGGCGCGCCCTCCCCGCACCCCTTCGCGGGCGCTCCCAACTGCCCGGCCCGGACGCCGCCCGCGCATGGGGCCACCAGCGCGCGCGGGAACCATCCGCCGCCATCCCGGCAGACCGGCCCGCCACGCCTGACCGGCGTGCCCTCCCCGCGCTCTGCGCGGTAACCATGAACCCGGACGGCGTGTCCTTGCGCGGCGCGAAACCATGGCGACTGGCCCGCATGACGCGGATGGTGGGAGGGCAGGCAGGAAGGCGGCGCATTGACATTCCCTGCGCCTCTCACACATGTAAGGCGACCCGCCGGAGCGGGGTTTCGCGCATTCAACAGAGGATTTTCATGGCAGTCGTCGTCGTCGAATCGCCCGCCAAGGCCAAGACAATCAACAAGTATCTGGGACCGGGCTATACTGTTCTTGCGTCTTACGGCCATGTACGCGACCTGCCGCCAAAGGATGGATCGGTCGATCCCGACCATGATTTCGACATGACCTGGGAAGTGGCCGCGGATTCTCGCAAGCATGTCCGGGCGATTGCCGAGGCGCTAAAAGATGACCCAGAACTGATCCTTGCCACCGACCCGGATCGCGAGGGCGAGGCGATTTCCTGGCACCTGACCGAGGCGCTGGCGAAATCTCGCGCGCTCAAGAAGGACACGCCGGTGAAGCGTGTCGTGTTCAATGCAATCACCAAATCCGCCGTGACTCAGGCCATGGAGAACCCGCGCGAGGTCGACATGCCGCTGGTGCGCGCCTATCTGGCGCGGCGCGCGCTGGATTATCTGGTGGGCTTCAACCTGTCGCCCGTGCTCTGGCGCAAGCTTCCGGGCGCGAAATCGGCGGGTCGCGTGCAGTCGGTCTGCCTGCGCCTGATCGTCGAGCGCGAGATGGAGATCGAGGCCTTCCGCGCGCAGGAATACTGGACAGTGACCGCCGCCCTGACCACCCCGCGCGGACAGGAGTTCAGCGCAAGACTTGTGAGCATGGCCGGCAAGCGGCTGGACAAGTTCGACATCGCGACCTCGGCAGCTGCCGAGATAGCCGTTCAGGCAGTGTGCGCGCGCGCACTCGAGGTGCAGTCGGTCGAGGCCAAACCCGCCAGCCGCAACCCGTCCGCACCTTTCATGACATCCACCCTGCAACAGGAAGCCAGCCGCAAGTTCGGCATGGGCGCCAAGCAGTGCATGAGCGCGGCGCAGCGGCTTTATGAGGCAGGCTACATTACCTATATGCGGACCGATGGAATCGACATGGCGCCCGAGGCCGTGATGGCCGCGCGCGACGTGATCCGCGACCGCTACGGCGCGGAATATGTGCCCAAATCGCCGCGCATGTACAAGAACAAGGCCAAGAACGCGCAGGAAGCGCATGAATGCATCCGCCCCACAGACATGGCCGTCAGCCCCGACAGGCTGAAACTGACCGATAACGACCAGCGCAAGCTCTATGACCTGATCTGGAAGCGCACCATCGCAGGCCAGATGGAAGCCGCGAGGCTGGAGCGCACCACGGTCGAGATCGGAGCCAGGGACGGGCAGGTGGGCCTACGCGCGACGGGTCAGGTGGTGCTGTTCGACGGGTTCCTCAAGGTCTATGAGGAAGGCCGCGACGATGTGGTGGACGAGGATGACAGGCGCCTGCCGCAGATGAGCGACGGCGATGCGCTGGGCACACGCGAAGTCAGCCCCGAGCAGCATTTCACCCAGCCCCCGCCCCGATATACCGAGGCCACGCTGGTCAAGAAGATGGAGGAACTGGGAATCGGGCGGCCCTCGACCTATGCGAGCATCGTCACGACGATTCAGGATCGTGGTTATGTGACCAAGGACAAGAACCGCCTGATCGCCGCCGACAAGGGACGGCTGGTGACGGTCTTTCTGGTCAACTACTTCCGCCGCTATCTGGAATATGACTTCACCGCCGACCTGGAAAGCCAGCTTGATGATGTCTCGGCGGGGGATCGCGACTACAAGGAAGTGCTTGCCCGGTTCTGGCGCGATTTCTCGGCGGCGATTGCCGAGACGGCGGATCTGCGCATCACCGAGGTTCTGGAGAAGATCGACGAGGTGCTTGCCCCGCATCTCTACCCGCCGCGCGAGGATGGGTCCGATCCGCGGTCCTGTCCGAAATGCGGCGCGGGGCGGCTGAACCTGAAGACAGCACGCTCGGGCGGGGCCTTCATCGGGTGCAACAATTACCCCGAGTGCCGCTACACGCGGCCTCTGGCCGGGGAGGAGGGTGATGCCGGGCTTGCGGGTGAGGGCAGGTTGCTGGGCCATGACGCGGGCGACCCGATCAGCCTGCGCACGGGCCGCTTCGGCCCCTATGTCCAGCGCGGCGAGGCCACGCAGGACACACCGAAGCCGCCCCGTGCCTCGCTGCCCAAGGGCTGGGATCTGGATTCGGTGGATTTGGAGCGTGCGCTGATGCTGTTGTCGCTGCCGCGCCCGGTCGGACCACACCCTGAGGATGGCGAGATGGTCGAGGCGGGCATCGGGCGCTATGGCCCCTATGTCAAGCATGGCCGGACCTATGCGAACCTGCCCGAGGTCGAGGAGGTCTTTACCATCGGCATGAACCGCGCGGTCGAGGTGCTGGCGGCCAAGCCCACGCGCGGACGGGCGGCGGCGACCGAGCCCCTGCGCGTTCTGGGCGATCACCCGGAAGGCGGCGCGTTGCAGGTCATGAAGGGGCGCTACGGCCCATATGTGAAATGGGAGAAGGTCAACGCCACCCTGCCCAAGGAGATGACACCAGAGGAAATCACGCTCGCGCAGGCGGTCGAACTGGTCAATGCCAAGGGAGGTGGCAAGGGACGCGGCAAACCGTCAGCCAGAAAGGCGGCGGCACCAAAGAAGGCGAGCGCGAAGAGCACGACGAAGAAACCCGCGACACGCAAGACCGCGACAAAAGGCTGACCCCGCCACGCGCGGCGCAGTTGACTTCGCGCGCGGGGCGCGGCACTAGTCTTGTGAACAAATGAAAAGACGGGGAACGGCGCCATGAAGAAAGTGTATGGCTCGGCGGCCGAGGCACTTGACGGAGTCTTGTTCGACGGAATGACGATTGCGGCAGGCGGGTTCGGCCTGTGCGGTATCCCGGAGCTTCTGATCGCGGCCATTCGCGACGCGGGCACGAAGGACCTGACCGTCGCGTCGAACAATTGCGGGGTGGATGATTTCGGGCTGGGCGTGCTTCTGAAAACACGCCAGATCCGCAAGATGATGTCGTCCTATGTGGGCGAGAATGCCGAGTTCATGCGCCAGTATCTGTCGGGCGAACTGGAACTGGAATTCAACCCGCAGGGCACGCTGGCCGAGCGGATGCGTGCCGGTGGTGCCGGCATCCCCGGCTTCTACACCCGCACCGGCGTCGGAACTGTGATCGCCGAGGGCAAGGAACACAAGGAGTTCGGTGGCGAGACCTTTATCCTGGAGCGCGCCATCTTCGCTGACCTGTCAATCGTGAAGGCGTGGAAGGCCGATACCACGGGCAATGCAGTCTTCCGCAAGACCGCACGCAACTTCAATCCGCCCGCCGCCAAATGTGGCAAGGTCTGCGTACTCGAGGTGGAAGAGATCGTGCAGCCGGGCGAACTGGACCCCGATCACATCCACCTGCCCGGCATATATGTCCACCGCCTGATTCAAGGCCAGCATGAAAAACGAATCGAACAGCGCACAACTCGGGCCGCCTGAGAGACCCGTCATGGATGACATCTCCTTTGCAAATGCGCTGGGGTCCAATGAGGCTTTCGCCGCATTCTCACGGCTGAGCATTTCGGTCCTGCTGACCAATCCGCGCCTGCCCGACAACCCGATCATCTATGTCAATGACGCCTTCGAGCGCACGACCGGCTACAGCCGCGCCGCCGTGCTGGGGCAGAACTGCCGCTTTCTGCAGGGCGAGAATACCGACAAGCGAGATGTGGACATGATCCGCGCGGCGCTGGCGCAGAAGCGTGAGGTGTCGGTCGATATCCTGAATTACCGCGCCAATGGCGCGCCCTTCTACAACCGGCTGATCATCGCGCCGATTCTGGGCGAGGACGGCGAACCGATCTTCTTCCTGGGTATCCAGAAGGAACTGGTCGAAAGCGACCGCAGTGCCGACAACCGCATTTCCGCACAAAACCTCAAGCAGATCCAGCAACTGGTGCAGCGCGACCTGGCCATGATCCTCAGCAGCCTGCGCGAACCGAGTGCCGAGCAGGCCCCTGCGATGCTGGGTCGCGCGATCGAGGCCATGCCGCGCCGGCTGGAAACCCTGCAGACGGTTTATGAAGAGATGCGCCAGGCGCGGCGCGTGTCGAACAAGCGTGATATCATCAATATCGGCGCGCTGCTGGCGCGCATCTCGGCGGCGATCGTGCATACGCATGGGCGCGCGGGTCTGATGTTCGTCCAGCATGTCGAGAATGTGGATGTCACGCTTGATCGCGCGATACGGATTGCGCTGATCGTGTCCGAAGCCCTCCAGAATGCGTTCGAGCATGCTTTCGGGCATGAGGATTATGGCCGGATCGAACTGCGCCTGACGCGCCTGACCGGGGGCGGGATACGGATTATCGTCAGCGATGACGGGCGCGGACTGCCGGGCAGTCAGGAATGGCCCTCGGACAGTCATGCCGGCGGGCGACTGGTGCGCGACCTGCTGTCGGGGCTGGATGCGAAGCTGAACGTCGTGCGCGGAGCCGCAGGCGTGGTGGTGCTGATCGACGTGCCGATGGAACTGATCGACTGACCACGGCCCCTGGCCGGGATGCGCTTCATGGTCGTGCAGATTGCCCGGACGCCGGGCGCGCGCGGTCAGATACAACAGTGAAGGAGACAGAGTGATGCCCTGGGACCGCAATCAGATGGCCGCCCGCGCGGCGCGCGAGCTTGAGGACGGGATGTATGTCAATCTCGGGATCGGGATTCCGACACTGGTGGCCAATTACATTCCTGAAGGCGTGCAGGTGACGCTGCAATCGGAAAACGGGATGCTGGGAATAGGCCCCTTCCCGACCGAGAACGAGGTCGATGCCGACCTTATCAACGCCGGAAAGCAGACCGTGACCGCGCTGCCGCATACCGCCTATTTCGACAGCGCCGAAAGCTTTGCCATGATTCGCGGCGGCAAGATCAACATGGCCATCCTTGGCGCGATGGAAGTGGCCGAGAATGGCGATATCGCCAACTGGATGATCCCCGGCAAGCTGGTGAAGGGCATGGGCGGCGCGATGGATCTGGTCGCAGGCGTGGACCGGGTGATCGTGGTGATGGATCACACCAACAAGGCAGGCGAGTCGAAAGTGCTGAAAGCTTGCACCCTGCCGCTGACCGCCCAGGGCGTGGTGAAGCGGATCATCACCAATCTGGGCGTGCTCGACGTGGTCGAGGGCGGGCTGAGCATCGTGGAATGCGCTGATGGAGTCAGCGAGGACGAAATCCGCGCGGCGACGGAAGCGGCCATCGTGAACTGAACTGCGTGCGGGGTCTATCCCGCCTGCCCCACCCGGAACACGCAGCCATCGCCGGGAAGTTCCGGCACTGTGGTGCACAGCCCCCGCGCGACCAGCCAGGCCGCAAGCACCTTCGGAACATAGTCGCGGGTCTCTGCGAAGGGGGGCACGCCACCATTGCGCCGCACGGCCCCCTCACCGGCGTTGTAGCCCGCGAGGGCCAGCACCACGTCATTGTCGAAATGCGCAAGCAACCAGTCGAGATACTGCACCCCGCCGCGGATGTTCTGGGTGCTGTCAAAGGCGTCGCTCACGCCGAATCGTTCGGCCGTGGCTGGGATCAACTGCATGAGTCCCTGCGCTCCGGCAGAACTGACGGCCTCGGCGCGGCCTGCCGATTCGACCGCGATCACCGCCAGCGCCAGCGCGGGCGAGACCCGCGTGCCGACCGAGGCGCGCAGGATGTCAGGGCCATGCGCGCGGGCAATGTCCTGCAGGAACTGCATGCGCGGGGGAGTGACCTGCTTGCCCTCGGGCGGGGCCGCCAGCGTTGCGACCGCCTTCAGAAACCGGCCCGAGCCATCGTCGAGCCGGGGCGAGACATGGTCCCAGAACCATGCATAACCTGATGCAGGCGGGCGCGGGCCAGTGCCATCAGGTGTGATGACCTGCGCGGGGGGGGGCACGGCGGCCAGCCTGCGCGCCTGTTCCTCGGGGTCGATCTGGACCGTGATTCGCGGACCCGACTGCGCGCCGGGCACGGCGATCCGGCGAAAGCTGAAATCCTCGCCCGACTGGACGATTGCCGCCTCGCTGCCCTGTGCCCGCGCCGGCTGCCCGGCATGGCCCAGCAAGCCAAGCACGGCGAGGGCAAGATACCCCGCGGTCGCGCGCGAAATCTGCATGGGTTTAACTGCTCTTTCAGTGTTTTGCGCCAGTATGCCTGTGTCGCCTGTCTGTTTCCAGTGTTTTGACAGCGAGCCCTGCCTGCCAATGCCCGGCTGTGGTTAAAGGGTCGTGAATCCAGCCAGGCAGCAACAATCGTCGCGCGAAATCCAGATATAGCCCAAAGCAGAAACAATGGCGCGGTCTTGTCGGAAACAAACACTGAAATCGTCCCGTTTATGCCCAAATCGGGACATGATTTCGGGTGATACATATCGTCAGCCAAGCGGTGGTCAAAGCATAACGAGTTACCGACGAGGCTGAGTAGAAACCGTTCAAAACTGGAGATAGACATGAAACTCTTCGCAAATATCAAGAGCTTTGCCGCTGACGAATCGGGTGCTGTGACTGTTGACTGGGTCGTGCTGACTGCTGCGATCGTCGGGCTTGGCATTGCCGTCATCGCTTCGGTCCGCGGCGGTGTCGAGGATCTGGGGGACGCGATCGCCACGGCACTTGATGCCTCGGTCACCCCGCTCTGTGACATCCCGGGCAGCACGCTGGATTGTGATGCTGACTGACGCCGAATCGCGGCCTTCGAGAACACGCTGCGCCCCGAGGGGCGCAGCGTTTGCTTTGCGCAGGCGGCGTCGCCGCCACGCGCAGAACAACCATGCTCCTGCCACCATGCGGGCGCCCCTGCGGATAACGTGAAAACGCACAGTGCCGGGCCATGCGCCAGTGCCGACCAAGCTGCCCGGGCGCAAGCATCACTTGGATCATGCGTCCCCTGGAGAGATGCGGACGGCCACCGGACAGCACCGTCATGACGGAATTTCGGCATCCTTTTGCCACATTTCTGGGCCATCGTTCACGGCAGAGCAGCAATGCCGGCAAACTGGCCGGACAGGTAACCAAGAGGAAGTATCAATGCGCGTCGCGTTTGCAGCCGTTTTTGTGGCCGGGATCGGGCTTGCCGGATTTGCCGTCTATCAGACACATCTATACATCTCGCAAATGCAGGCCGAGCTTTCGGATGCGCGCGCGAATGCAAATACTGTCGAGATGGTCGAAGTCATGATTGCAGCGCGCGAGTTGCGCTATGGTCAGGCTCTGACCCGCAGGGATGTCAGTATCGCGAAATTCCCCGAAAACGCCGTCCCCAAGAACGCCATCACGGAGGTGGACGCGCTTTTCCCCGGCAATCTGGCATCGCGCACCGTGCTGCGGTCGATCGACCCGATGGAGCCGATCCTGACCACCAAGCTGACCGAACCCGGCAAGCATGTCGGGATCACCTCGCATCTCAGCCCCGGAAAGCGTGCCTTCACCATCTCGGTCAGCCAGAGCAGCGCAGTTGCAGGCTTCCTGCGACCTGGGGATCATGTCGATCTTTTCTGGACCGGACGTGTCTCCGATGTGGGCGAGGTGACGCAGCTTATCCAGCATCGTCTGCGGCTGATCGCCGTGGACCAGAGCGCCGACATGGACCGCCCGACCGAAGCGGTCTCGGCGCGGTCGGTCACGGTGGAAGTGACCCCCACGCAGGTGGCAGCACTGGCACAGGCGCAAAGCTCCGGACGCCTGTCGCTGGCCCTGGTCGGTTGGGATGACGACACTGAGACCGGACCGGTAGAGATGACGCGGGATCAGATGCTGGGGATTGTTCGTGAGGAACGTAAGGTCGAAGTCGTCGAGACATGCCATATCCGCACCCGGCGGGGCGGGGAACTGGTCGTGATCGAAATTCCTTGCACCAACTGACACATGGCAGCATCACGCCGGTCCGGGCATGGCCCGGCACCGGTCCCTGGGTTCGGAAAGCGCTGGCCAGTCGGCCAAAGGACGCGCCAGATTTGGGGATGAGCAGAGGTATCGCCACAAGAGCTTGTATGCCCACCTCGGGGCGTTGCAAATTAACACTTGAAGAACGCCCTCTAACTACAAGATTCTTGTCAAAAAACCAAAAATGGCGCATGATCGCGCCCAATCGCGGGAAAAACGTCCCAGAAGCGACCCCAAGGTCGCCACCACGATGTGAGCAGTTTCGGAAGGCAGGCGACATGCATATCAAGACCCTGGCGGCCGCATTGGTGGCCGGAGCCGTGTTCGGTTTCGTTCCCGCGACCGGTACAAAGGCAGAGACCCTTCGCATTCTCAATGGCGCCGCCGCCTCGACCCTGCGCGTCCCGATGAACCGCGCAGTGGTGGTCGAGACCGACACGCCCTTCGCGGAATTGTCCATCGCCAATCCCGGTATCGCCGATATCTCGACCCTGTCGGACCGGTCCATCTATGTGCTGGGCAAGACACCGGGGCGGACAACGCTGACCATCCTGGGGCCCGAGGGCAACCTGCAATCGAATGTCGAGGTGCAGGTGACACCCGATATCGCGGAATTCCGCGAGCGACTGCGCCAGATCCTGCCCAACGAGCAGATCGAGGTGCGCACCGCCAATGACGGCATCGTGCTGTCGGGAACTGTCTCGACCGCGGCCCGGCTGGACGCGGCGATGCAGCTTGCGCAGCGCTATGCACCCGACCGGATCTCGAACCTGATGAGCGTCGGCGGCACCCAGCAGGTGATGCTGAAGGTCCGCTTCGCCGAAATGCAGCGCGGTGTCGGCAAGAGCCTTGGATCCAGCATCGCGATCGAGGGCGGCTCGGTTGGGGCAGCCGGAACGGGGCGGTTTGCGGATTCCGGCGGCGCGGGAGGAAATCTCGTGCCGTTCGTCAACAATCGCAGCGGCGCGGTCATGGGGTTCCGGATCGGGGGCGGTCGCCTGACCGCGAACGTGCTGATCGAAGCTCTCGAATCGCAGGGGATGGCACGCACCCTTGCCGAGCCGAACCTGACGGCGCTTTCCGGGCAATCGGCCTCGTTCCTTGCCGGGGGCGAATATCCGATTCCCGTGCCCAGCGAGGCAGGCATCAGCATCGAATACCGACCATTCGGGGTGGAATTGCAATTCACGCCGCGCGTGCTGGATGACAATGTCATCAACCTGTCGCTCGAGGCTGCGGTCAGTTCGCTCGACGGCACGAATACGGTCTCGATCGGGGGCACCACGGTCAATGCCTTCCGCCGCCGCGCCACCCAGACCACGGTCGAGCTGCGCGACGGCGAGAGTTTTGCCATAGCCGGACTGCTGGAAGATGATTTCCGCGCCTCGGCCTCCTCTGTTCCCTGGATTTCGGAACTGCCGATCCTGGGCGCATTGTTCCGCAGCGCCAGCTATCAGCGCAGCCAGACCGAGCTTGTCATCATCATCTCCGCACATCTGGTGACACCGACTCGCGGCGAGGCGCTGATGCTGCCCACAGACCGGGTACGCCCGCCCACCGAGCGCGAACTGTTCCTGAGCGGCCGGCTGGCCGCGCCCGGTTCGGGCGCCTTGGGCGAGGTCGCGCGGCAGGATTTCGGCGGCTCCTATGGCTATGCTTTCGACTGAAGGAAGATTCCGGAACAAACGCTTAACACAGGAGCCGGAGATGGCCATGAACAGACGCTTCTTCCTGATGGGCACCGCCGGGCTGGCCTTGGGCGCATGCGCCGGACCGCATTCCAGCTTCGATCGCGAAGCCGGGGTTCTGATTGACGAAGGCGGTTTCGGCAACCCGACCATGAACAATCATCTGGTCCAGACCGGACGGATCAGCCTGGCGGAGATCATGTCGCGCCGGTTTCATGCGGAAGTTCCGTCAATGGTGAATTTCGCCTTCGACAGCGCAAGACTGGATGGAGAGGCAATGGCGATCCTGAAGCAGCAGGCGCACTGGATGCGGCAGTTCCCCGAGCTGCGCTTCCGGATTTATGGCCACACGGATGCTGTGGGTAGCGCGTCCTACAATCAGGCGCTTGGCATGCGTCGCGCGCGCGCGGTGCAGAATGCGCTGGTCTCGCTTGGTGTGCCCCGGCGCAGCATCGAGGCTGTCGTCTCGCGCGGCCAGACCCAACCCCTCATCGTTTCCGAAGGCCGGGAGCCCGCCAACCGGCGCACCGTGACCGAGATTTCCGGTCTTGTCCGGCGCGCAACGCGGATGGATGGGGAATATGCGCAGATCCTCCACCGCCGTTATGTAAGCAGCGCCTCGGACGGATCCGACTAGGTCGTTCAGCACTCCGCAAAAAACCCGACCCCCTGCCCCGGACACGGGTTCAGGGCATCGCCGCGTAACGTGACCCGGCACAGCGCCCGAATGCAGATTGTCCGATGAAATCGTTGCTTTCCCGGCAATTATCTTGAAGTGCGCCGAACAATTACAGTTCTTTAGCCAAATTCTCGCCAGATTTATGAACAATCTTTCCTCAATAAACGACCGCTAATCTTGAGGCGCATGATTCTGTCACAGCATCTGCACAGCGGCCGGGAAAGCGTATTGAGGATGCCACCATGGCGAGCGACGACATGACCGTTACCCAAGCAATCCGTGCCTGCACGGTGTCGCGAAATGTCCAGAATTTCGATCTGCTGATAGAAGACATGGAAGCCGAGTTCGGCGAGAACTGGGGCGATCTGGGCTTCACCGAGGCGCTGGCCTTTCTGGGAACAGCCGACTCGATGTCGCTGGAGTTGCTGGCCATCGCACTCGATGACGAGGATGAGGGCCAGTTCCCCGTCATCCGGTCGCTGATCGAGAAGGCCGCCGCGCGCGAGGTCCGGGTGCTGCTGATCGCAGAAGAGCTTTCGCCCATCCTGCTGCACCAGTTGCTGCGCGCCGGGGCGGATGATTTCGTTCCCTACCCGCTGCCGGAGAACGCCCTGAGCGAGGCCATCACGCGCCTGCGGCGCGCCAGGGAGAGCGCGAGTGCACCGATCCCGCAAAAGGCGCCTTCGGGAAAGAACGGTTCGGTCTTTTGCGTGCAATCGCTGGCCGGTGGCGCGGGCGGCACGACCTTTGCGGTCAATCTGGCGTGGGAGTTGAGCCAGCTCGCCACCGCGCGGAGCCAGACGGTCTGCATTCTCGATTTCGATTTCCAGTCAGGCTCTGTCTCGACCTATCTGGACCTTGCGCGCACGGAAAAGGTCTATGAGCTGCTCTCGCAGACCAGCACGATGGACCGCGACGCGTTCTTTGCCGCGCTGCAACAGTTCCAGGACAAACTCAGCGTGCTCACCGCACCTTCGGACATGCTGCCGCTGGACCTGCTGACCCCCGACGAGATCGAGCGGGTCATCGCCATGGCCCGCGACCAGTTCGACTATGTCATCATCGATATGCCGCGCACGATCGTGCACTGGACCGAGACCGCGCTCGAGATGTCGGATCTGTATTTCTCGATGATCGAACTTGACCTGCGCTCGGCCCAGAACACGCTGCGCATGATCCGCGCGCTCAAGGCCGATGGCATCTCGCTGGACAAGCATCGCTTCATGCTCAACCGCGCGCCGAGATTCACCGATCTGAGCGGAAAGGGGCGCGCGAAGCGGATGGCCGAGAGCCTCGGGATCAGCATTGCGACGCATATTCCAGATGGCGGCACGCAGATTCGCGATGCCAATGATCACGGTCTGCCCCTGACCGAATATGCCCCCAAGAACCCAGTGGCAAAGGAAATCCAGAAATTTGCCGCTGCCCTGTTCGAGACGGCGCAAGCCAGCCGGATGGCAGCCGAGTAACGAGGAAAACCCATGTTCGCACGCTATCGCAAGACCGCGCCCACTGCGCAGCCCGTCAAGCCGGTCGAGGCCGTTCCCTCACGGTACGAGACGCATCAGGCCGCCCGGCCCGCCTCGGCATCGACACGCGCGCGCCCCGACAAACCAGTCGCTGCGCGCCCTGGCGATCAGGACCGCATGGCCCAGCGGTTGCAGCGGATGAACGCGATCAAGTCCGATCTGCACAAGCGTCTGTTGGAAAACCTGAACCTCTCGGCATTGGAACATGCCAGCGAGGCCGAGTTGCGCACGGAGATCACGACCATCGTGGCCGAAGCACTTGGCGAGATGGATGTGGTACTCAATAGTGAAGAGCGCGCAACCCTGAACAAGGAGCTTTATTTCGAGGTCATGGGCCTCGGCCCACTGGAGCCCCTGTTGCAGGACGACACGGTCAACGACATCCTGGTGAACGGTCCCAAGCAGGTGTTTGTCGAACGCGAAGGCAAGCTGGTACTGACCGATGTGACCTTCCGGGATGAACGTCATCTGATGCGGATCATCGACAAGATCGTGTCGGCTGTGGGTCGGCGGGTCGATGAATCGAACCCCTATGTCGATGCCCGCCTGGCGGATGGCTCGCGCTTCAATGCGATGGTGCCGCCTGTTGCCGTGGACGGCTCGCTCGTCTCGATCCGGAAATTCAAGAAGGAAAAGCTAAGCGTTGATGATCTCATCCGTTACGGCGCCTTCTCCGAGGAAATGGCCCTCTATCTCGAGGCGGCGGTGGCCACGCGGCTGAACGTCATCGTCTCGGGCGGGACGGGTTCGGGCAAGACGACGACCCTCAACGCGCTGTCGAGCTTTATCGGGCATGAGGAACGCATCCTGACCATCGAGGATACGGCCGAGTTGCAGTTGCAGCAGGTTCATGTCGGCCGCATGGAAAGCCGGCCCGCCAACATGGAGGGCAAGGGCGCCGTGACCCAGCGCGACTGTCTGCGCAACGCCCTGCGGATGCGTCCGGACCGGATCGTCGTGGGCGAGACACGCGGCGAGGAAGTGATCGACATGCTCCAGGCCATGAATACCGGCCATGACGGCTCGATGACCACAATCCACGCCAACTCGGCGCGCGACGGCATCAGCCGTCTGGAGAACATGGTTGCCATGGCCGGTCTGGAAATGCCGCTGCGTGCCGTGCGCAGCCAGATCGGCTCGGCCGTCAACCTGATCGTGCAGGTGTCGCGCCTGCAGGACGGCACCCGCCGGATGGTCTCGATCACCGAGATTACCGGCATGGAGGGCGACATCATCACGATGCAGGAAATCTTCCGCTTCGAGCGGACGGGGCTGGAGCCGAATGGCACCATTCTGGGCCATTTCACCGGCACCGGGCTGCGCTCGCATTATTCGGTGCGGTTCCAGCGCTGGGGTTATGACCTGCCCGCCAGCATCTATGATGAAGTCAAGGCGCGGAGATAGACCATGCCCATCTCGTTCAGTACGCTGATATACATCGCGATTTTTGGTGCCATCCTGCTGGTGATACAGGGTATCTACCTGATTACCTTTGGCCGCAGCATCGAGCACGATTCCAAGCTGAACCGTCGGCTCGAGATGATGCAGAAGGGCCGGGGGAAGAAGGACGTGATGGAGCAGTTGCGCCGCGAGCGTTCGGTGCACAAGGGGCAGTTGTCCATCCCTCTCTACGGTCTGCTGCAGGAACGCGCGCGCAAGGGCAATATCGCCTTTTCAGCCAGAAGCCTGATGCTGCTGATGGTCGGGCTGAGTGTCCTGAGCTTCGTCCTGCTGAACCTTCTGACCGAGACAGATCTGGCGGTCAGCGTCGGGTTGTCTGCCGCGATTGGCTTTGGCGCGGTGTTCTTCTGGGTCAGCAGCAAGGCCAGAAAGCGGATTGCGGCGATCGAGGAACAGTTGCCCGAAGCGATTGACCTGATGGTGCGCAGCCTGCGTGTGGGGCACCCGTTCAGTGCGGCGCTGACCATCGCCGCAGACGAGATTCCGGACCCGCTGGGGTCGGAACTGGGTCTGATTGCCGATGAAATCTCCTACGGGCGCGATGCCTCCGAGGCACTGGCAGAGTTCGGGGACCGGGTCGAGTTGCAGGACATACGTTTTCTTGCTGTCGCAGTCGGAATTCAGCAGAAATCGGGGGGCAATCTGGCCGAAATCCTTGATGGTCTGTCGAAAGTGGTGCGCGCGCGCTTCAAGCTCTTTCGCCGCGTGCGTGCCATCACAGCCGAGGCGAAATGGTCAGGCATGTTCCTGTCGGGCTTTCCCATTGCCGCGATGCTCATGATCCAGCTGATCAAGCCGGACTATTACGACAACGTCAAGGAAACCGCCTACTACCTGCCGCTCGCGGTCGTGGTCTGCATCTTCCTGGTCGTCAACATTCTCTACATGCGCAAGATGACCGACATCAAGGTGTAGTGCCCCCGCGCGCCCGCGCACCCTTCCTGGAAAGGACCTGTGATAATGTTCGAGTTCTTTGACACACCCTTTGGCATGATTGCCCTTGCGGGCATTGCCGGGGTCGTGCTGCTGGCCATCGGCCTGATGGTGCTGACGAATTCAGACCAATCCGACCCGATGCAGAAGTTTTCGCTGCAACTCAAGCCCGAGCGGGCCGTCGAAAAGAAGGAAGGGGCGCAGTTGCGCCGCAAGCGCGGACGCGAGATCAAGGCGCTGCAGAACTTCAGCCGCTTTCTGGAGCCCGAAAACGAGAACGAACTCTCGGCCGCGCGCCAGAGGATGATCCAGGCCGGGTATTACAGCAAGACTGCCGTGCGCGATTTCGCGGCCATGCAGTTCATCCTGGCGATCGGCGCGTTGCTGGTCTCGTCGCTGTTCGTTTTCGTGATCGCGCCCGAGGCATTCGAAGGTCCTCTGCTGACCGGGATCGTGATGGTCGCACCCATGATGATCGGCTACATCGCGCCACGGCGCTGGGTCGAGAACCGGATCGAGGCGCGCAAGAGCGAAATCCTGTCGGGCTTCCCAGACGCGCTCGACATGATGCTGATCTGCGTCGAGGCGGGCCAGTCGCTGGACCAGTCGATTCAGCGCATCGGACGAGAGATGAAGGACGCCTATCCGGCGCTGTCTGAAGAGTTCGGGGCGCTGGGCGAGCAGGTCAAGGCTGGCCGCGAGCGCAACGAAGTGCTGCGGGACATGGCCAAGCGCTGCGACATCCCCGACATCACCTCTTTCGCGACCGTGATGATCCAGGCTGCAACCTATGGGACCTCGATCACCGATGCGCTGCGGATCTTTGCATCGGAGATGCGGGACAAGCGGATCATGCGCGCCGAGGAGAAGGCAAACCTCTTGCCGACCAAGATGACACTGGGCACAATGCTGTTCACGGTTCCGCCGCTCCTGATCATCCTGATTGGTCCTTCGGTGGTTGGCATCTCGTCTGAGCTGAATGCAGGCATCATCACCGGCAGGTAACCTTGCGTCTGAAACTGTTGATCACGGCAATACTGTTTGTGGCAGGCTGTTCCGGCCTGCCACAGGACAGTCCGGAACGCGACCTGGTCGGGGCAGGCCCCGACCAGATGGCCCGCGCGCAACGCGGCGGCGATATTCCGGAAGCCGTGGACGGGCTGATTGTCGGGCATAGGGCAATGGCTGCAGGCGAATTCGAGATCGCCCTGCGCGCCTACACCCGCGCTGCCGTCACCCACGGCCCCAGCGTGGATGTGCTCTCGGCCATCGGCTCGGCAAATCTGCGGCTGGGACGAATTGGCCAGGCCGAGCAGGATCTGCGCCGCGCTCTGGAACAGGACAGCACCTTCGTGCCCGCGCACAACAATCTGGGTGTGGCGCTGGCCGAACAGGGCAAATGGGGTGAGGCCGAACTGCATTTCCGCAACGCGTTCACCTATGATGCCGGGAGATCCGGCGAAATCCGCGAAAACCTGCTTTTAGCCATCGAAAACAAGGAAAAAAACCGTTATGATGAAAGCGAGGCACATCAGCTATTGCTGATGCGGCGGGGAAGTGGTCGGTATCTGTTGCTGTCCGCGCCCCTGTAAAAGAGCAGTGAGGACGCAAAAATGCGCCACCCTATCCTACTGGTGCTGCTGGCTGGCAGCACCTTCGCCTTGGCGGCCTGTCAGGACAGTAGTCAGGCTCGTGTTTCGCGCGCGATCGACAGCGTGAATGCCATCGATCAGCAGAACCTGGCCGAACTCATGCTCGTGGCGGGCGACCCGGAAGAGGCCGTTGCCTTTTTCTCGGGTCACCTGGAAGGCAACCCTGATCATCTGGGTTCGTTGCGCGGTCTGGCACGATCCCTGACGCGGGCCGGGCGCGTGGCCGAAGCCGTGCCGGTCTGGCGCCGCGTCGCGCTGCACCCCGAGGCCGAAAATGACGACCGCGTCATGCTCGCCGATGCGCTGATCCGCTCGAACAACTGGGAAGAGGCGGCAAGGACGCTTGACGCCATTCCACCCACGCATGAGAGTTTCGACCGTTACCGGCTGGAGGCGATGATCGCCGACAGCCAGCAGCAATGGTCGCGCGCCGATCATTTCTACGAGACTGCCGCAGGGCTGACGACGCGGCCGGCAAACGTGTTCAACAACTGGGGCTTTTCCAAGCTCACCCGCGGCAACCCGCGCGAGGCCGAGCCGCTGTTCATGCAGGCGCTGCAACATGATCCCAATCTGTTCACGGCCAAGAACAACCTTGCGCTGGCCCGCGCCGGCCAGGGGAACTACAGCCTGCCACTGGTGCGGATGACCCAGCAGGAGCGGGCGCAACTGCTGTTCACCATGGCGATCGCCGCCATCCGCAAGGGCGATGTCAATGTGGGCCGCACCCTGTTGCAGGATGCCATCGAGACGCATCCGCAGCATTATGAAGAGGCCGTGCGCGCGCTGCGCGCGCTGGAGGGCGGAGGGCGCGGCTGATGATGATGCCCGCACATTCGGCGCTGTGGTTTCTGCCCTTCGTCACGCCCATCGCACTCTGGGTGGCGTGGAGCGACATGAAATGGATGAAGATCCACAATTACGCCGTGCTGGCGCTGGTGGGCGTGTATCTGGTCGTCGGGCTGATGGCCCTGCCCTTTCAGACCTGGGCCTGGGGCTGGGTCAGTCTGGCCGTGGTGCTGGCGGCGGGTTTCGTGCTGAGCACGGTCGGGCTGCTCGGGGCAGGCGATGCCAAATTCGCGGCCGCGATGGCACCCTTTGTCGCGCTGGGAGATTTCAGCCTGTTCCTGATGCTGCTGGCCGTGGTTATTCTGGTCAGCTTCATCGCGCACCGTCTGCTGCGGCGCATGGCGCTGGTACAGGGCCTGGCGCCGACATGGGAAAGCTGGCACAGGCGTGAATTTCCGCTTGGCCTGGCACTGGGGCCAAGCCTGCTGTTCTATCTTTGCCTGGCCAGCATCTTCGGCAATGGCGCGGGTTAGGGCCTGATTCACATTGTTGCCGCATACTCGCCTGCAATCCGGGAGCCAAGGATTACATGAATATCGAGGCTGGTCACATCACTGCGCCGACAACCCCGCGCAGTCTCGAGGCGACCGGGCTGACCCATGTCCTGATGCGGGATATCCTGCTCAAGACCATTTTCCGCATGTCGCTGACCAAGGTAACCGATATTGCGCGGACCATCTGCCTGCCGATCCCGCAGACAATCGAACTGGTCGATATCGCGCGGCGCGGCCAGTTGATCGAGGCGACGGCCGCACATGCCGCCAGTGCCAGCACCGAGGCGAGCTTTCAGTTGACCGAAGCCGGCAAGGCCCGCGCGCTGGATGCGCTGACCCAGTCCGAATATTATGGTGCCATGCCTGTCCCGCTGGAGATGTATCGCGAACAGATTGCACGGCAGTCGATTCGCGACATCCAGATCACGCGGCGGCAACTCAAGATCGCCATGGGCGACCTGATCCTGCCGCCCGAATTGATGGACGACCTCGGCCCGGCCGTAAGCTCGGGCCGGTCGATCCTGATGTATGGCCCTCCGGGCAATGGCAAATCCTCGATATCCAACGGAATCCGCGCCGCGATGGGGGACCGCATCTATGTGCCACGCGCCGTGGTCCATGCCGGCCAGATCATCAGCGTCTATGACCCGATCGTGCATACGATCGTCAAGACCTCGGAGGACAACCCCTCGCTGCTGCGCCAGACCGGCAACCGTTTCGACAACAGGTATGTCTATTGTGAACGCCCGACCGTGATAACAGGCGGCGAACTGACGCTTGACATGCTGGATCTGAAATACAATCCGGTTTCACGCACCTATCAGGCGCCGTTGCAGTTCAAGGCAACCGGTGGCGTGTTCATCATTGACGACCTTGGTCGCCAGGAAGAGCCACCACAGGCCATCGTGAACCGCTGGATCGTCCCGATGGAGATGAATTACGACATTCTCGCGCTGCAATCGGGCGAGAAATTCGTCGTGCCCTTCGACACTCTGGTGATCTTCTCGACCAATTTCCACCCCAACGACATCTTCGACCAGGCCGCGCTGCGCCGGATTTTCTACAAAATCAAAATCGACGGCCCGGGCCAGTCGGATTTCCTCAAGATCTTCGCAATGGTGGCCAAGAAGCGCAACATGCCGCTGGACGAGGAAACGATCATCCACCTGATCCAGAAGAAATATCCCAGCATCAACAATGTCTATGCCAATTATCAGCCCGTCTTCCTGATCGACCAGATGATCAATATCTGCGACTTCGAGGGCAAGCCGCGCCACATGTCTCCTGAACTGATCGACCGGGCATGGAAGAACATGTTCGTCCGCCAGGAACGGATCGTGCGCTGAGCCTCAGATCACCTCGGAGGCACGCGCCTCGAGCACGTCGAAGGGCACGCCCGGTTCGACCTTGGCGCATCGGATCACAAGCGAGGTCTTGACCGTGATCACGTTTTCGGCGGCCAGCAGTTCCTCGGTCAGGAACCGCTGGAACGAGGACAGGTCCGGCGCCACGCATTTCAGTATGAAGTCGATCTCGCCATTGAGCATATGGCACTCGCGCACCAGCGGCCAGTCGCGGCAGCGCTGCTCGAAACGGGCCAGATCGGCTTCGGCCTGCGAGTTGAGGCCCACCATTGCAAAGACCTGCACCTCGAACCCGAGTTCGCGCGCATTGACCCGCGCGTGATAGCCCTGGATAAAGCCCTGCTCTTCCAGCGCGCGCACACGACGCAGACAGGGCGGCGCAGAAATGCCTACGCGCCTGGCCAGTTCGACATTGGTCATGCGCCCGTCAGCCTGCAATTCTGCCAGAATCTTGCGATCAATCGGGTCAAGTTTCCCGCTCGACATCAGCGTTTCCTCACCTTGTCTTGCGGTTTGTATGCTGCGGCCCGGATTTGCGCAATAATATTTCAACGTCGCGCAATAATTTGTCCGCACCCTCCTGAATTCCGCAACGCGCATTGGGTCTTGTGCTGGCAGGCAGAGTGCATAGATTGCCACGCGAATGACGAGAAGGAACCGCCCCATGAGCGAGACGCGCCACACAAGACTTCTGATCATCGGCTCTGGCCCGGCTGGTTATACTGCGGCGGTCTATGGCGCGCGTGCGATGCTGGAACCGATCCTCGTGCAGGGGATGCAACCGGGCGGGCAGTTGACCATAACCACCGAGGTCGAGAACTGGCCCGGCGACACGATGGTGACCGGCCCCGACCTGATGGTGCGGATGGAAGCCCATGCCCGCGAGGTGGGCACCGAGATCATCACCGACCATATCGTAAGCCTCGATCTTTCGGCGCGACCTTTCGTGGCGCGCGGCGACGGGGGCGCGACCTATACGGCCGATGCGGTCGTGCTGGCCACAGGTGCGCAGGCGCGCTGGCTGGGCCTGCCTTCGGAAGAGCAGTTCAAGGGGATGGGTGTGTCGGCCTGCGCAACCTGTGACGGGTTCTTCTATCGCGGCAAGGAAGTGGTCGTGATCGGCGGCGGGAACACGGCAGTGGAAGAGGCGCTGTTCCTGACCAACTTCGCCACCCGGGTCACACTGGTTCATCGCCGCGACAGCCTGCGCGCAGAAAAGATCTTGCAGCACAGACTGCTGAACCACCCCAAGATCGAGGTGATCTGGGACCACACGCTGGACGAGGTCCTGCCCGACAGCGGCGCCCCGGGTGTGGGCGGCGTCCGGCTGCGCCATGTCGCGACCGGAGCGACGCAGGAGCGCGCCTGCGCGGGTGTCTTCATCGCGATCGGTCACAGCCCGGCAAGCGAACTGGTCAGGGACCAGTTGAAGATGCAGGAGGGCGGCTATGTCTGGGTCGAGCCGGGCAGCACCCGCACCTCGGTGCCGGGGGTCTTTGCTGCGGGCGACCTAACCGACCATGTCTATCGGCAGGCCGTGACCAGTGCCGGCATGGGCTGCATGGCCGCGCTCGATGCCGAGAAATTCCTGTCGGAACAGGACTAGCGGACAATCGGCTCCAGCGGGTCATAGAGCGCGCGCCCGTCCCAGGCGGACTCGCCAAAGGCGATCTCGGGCAGGGTATCTGGCTTGTAGCGCAGGCGGCGCAGGTCTGACTCGGTCACGAAGCGGCGGGCGGTGACCACACCTGCAGGGTCGCGCCAGTCCTTGCGCAGCGCACCGCCGATGATCTCGGCTCGGAAATAGATATCGACCTGATGAAAACCGCTGGACGGGTCGTGGAACTCATTGACCAGACAGGGGGTGCCGACGGCGATGGTCAACCCGCATTCCTCCTGCACCTCGCGGCGCAGGTTCTCTGGCAGCGAGGTTCCGGCCTCGACCCCGCCACCAGGGGCGCACCACAGGTCGCTCTGCCCATCCGGCCATGCATTGACCAGCAGCAGCCGCCCCTGATGCAGGATGACCGCGCGCACGGCCAGTCGCGGTTTCGTCATGTCGTACTCTCCCCTCTGGTGTCGCCTTGCGCCCTTGCCTATATGTCACGCATGCGAATGATTGTGACAGCCCTGTTCCTTGCCCCTGCGCCAGCTGTTGCCGATTGCGTGGTGCTGCTGCACGGCCTGGCCCGGACCGAGAATTCGATGCTGGTGTTGGAAGAGGTGCTGCGATTGCATGGTTATGAGGTGGTCAATCATGGCTACCCGTCGCGCGCCGCCCCGATTGCCGAGTTGCTGGACCATGTCGGCGCAGCCGTCGAGAGATGTAGCGCGGGGCATGTACATTTCGTGACCCATTCGATGGGCGGCATCCTGGCGCGCGGCTGGCTGGCACGCTACCGACCTTCCGAACTGGGGCGCGTGGTGATGATGGCGCCGCCCAATCGCGGATCGGAACTGGTCGATTATTTCGCCGATATCGAGGCCTTTTCCTGGATCAACGGCCCGGCCGGGCTGGAACTGGGCACCGAGCGCGGCTCGGCGCCGCAAAGCCTGCCGGCCTATGCAGATTACGATCTCGGGATCATCGCTGGCGATCTGTCGCTCAATCCGCTGGCCTCGGCACTGATCGAGGGCGAGGATGATGGCAAGGTCTCGGTCGAGAGCACCAAGCTGGAGGGAATGACCGATCATATCGTGCTGCCCGTCTCGCACACATTCATGATGAACAACCCGATGGTGATTGCCGAGACGATCGAATTCCTGCGCTATGGCGTGTTCGACCACGGGCTCACCTTTCCCAACGCCCTGCGCAAGATCGCAAACCCCTGAGCGTGCGGCGTATGGAAGCCCCCGGTCATCGTGCCGGGCGGATACGGTTCACATGGCCCATCTTGCGCCCGGGGCGCACCTCGGCCTTGCCATAAAGGTGCACCGACGTGCCGCGTTCGCCCAGAACCTCGGGCAGGCGGGCAATATCGCCGCCGATCAGGTTTTCCATCTCCACATCCACGTGGCGGTTGCCGTCGCCCAGCGGCAGCCCGGCAATCGCGCGGATGTGCTGCTCGAACTGGTCGACCGCGCAGCCGGCCTGCGTCCAGTGGCCGGAATTATGCACGCGCGGGGCGATTTCGTTGACGACCAGCCCTTGCGGCGTCACGAACAGTTCCACCCCCAGCACCCCCACATAATCGAGCGCATTCAGGATTCGGGCCGCGATCAAGACGGCATCGCTGCGCTGAGGGGCGCTCAACTGTGCGGGCACCGTGGTCTGGCGCAGGATGCCGCCCTCGTGCAGGTTCTGGCCCGGATCGAATGCGGCAACGGCCCCGTCCAGCCCCCGTGCCGCGATCACCGACACTTCATGGCTGAAGTCAACGAAACCTTCCAGGATTGCCGGAGCATTGCCGATTGCCGCACAGGCCGCGCGCGGGTCATCGCCCTCAGCCAGCCGCACCTGTCCCTTGCCATCATAGCCCAGTCGGCGGGTTTTCAGGATCGCCGGTGCCTTGATGCCGTTCAAGGCCTCGGCCAGATCGGACGGCCCGTTGACCGGCAGGAAAGGCGCGGTCACAAGCCCCAGATCGCGCAGGAACGCCTTTTCGTCGAGTCGGTCCTGGCTCACCTGAAGCGCGCGGACGCACGGCCGGACCGCGTCGCGCGCCGCCAGGAACGCCAGAGTGTCGGGGGGGATGTTCTCGAACTCGAAGGTGATGACTGCGACGGAACCGGCAAATCGCTCCAGCGCCGACAGATCGTCCCATTCGGCGGTGGTGACGCGGAAACAAACATCGCCCGCGGGTGGGGCGGGGGCCGGATCGAACACATGTGTGCGATACCCCAGCCTGCTGGCGGCCACCGACAGCATCCGGGCCAGTTGCCCGCCGCCCAGGATGCCGATCACGCTGCCCGGCGGCAGCATCACGCGCGCCTCAGTCATCGCGCGGCTCCTCGGGGATCGAGGCTGACAGCGCGGCACGCCAGTCATCCAGCCGCTGTGCGAGCGCTGCGTCGTTCAGCGCCAGGATTTGCGCTGCCATCAGCCCCGCGTTTGCCGCGCCTGCCGCGCCGATCGCCATTGTTGCCACGGGAAAGCCGCGCGGCATCTGGACGATGGAATAGAGGCTGTCTACCCCCGAGAGCGCCCGGGTCAGCACAGGAACGCCAATGACCGGCAGGCGCGTCTTGGAGGCCAGCATGCCCGGCAGGTGCGCCGCGCCTCCGGCGCCTGCGATGATGACCTGCAACCCGCGCGCCACCGCGCCGCGGCCATAGTCCCAAAGCCGGTCCGGCGTGCGGTGCGCCGAAACGATCCGCGCCTCATGCGCCACCTGCAACTCGTCCAGAATTGTGCCGGCCTCGCGTAGTGTGGGCCAGTCGGACTGGCTGCCCATGACGATCCCGACCCTGACCACTTCCATATCGCCCCCTGCGCGTGTGTTTATCCCGGGTGCTGCGTCCCGCGGGCACTATAGCCGGGCACCTTGCAGGCGCAAGAAGACGCTCCGCCGGCAAGGCCGGCCTTGAGCGCGCATTGCCGGAGGCGAGGCTCAGGCGATGATATCAGGGGTCAGTTCATCCTCGATGCGCGCAATGGAATCCTTCAGCGCCAGCTTTTGCTTCTTCAGCCGCCGCAACGTCAATGCGTCGGGCGCCGCGCGTTCCTGCAACGCGGCGATGGCGTCATCCAGATCGCGATGCTGGCGGCGCAGCACCTCAAGCTTCACGCGCAGCACCTGTTCGTGATTCAATTCCGTGGGCGGTGTCATGCCTTACCCGTCACTATGAAACAGTTGAGCGTGACATTAGGCGCAAATCGTGTGGTTTCAAAGCGTGTCGTGCCGAAACCTGCCCCTTGCAGCGTGCCGACCCGCCCCCATATCATGCTCATGACGGTCGCCGATGTCGGGACCACATGCAGTGTCGCTTGAAGAAGGGCATGCCATATGAGCAAGTTCGTGTTCCCCTCGCACCCGTTGCTGCTGGGGTTTGACCAGTTGGAGCGGCTGGTCGAAAAGACCGCTCGCGCCGGAACGGACGGCTATCCCCCGTTCAATATCGAACATTCCGGCACGAACAGTTTTCGCATCACCTTTGCGGTGGCAGGGTTCAGCGTGGATCAACTGTCGATCACGATCGAGGACAGGCAACTTGTCGTCCGCGGTCGGCAATCCGACGCAGACGACGGGCGGGTGTTTCTGCACCGCGGCATCGGGGCGCGGCAATTCCAGCGCGCCTTCGCTCTGGCCGAAGGGGTGGATGTCACTGGTGCTCGGCTGGAAAATGGCTTGCTGGATATTGACCTTACCCGCTCGGAGCCCCAGCATCGCGTGCAGACCATCGCAATCACACGAGGGCGAGGAGAATAACCATGGACCGCAAACTTGAGTCGTTGCCGGGTGGAGCGCGCCCGATCGTGTACGTGCGCCATATCGAGGCGAGCGAGCTTCCCGAAGAGGTTCGCCGTGAACTGGGCAGCGTGAAGGAGTTGTATGCCATCCATCACGAACAGGGCGAGCGTGTCGCGCTGGTCACGGATCGCAAGCTGGCCTTCATCCTTGCGCGCCAGCACGACTATACGCCTGTATCCGTCCATTGACCTGATCTGCTGACAACGGTCGCGCAAGCCCCGGAACAGCCGGTCGCGTGTCTGGCCCGGGGCAGGGCGCCGCGACAAGGGTGCCTGTCGGCGAGGGATTGCCCTTGCAAGGCAATCCTGCAACATGGCGGGCTATGTTGCAGACTGTTGAATTGCCCCTCTGGCTGGTGATTGTCGTCCTGTTGCTGGCGGCAGTCGCCATGCTGGATCGCATTGTAGGCCCCGGGCTGCGCTGGTTTTTCCGGCGCCGGATGGAGCGTGCGGTCGCGCGGCTCAACCAGCGCCTGAAGCGCCCGATACAGCCGTTCAAGCTGGTCCGCAGACAGGATCAGGTGGTCCGGCTGATCCATGATCCGCATGTCATGGAAGCCGTCGCCGCCTATGCCGAGACCGAGGGCGTGCCCGAGAACGTGGCGTTCGAGCGCGCCCGGTCGTATGCGCGCGAGATCGTACCGGGGTTCTCCACCGCAACGTATTTCGGCATTGCGACAAGGATCGCGCGCCGGATTTCGCAGGGGTTGTACGATGTCCGGCTGGGCGGGGCCGACAGTGCCGTGCTGGACAGTATCGACAGGCGCGCGGCGGTGGTGTTCGTGATCAACCATCGCTCGAACATGGATTACGTGCTTGTGACCTGGCTGGCGGCCGAGCGGTCGGCGCTGAGTTATGCGGTTGGGGAATGGGCGCGCGTCTGGCCGCTCAGGGCGTTGATCCGGGCGATGGGGGCATATTTCATCCGCCGCCGGTATTCGAGCGCGCTTTATCGGGCGGTTCTGGCGCGCTATGTCCAGATCTCGCTGCAGCAGGGGGTCACGCAGGCCATGTTCCCCGAAGGCGGGCTGAGCCTGAACGGTGCCGTCGGCCCCGGCCGCAAGGGCTTGCTGCATTATATCATGCGGGACTTCGACCCCAATGGCGCGCGGGACGTGGTCTTCGTGCCAGTGGCGGTGAATTATGACCGCGTGCTGGAAGACCGGGTCCTGATATCGGCCTACAAGGCGCGCAAACGCCGCTTTCCGGTGCGTCTGCGCACTATCGCAGGGTTTGTCCTGCGCATCTTGTGGCAGCGTTTCCGTGGCAGGTTCAACCGGTTCGGATATGCCGTGGTCTGTTACGGGTCGCCGGTGTCGCTGAATGCATTCCTGCGCAGCCACCCCGCCCCCGACACGCATTCGCTTGTCAGTGAGTTGATGCAGGGGATCCGGCGCGCAGTACCGGTTCTGCCGGTGCCGCTGGCGGCGGCGGCGCTTGCATTGCAGGGAGGCAAGGCGGGCATGGAGGCGCTTGGCGACGAGGCGCGAAAGCTTGCCGACGAGTTGCATGGCATGGGTGCGTGGCTGCATCTGCCTGGTGGCGACACGAGTGCAGCGCTCGACTCCGGG
>SKYA01000141.1 GCA_007128135.1 Paracoccaceae bacterium | reverse complement strand
TATACGGCCGCCGAGGCGCGCGCGCTGCGCGCGCGCGCCGGCATTTTCGGTGGCCCGCTCAACCCCCCGGCCGGATTCTGCATTGATCGCGGCATCGTGCAGGACACCGCACCCTTCGCACACAGCTGTGCGATCAAGGGCAATGTCTCGGCCAATGGCCGGATCTATCACCTCCCCGGCCAGCGCGATTACGAGCGCGTCAGCATGGACAAACCCGGCGTGCGCTGGTTCTGCTCGGAATCGGCGGCACAGGCTGCAGGCTGGCGCCGGGCGCTGCGCTGATGCGGGTCCGCCATGCAGGGCCGCTGACAGGTCTGCGGGCCGCGTTCTGCATGTGGCCGTGCGGCGCGATGCCCTGTTGGCGGATCCGCGGCCGGTTGTGCGACGGGAGCGGTCTGGCAGACGGTGCCCTTGTCGGCAGGCAGGTGCGCCGGGGGGGGGAACGGCACGCCCTCCGGCGATGGTGGGTGCACAGCACCCACCCTACCTTTCGGGCAAGACCGCGCTGCCTGCTTGGGGCCCGGGGCAGGGCCTTGACGGAGGGTGATCCTGACCGGGGGATGCGACGCCTCTTGTGTCGCGCATCCCTGCGCAGAGGGAGGAACACCCCATTCCCTGCCACGACATGCCCGCCCGGTCACCCACCTCGCGCCCGCCCTTTCTCGCACTGTCCGGTGACACGGCCCCTCAGCCCAGCGCGGCGAGCAGTCTTGCCCGCGCCTCGGGCAGGGGGCGGCCGATGGCCTCGGCCAGCCGGTGATGCAGGAAATGCCCGCTCAGTTGCAGCGCCTGCGCCAGCGCTTCGGCATCGAGCGTCCCGCCTTGCGCCAGCCCTGCGGGCAGCGGCAAGAGCCGCGCGGCATACTCCCCCGCGCCCTCGCGTGTCACCGCGCGGCCCGTGCGGGGGCTGACATGGGCCAGCCCCTCGCGCGCTCCGGTGACGGCGCATTGCCCAAGGTCGAGGCCAAAGCCCGTTTCCTCCAGCAACTGCAACTCCCACAGCGCATAGGCGCGCAGCCAGCCGGGCTGGCCAAGCGCGTCCATCAGGGCCACGGTTGCCGCGTAAAGCCCCGGACAGGCCAGCCTTTCAGGCAGCGCGTAACGGCAGAGGGCACAGATCGCGCCCAGCCCCAGCAGTGCCAGCCGGTCGGCCATGATCGCGCCTGCGCGCGCGCGCGTCGGTTCCACCGTGAAGGCGCCCATATGCTCTTCGAGCCGTGCGCGCCAGGCCAGGTCCAGCTGCGCGCCCGGTTGCAGCACCGGAGCCATCCTGCGCGAGGCACCACCCCGCACCACGCCCGCGTGGCGGCCATGAAGCGCAGTGAACACCTCGACCACGGCGCTGGTCTCGCCATGGGGCCGGCTGGCCAGCAATATGCCTTCGTCGCGCCATTCCATGGCGCGAGCCATGCCGCCTTGGTGCTGCAACGGCAAGTGTTTTCGCGCGCGACCCTTGCGCATAGTCTGGACCATGCGAATCGGGAGGACGCGCATGGACCACAAATACCGCATCACGGCAGGGCTGATCGGTGCGTTCGGGGCGCTTGCGCTGGCCACGCAGGTGGGCATCAATCTGGCGCGCGACGGGCAGGGCCTGTGGGCCACGCTCTGGGCGATGGCGGGCTTCTTCACCATCCTGACCAATACGCTGATGGCCGCGAGCCTGCTGACCATCGCCGCCACCGGACGGCGCCTCTCCTTCGGCTGGATGACCATGCTTACCATGTCGATGATCGTGGTCGGGCTGGTCTATCACCTGATGCTTGCGCATCTCTACAATTTCACCGGGCTGAACTGGTTGACCGATCAGGCCTTCCACACGCTCCTGCCGGCGCTGATGCTCTGGTTCTGGCTGATGGAGACGACGCGGACCGAACCGCGCGGGGGCCAGCCGCTGTGGTGGCTGATCTGGCCTGCGGGTTATGCGCTCTATGCGATGGCGCGGGGCACGGCGTCCGGGTGGTATCCCTACCCGTTCCTGGATATCGGCACGCTGGGCATCGGCGCTGTGGCAGTGAACATGGCCGGGCTGGTGCTGGGGTTTGCCGTGCTGGGCCTTGTGCTGAATGCGCTGGGACAGAGGATGCCGCTGCGGGCTCAGTGAGTGGCCAGATAGGCCGCGCAGCCGGTCAGCGCCGCAAAATCATCCTCGACCACTGCCAGCGGAAAGCGTGCCACCAGATCCGAGAAGCGGCCCATGTCGGTAAAGGCCGCCTCAAACCCGAATCGCTCGAACCACGGGGCCATCGCGCGCGCCACACCGCCAATGTAGCAGACCCCTGCAAAGGGCAGCGTGACCAGCGCCAGATCGGCCGTCACCTGCGCCAGCAAGCGCACGTAATGCCGCCCCGTGCGCTGGGCAAGCGCGTCGCCCTTCTCCATCGAGGCCATGATCGCGGCAGCATCCAGCGCCTGCGACACACCGGCCTCGGAGGCATGGAAGGCATGGAGCCGCTCCAGCCCGGACCCGGCCAGGACATCCTCGACCGAGGCAAAGCCGCGCCGCGCGATCAGCCAGTCGGCCAGCCGGTAGTCGAGCGCCTCGTGCAGCGGCAGATGGATATGTCCTGCCTCTGCCGGGGGCACCAGATGGCCATTGCCGAACGGATAGACCGGGGCAGCATTGACGCCCGTTCCCAGCCCGATCACCAGCCGGGTGCCGCCCTCGGGCTGGCCCGCGCGGATGCGGCGCAGATGGCTCTCGGGCAGATGGGGCAGGGCATGGCCCTGGGCCTGAAGATCATTGAGCAGCGCCATGTCCTGCACCCCGCAGGCATCCGCCAGCGCGCCCGCCTCGACGGTCCAGCCCAGATTCGTCATCTCGGCACGATCCCCCCGGACCGGGCCGGCAAGTGCTACGGCCGCACGGGCAGGCCGTTTGCGATGGCGCGCGAGGAATGCCTCGAGAATCTGCTCCAGCCCGGCAAACTCGGCATTGCGGAAACGTTCGGTCGTGCCCGCGACAAGCGTGCGCCCCCGCGCGAGCGCCACGCGGGTATTGGTGCCGCCCACATCGGCGACCAGTGCCGGGCTGTCGCTGGCTGTCATCTGCCACTGCCTATGGTTGCGCTAACGCCTCTTTCAGCGCCTGATACGATGCTTTGGGGCGGCGCTGCAAGCTGTCAAAATCGACATGGACCAGGCCGAAGCGCTTTTCATAGCCCAGCGCCCACTCGTAATTGTCCAGCAGCGACCAGATCATGTAGCCCTGCAGCGGCACGCCATCGGCAATCGCGGCGCGGGCCACGTCGAAATGCGCGCGCAGATAGTCGATGCGGGCAATGTCGGGCGTGTCGGGGTCATCGGCATTGGCCATGCCGTTCTCGGTCACATAAAGCGGCAGGTCGCCGGTGTAGTGATCGCGCGCGAAGCGCAGGAAATGCGCGAGCCCCTCGGGGCAGATCTCCCAACCCATCTGGGTCTGCGGCAGGTTGCCGACATGCTCTGACAGATGCGGCCACGGTCCGCCTGCATGGGCAATGCGCTTGCAAGTGTAGTAGTTCAGCCCCAGCCAGTCGAGCGGCTGGCAGATGGTGGCCATGTCCTGCTGCCAGCCTTCGGGCATGTGCGGGCCCAGCCCC
Source organism: Paracoccaceae bacterium (assembly GCA_007128135.1). Classification (GTDB taxonomy): domain Bacteria; phylum Pseudomonadota; class Alphaproteobacteria; order Rhodobacterales; family Rhodobacteraceae; genus Roseinatronobacter. The sequence goes on along the minus strand of SKYA01000141.1, from coordinate 8,501 downwards.
TCCAGCACATCCCCGGGATAGGTGCCCCGGCACATTGCGCTCAGGAACCAGCGATTGTAGATGCTGTCATAGCGGCGGGTGGCGGCAAGATCGGCGTCGCTGTCGGTCAGCGGCAGGGCATATTCGAAATTGCACACTGCGCCCAGATTGCCCATTCCCAGCGCCCGCATGGCCTGCATAGCACGGCCATGGGCCACTCCCACATGATGCATGGCCCGCGCCGTCGCGCGAATGTCGCGCAGCCCCGGCGCATGGGCACCGGCGAAATGGCTCAGCCAGCCGACGCACCACGGCTCGTTGACGGGCGCGGCAGACCAGACCCGGTCCCCGATCCGGCGGCACAGCACATCGGTGTAATCGGCGAACCACCCGGCAATGTCACGGTTGCGCCAGCCGCCCAGATCATTCAGCGCCGAAGGCAGTTCCCAGTGATAAAGCGTGAGCGCCGGCTTCAGCCCGCGCGCGAGCATCCCGTCTAGCAGCCGGTCGTAGAAATCCAGCCCTGCGGCATTCACCGTCCCGCGCCCCTCGGGCAGCACCCGCGCCCAGGAGGCCGAGAAACGGTAGATGTCGAAACCCGCCCCGGCAATCAGATCCAGATCCTCGCCCCAGCGGTTCAGATGGTCGCAGGCACGCGCGCCGTCTTCGGCGCGCACCACATTGCCGGGGGTCGCGGCGAAATCATCCCAATGCGTGCGGCCCGCGCCGCCCTGCGCATGGCCCTCGATCTGATAGGCCGAGGTCGCGACCCCGAACGCGAACCCCTTGGGCCAGTCGGCACGGGTGAAGCCCAGCGCGCTCATGTCCGCACCGGCCCGGTCGAGGCCCCCAGCACCAGCGATGTTTCCATCAGTTCGGTCAGCGGGCCGCATTCGGGCTCGGCCACCAGCCGCAGCAGCATGCGCGCGGCGCGGCGCCCGGCCTCGCGGACCGAGGAACGCGTCGCGGTGAACAGGGGCACATCCCCGTCATTGGGCAGATAGGACAATTCGTCATCATGCGTGATGACCGAGATGTCGCGCCCCAGTTTCAGCCCCATGTCGCTCAGCCCGCGCAGGATGCCATAGGCCACGATCATCGACGAGGCGAGGAACGCCGTCGGAGGGTCGGGAAGCTGGATCATCTCCTGCGCGGCGCGATAGCCATAGGGTTCGGTCATCTCGGCCTGGCGCATCAGCATCGGGTCGGGCGTGATACCGGCGGCGGCCAGTGCCCCGAGATAGCCCTTGCGGCGGCGCATGGCGAAATCCATCTCCTCCAGCCCGTTGACCAGTGCGATGCGCCTGTGCCCGAAATCGCACAGGAACTCGGTTGCGCGGTGAAACGAGCGCTGGTTGTTGATATCCAGCCAGGAGTAGGGCGCACTCACCCCCGAGGTGCGGCCATGCACCAGAAACGGCAGGCCCAGTTCTGCCAGCATGGCCACCCGCCCGTCATCGGTGCGCGGGCCATGCAGGATCACGCCATCGACCGAGCCGCGCGCCATCAGGTCGCGGTAAGCCCGCGCCTCGCCATCGTCGGGAACTACGCGCAGGATCATCTCGTAGCCGTTGCGGGCATAGACCTCGCCCGCACCGGCGATGAAATCGGCAAAGACCGGGTTAACGATCTCATGGCTGGTCGAGACCGGGATGACATGCCCGATGGCCTGCGCGCGCCCGGTGGCCAGGCTCTTGGCGCGGGTATTGGGGTGGTAATTGGCCAGCGCGGCGGCCTGTTCGACCCGCTTGCGCGTCGCGGCATTGACCTCGGGAAACCCGTTGAGCGCACGGCTCACAGTGGTGGGCGAGAGGCCCAGCGATGCCGCGAGTTGCTTGAGTGTGACGCTCATGATTTGGTCAAACCGTGTTGAATCTGCTTGATACTATGCAAAATCCGGCCCCGGTGAAAAGGGGGTTTCGTGCATCGATCTTTTCTGCACCTGCAAAAACGCTCAATAAATTCAGGAGTCTTTTGCGAAAACAGATTGACAGATTCTGACTCATCCGCCACCTTTCGCCCGTCCAAAGCGTTTTGGGAACGTGATTCCGAAATGCTGGGATGCTGATCAGCACGAGCTTAAGAATTGTGCATAACAGACCGTCAACCTTGGGAGGATGACAATGAAATCCAGACTTTACGCAGGCGTCGCGACGCTTGCCCTGATCGCCGGCGGCGCCTCGGCGCAGGACCTGCTCATCGCGCCGGGCACCGAGGGCTTCAACTGGGCCAGTTTCGAGGAGTTTTCCGCCGCGCATGACTTCTCGGGCCAGACCGTGACCATCACCGGCCCGTGGCTGAGCGTTGATGCCGACATGGTGCGCAATACCATGGCCTATTTCGAGGCCGCGACCGGCGCGACCGTGAACTATTCGGGCTCGGACAGCTTCGAGCAGGATATCGTGATCGCGATCCAGGCCAATTCCGCGCCCAATATCGCGGTCTTCCCGCAGCCGGGCCTGGCCGCCGACATGGCTGCGCGCGGGGCGCTCTCGCCGCTGGGTGCCGAGACCGCCGAGTGGATGATCGAGAATTATGCCGCTGGCCAGTCCTGGGTCGATCTGGGCACCTTTCCGAACCCGGATGGCGAGCATGAGATGTTCGGTTTCTTCTACAAGGTCGATGTGAAATCGCTGGTCTGGTATTCGCCCGACGCCTTTGACGAGATGGGCTATGACATCCCCGCGAGCATGGAAGACCTGCTCGCGCTCTCCCAGCAGATCGTCGATGACGGTGGCACGCCCTGGTGCATCGGTCTGGGATCGGGCGCTGCCACAGGCTGGCCCGCGACCGATTGGGTCGAGGACATCATGCTGCGCCTGCATTCGCCGGAACTCTATGACCAGTGGATCAGCAACGAACTGGCTTTCAATTCGCCCGAAGTGATCGAGGCGATCGAGACGTTCGGCGCCTTCGTACACAGCGATGGCTGGTCACAGGGCGGCCCCGAGGCCGTGGCGACCACGGATTTCCGTGACAGCCCGGCAGGCCTGTTCCAGATCCCGCCTGCCTGCTACATGCACAAGCAGGCCTCCTTCATCCCGTCCTTCTTCCCGGATGGGTCGGTGTTTGGCGAGGACTACAGTTTCTTCTACTTCCCGTCCTTTGCCGGCAAGGATCTGGGCGACCCGGTACTGGGTGCAGGGACGCAGTTCGCGATCACAAGGGATAGCGAAGCCACCCGCGGCCTGATCGAGTTCCTCAAGACCCCCATCGCGCATGAGGTCTGGATGGCGCAATCGGGCTTCCTGACCCCGCATTCCGGCGTCAATCTCGACACGTTCCGCGACGACTCGCTGCGCGCGATGAACCAGATCCTGCTTGATGCCACGACCTTCCGCTTCGACGCATCCGACGTGATGCCGGGCGAGATCGGGGCAGGGGCCTTCTGGACCGGCATGGTCGATTTCGTCACCGGTACCTCTGCCGAAGACGTGGCGAATGCGGTCCAGTCCCGCTGGGACGCCATGCGCTGAGCCAGGGCAGGGCCGCGCTTCGCGCGGCCCTGACTGTTCGCATAGCCAGCCATTTTCAAGAACACCACGGCGAAGTGCCGTGGCGTCGCAACCGTGACGCGGCAGGGAGGACATCATGTCACCAGTCTTGCAGGGTATCCTGACAATCCTGATCGGGGTCGGGGGGTGTGTGGGGTATTTCTATTTCTCCAACATGATCCTCGACAAGGTGATCTTTCCGGCGCGCGGGCCGAAAGCGGGACATAACATCAACCGCGCCAACCAGGTGCGCCCGTGGCTGTTCCTGTTCCCGGCCTTGTTCGCGCTGGGGCTGTATCTGGCCTATCCGGTGGTGGGCTCGTTCTGGCGGTCACTCTTCGACCGCTCGGGAGCGAATTTCATCGGGCTGGGCAATTATGTCGACCTTTTCGGCGAGAGCGCCTTCCGCACCGCCGTGTTCAACAACCTCCTGTGGGTGCTGGTCGTGCCCGCAATGGCCACCTTCTTCGGCCTGCTCATCGCGCAGCTGACCGACCGGCTGAGCTGGGGCAATATCGCGAAATCGCTGATCTTCATGCCGATGGCGATCAGCTTCGTCGGCGCCTCGCTGATCTGGAAATTCGTCTATTCCGCCAATCCCGATATCGGCATCATCAACGCACTGCGCACAAGCGCCGGAATGGTGGCGCTCGATCCGCTGCAGGTGCGCTTCTGGAACAATTTCTTCCTGATGTTCATCCTAATCTGGATCCAGACCGGCTTTGCCATGGTGATCCTCTCGGCCGCGCTGCGCGGCATCCCCGAGGAAACCATCGAGGCGGCCATCATCGACGGCGCGAACCCGTTCCAGGTCTTCTTCAAGATCAAGGTGCCGCAGATCATGGGCACGATCGTCGTGGTCTGGACCACGATCACCATCCTCGTGCTCAAGGTCTTCGACATCGTCTATACCATGACGGGCGGGAATTTCGGCACGCATATCCTGCCCAGCTACATGATGACCTACATGTTCCGCGATGACGGGCGGGCGACGGCGGTGGCCTTCGTGATCATGCTGCTGGTGCTGCCTGTCATGGTCTGGAACATCCGGCAAGCCCGGCAAGAAATGCGCTGAGGGAGGACAGAGAGATGGACAATATCGCCGGACAGAACAAGGGCGGCAGGCTGGCCGTCAACATAACGGTCCTCATCCTCGTCCTGTTGTGGCTGTTGCCGACAGTCGGACTGTTCGTGTCCTCCTTCCGCGACCGCGACCAGATCTCGAATTCGGGCTGGTGGCAGGCGCCGCTGGCGGTGGACCTGAACTTCCGCACCCGCATCGCGACCGAACCCGTGCGCGAGGAGAACGGCAGCTTCATCCTCGAGGGCAATGTCTTTGCCGATCCGGGCCTCCGCGACCGCTTTCCCGATGGCGAAGGCGTGGTTGCCGCCTATGGCACCCGCGCGGTTGACCCGGCCGAGTTCGCGGCAGGCGAGGTTTCGGACCTGCGCGCGGGCGGCACTGTGGTCATCGAGCGCGACGGCACTTACCGGATCGTCACCCCCGAGGCGATCGACCGCGGCCCGACACTCTATTTCGAGGCCCGCACCCCGCCCAGGTTCACGCTCGCCAATTACCAGACCGTCCTGTTTGCGGACGGCATGGACCGCGCCTTCATCAACACGCTGACGGTTGCCATCCCGGCGACCATCATCCCGATCCTGATCGCGGCCTTCGCGGCCTATGCGCTGGCCTGGATGGATTTTCCTGGACGGGGGCTGCTGATTGCCGCAGTGGTGGGGCTGCTGGTCGTGCCCCTCCAACTGGCGCTGGTGCCACTTCTGTCGCTGCATACCTCGGTGGGTATCGGGCAGAGTTTCCTTGGCATCTGGCTGGCGCATACCGGATTCGGACTGCCGCTTGCGGTCTATCTGCTGCGAAACTACATGGTCGGCCTGCCGCGCGACATCATCGAGGGAGCCAAGGTCGATGGCGCGACGGATTTCCAGATCTTCGTGCGCATCATCCTTCCGCTCAGCTTCCCGGCGCTGGCCTCCTTCGCCATCTTCCAGTTCCTCTGGACCTGGAACGACCTGCTGGTGGCCAAGGTCTTCCTGCCCTCGGGCGCGGCAAGCCAGGTGATGACCGTCAAGATCGCGGATGACCTTCTCGGCTCGCGCGGCGGGGACTGGGGCATTCTGGCCACGGCCGCCTTCGTCTCGATCGCGGTGCCGCTTCTCGTCTTCTTCACCATGCAACGCTATCTGGTGCGCGGCCTGCTGGCTGGCTCCGTCAAGTAAGGACATATCCTGTGACTGCTCAAACCCTGTTGCAGCCCGAACGCGGGCTGGAGCTCTACCCGGACTGGTGGCGCGGGGCGGTGATCTATCAGATCTACCCCCGCAGCTTCCAGGACAGCAATGGCGATGGCATCGGCGATCTGCGGGGCATCATCGACCGGCTGCCCTATATCGCCAGCCTCGGCGTCGATGCGATCTGGGTCAGCCCCTTCTTCACCTCGCCGATGAAGGATTTCGGCTATGACGTGTCGGATTACTGCGATGTCGATCCGATGTTCGGCACGCTGTCGGATTTCGACGCGCTGGTGCTGGCGGCGCATCGGCTGGGGCTCAAGGTGCTGATCGACCTGGTGCTGTCGCATTCCTCCGACCAGCATCCGTGGTTCAAGGAGAGCCGGTCGAGCCGCGACAATCCGCGCGCGACCTGGTATGTCTGGGCCGATCCCAAACCGGATGGCACGCCGCCCAATAACTGGCTGTCCATTTTCGGGGGCTCGGCATGGGCCTGGGATGCGACGCGCTGCCAGTATTACCTGCACAATTTCCTCGCTTCGCAGCCTGACCTGAATTTCCACGAACCTGCCGTGCAGGAGGAGTTGCTCAATGTTGCGCGCTTCTGGCTGGAACGCGGGGTCAACGGCTTCCGGCTGGACACGATCAATTTCTATGTCCACGACCATGAGTTGCGCAACAACCCGCCCCTCCCGCCCGAGAAACGCAATGCCTCGATCGCGCCGGCCGTGAACCCCTACAACCACCAGGAACATATCTACGACAAGAACCGCCCCGAGAACCTCGATTTCCTGCGCCGTTTCCGCGCGCTGCTGGACACCTATGACGCTGCGGCGGTGGGCGAGGTGGGTGATGCGCAGCGTGGCCTCGAAATTCTGGGCGAATACACGTCGGGTGGCGACAAGGTGCAGATGTGCTATGCCTTCGAGTTCCTTGCCGCCGACGCGCCCACTGCGGCGCGGATTGCCGCCGTGCTGCGCCATGTGGCGCATGTCGCGCCCGAAGGCTGGGCCTGCTGGGCGTTTTCCAACCATGACGTGATGCGCCATCTCTCGCGCTGGAACCTGACCCCCGCGGCCACGCGCGCCTATGCCACGCTTCTGCTGTGTCTGCGTGGGTCGGTGTGCCTCTATCAGGGCGAGGAACTGGGCATGCCCGAGGCAGAGCTGCGCTTCGAGGACCTGCAGGATCCCTACGGCATCCAGTTCTGGCCCGAATACAAGGGGCGCGACGGGTGCCGCACGCCCATGGTCTGGACCAATGACAACCAGAATGGCGGCTTTTCGCGCGGTGCCCCTTGGTTGCCGGTCGCGCGCGAACATCTTGGGCTGGCCGTTGATGCACAGGAGCGCGCGCCCGATGCGATCCTGCACCATTACCGGCGCGCGATCGCCTTTCGCCATGCGCACCGGGCGCTGATGCGCGGCAGCATGCGCGATCTGCATGTCTCGGGCGAGACATTGTCCTTCATCCGCGAGGAGGCGGGTGAGGTGCTGTTCTGCGCCTTCAACCTGAGCCATGACCCCGCGAACCTGTATCTGCCCGAAGGGCACTGGGTCACGGTCGGACAGGAACTGAACAGCTCCGGCCCGGGCGAGGACGGGCTGGTGCATCTGGGGCCGTGGCAGCCGTGCCTGGTCGTGAAGCGATAAGAAAGGGAGGAATCCATGGCCGATCTGAAACTGACGGACGTTGAAAAGGCCTATGGCGAGGTCAAGGTCCTGTCCGACATCAATCTCGACATCAAGAAGGGCGAGCTGATCGTCTTTGTCGGCCCGTCGGGCTGCGGCAAGTCCACGCTGCTGCGCATGATCGCGGGGCTGGAGAAGATCACCGGTGGCGAGTTGCAGATTGACGGGATGGTGGTCAATGACATCCCGCCCGCCCAGCGCGGCATTGCCATGGTGTTCCAGTCCTACGCGCTCTATCCGCATATGACCGTGCGCGACAACATGGCCTTTGCGCTGAAACTCGCGGGCAAGAGCAAGTCCGAGATCGACGCGGCGGTCAAGAAGGCCGCCGATGTGCTGCAACTCGGCCCCTACCTGGACCGCCTGCCCAAGGCGCTCTCGGGCGGACAGCGCCAGCGGGTGGCGATCGGTCGCTCGATCGTGCGCGACCCGAAAGTGTATCTCTTTGACGAGCCGCTCTCCAACCTCGATGCGGCGCTGCGGGTGGCGACCCGGATCGAGATTGCCAAGCTCAAGGAATCGATGCCCGAGTCGACCATGATCTATGTCACCCACGACCAGGTCGAGGCGATGACGCTCGCCTCGCGCATTGTCGTGCTGGCCGGGGGCGGGATTGCGCAGGTCGGCTCGCCGCTGGAACTCTATGAGCGCCCCAATGGCGAATTCGTGGCGCAGTTCATCGGCTCACCGTCCATGAACCTGCTGGCCGGCGAAGTGGTGGCGACAGGTCCGCAGACCACCGTCAAGCTGGCCGGCGGGGGCGTGGCCAGGGCAGATATTCCCACGACCGACGCCGATATGGGGCTGAAGGTGAATGTGGGCGTGCGCCCCGAGGATATGGTGGCAACCGACAAGGACGAGTTCCTGTTCCAGGGCGAGGTCGATCTGGTCGAGGCACTGGGCGAACTGACGGTGCTGTATTTCAAGCCCGAATCCCAGGGTGCTGTGCCCGTGCTGGCGAAACTGGCAGGTATTCATGCCGAACTGAAGGGCCGAAACGTCAAGCTCAACGCCGACCCGTCAAAGGTCCATCTGTTCCACAACAAGGTTTCGCTGCTCTATCGCTGAGCGCAGGACCCACCCG
>SKYA01000211.1 GCA_007128135.1 Paracoccaceae bacterium | reverse complement strand
GTCCGCCGCGCGCCGCTCGATGCCGATGGCTCCCTGCGCGATCGCGGGAAGCATTTCAACGGGCTCGATGGCCGAGCGCGCGACATGGGTCATCCCCAGCCGGTTCAGCCCCGCCATGGCAAGGAAAGTGCAGTCGGCGACACCGGCCTGCAGTTTCTGGAGTCGGGTCTGCACATTGCCGCGGAACTCGACGACCTTCAGATCGGGCCGGAATGCCAGAAGCTGGGCGCGCCGCCGCAGGCTGGAGGTGCCGACGACCTGCCCTTCGGCCAGATCGGCCAGCCGTTCTGCCTGGGGCGAGACGAAGGCATCGCGCGTATCCTCGCGCGGCAGGTAGCAGTCGAGCACGAGGCCCTCGGGCTGGAGCGTCGGCATGTCCTTCATGGAGTGCACGGCGATGTCGATACGCCCTTCCAGCATCGCCTCCTCGATTTCCTTGGTGAAAAGCCCCTTGTTGCCGATCTCCTTCAGCGGGCGGTCGGCGTCGATCAGACTGCGGTCATCGCCCGTGGTCTTGATGACGACGATCTCGAAAGCTGCCTCGGGCAGGTCATGCGCACGCATCAGGCGTGCGCGGGTCTCGTGCGCCTGCGCGATGGCCAGGGGCGAGCCGCGCGTGCCGATCTTGAGGGGGGCTTCGGGGGTGGGATGCTGTGTGCTCATGAGCAAAGGATTAGTCCGCTCCTGCGCGGCACACAAGGGCAATGTGTAAACTCTTCTTGACAAAACGGGTCCGGATTGGGACGAGAGGATGCCTCTAGGAGTGTTGAGAATGACTGCTGCCGCGAAAGCTGCCCGAAGCCCGGAAAAGACAATCCTGCGCGCCCTTGCAGGTGAAGCCCAGCCGACCCCGCCCATCTGGATGATGCGGCAGGCAGGCCGCTACCTGCCGGAATACCGCGCCACGCGCGCGCAGGCTGGCGACTTCCTGTCGCTGTGTTATAACCCGGAACTGGCCGCCGAGGTGACCTTGCAGCCGATCCGGCGCTATGGCTTCGACGCTGCGATTCTCTTTGCTGACATCCTGCTGGTGCCGCAGGCGCTGGGCGCGGATCTGTGGTTCGTCACGGGCGAGGGGCCGCGCCTGTCCACGATCACGGATCAGGCGGGCGTCGATGCCCTGAAACCGGCCGATGCCATTCACGACACGCTTGCCCCGGTATATGAAACCGTGAAGATCCTTGCCCGCGAACTGCCCTCCGAGACAACGCTGATCGGTTTTGCCGGGGCGCCCTGGACTGTTGCGACCTACATGATCGCGGGCCGAGGCACACCCGATCAGGCCCCGGCCCATGCCCTGCGCGAAGGCGCACCCGAGGTGTTCGACGCGCTGATGGACAGGATAACCGTGGCAACGATCGACTATCTCTCGATGCAGATCGATGCCGGGGCCGAAGTGGTCAAGCTGTTCGACAGTTGGGCAGGTTCGCTCCGCGGCGAGGCCTTCCAGCGCTACGCGCTACAGCCGGCGCGCACCATCATCGCCGCGCTGAAAGCCCGTCACCCGGGGGTCCCGGTCATCGCCTTCCCGCGCGAGGCCGGGGACGGTTATATCGGATTCGCAAGGGCGACCGGGGCTGATTGCGTCGCCATCGACAATTCGGTGACGCCCGAATGGGCGGCCGAGCATGTGCAGGTGGATGGTTGCGTGCAGGGTAATCTGGCCTCGAGCCATATGGTCACGGGCGGGCAGGCGCTGGTCGAGGCAACCGAGAGAGTCGTGCGCGCCTTCCGCAACGGCCCGCATATCTTCAATCTGGGTCACGGCATAACACCGGACGCGGACCCCGAGAACGTGGCCCTGATGATCGAAACCGTGCGGAATTTCCGGGCCTGATCCAAGGTGCATGCGCGGGCCGGTCATGCCGCGCGCCACAGGCCATGATTCACAAAAAGGGGGATGCGCCACGGGCGCATCCCCCTCTTGCAGTGCAAGCCTGTCGCTGACCTTATTGCGGCAGGATCACGGCGTCGATGACGTGGATCACGCCGTTGCTGGCCTCGATATCGGCCTGAATGACGGTCGCGCCATCCACCGTCACGGTGTCGCCGACACCGATCGTGATCGACTGGCCGTTGACGGTTTCCGCCATCATGCCGTCGGTCAGATCACCTGACATCACGGCACCGGGCACGACATGATAGGTCAGAATTGCCGTCAGCGTCGGGATGTCCGCGAGCAGCGCCTCGACAGTGCCTTCGGGCAGTGCGGCAAAGGCCTCGTCCGTCGGCGCGAAGACCGTGAACGGCCCGTCGCCCTTCAGCGTGTCGATCAACCCCGCCGCCGTGACCGCCGCCACCAGCGTCGAGAAGGCCTCGTTGCCGGCCGCGATATCGACGATATCGGCGCCATGCGTATCAGCAAAGGCAAAGCTCGGGGCGGCAAGAACGGTCGCTGTTGCCAGGGCACTGAGAGTCGGTTTGAACATTGGTAACCTCCATTGTCATCCTGAGTGATGATATGGCAGTTACGGGGGATGAGAGGGTCTGGATGACCTTCAAAAACAATGTGATGCGCCTTGACAGCGGCGGCGCGCTCGCTAAGCCGGCGCCACCCCCGAAATCCAGCCACGCTTATGTGTCTGCCATCCGCCCCGGTTCAGGGTGCGTCCGCCGCCTCGGTCACGATTCGCAGCAGCAATTCGTTGACCGGGGCCATGGTCGGCTCGCTGGCCTCGCGAAACCCGATGACCACCGGCGCTCCCTCCTCTGCGGCCTGATAGACATAGACGTTATACGGGCAGAACTGGATGTTGCGCAGCTGCGCCTCCATGACCTGACGCGACAGCAGGGCCGAACAGAATGAAAAGATGCGGGCATCAGCGAAGAGGTCCCGGGTCGAGCCGACATCGTCCCTGGTGCGCGCGAGCATGCTGCCGACATGGCTGACATCATCAATCACCAGCCCCTGATTCGTGATGGCAAGTTCGACATTGAAGATGACATCCTCATAGGCGCCCTCGATTTCCAGCGTGTAGAACCCGTCCGCTGCGGCAGGCAGGGCAAGGCAGGCGGCCGCCAGGGCGGCAGAAAGGGCATTCTTCATGGACAGGCTCCTCCGACATGACTGCATGCGCCCAGAGTAGGTATTTGCGTGACGCGCGCGCTGACACAGATCAAACCGCGATGACATCCACAGCGTGCGATGCCGTTCTCCGGCCTGACAGGCTGTTCCAATTTTTTTTCTGAGTTGCTGTATTTTTTCTCTTGCGGGTGGTGTCTGGAGTATCTAGATAGCGCTCTACCGGCGGCGGGGAGCTGTTGTCGGGATCGGGTCTGAGGCTTGAGTGGTTGAGGGT
>SKYA01000021.1 GCA_007128135.1 Paracoccaceae bacterium | reverse complement strand
GGGATGGCGCCCGCCGGGGGCGGGCGCCTGCCGCAGGGAACCTCTCGCCTGATCCTGCCCGGAGGGGCGACCGGCCCGGCCTTTCTGGCCTATGCCAATTACGACGTGCTGAAGGAATACAACATCTCGGACGCCTATGTTCTCGCGCTGGGGCATCTCTCCGACCGGCTGCGCGGCGCGGGCCCGCTGCGCGGCCAATGGCCACGCGGCGACCGGGCGCTTACACTGGCCGAGCGCACCGAGTTGCAGCGACGGCTCAATGCGCTGGGCCATGACACCGCCGGGATTGACGGGCGGCTCGGTCCTGCATCGGTCGCCGCCGTGCAGGCGTGGCAGCGCGCGAACGGCCTGCCACCCGATGGCTATATCAACGCGGCCCTGCTGGAGCGACTGCGCCAGTAGCGGGCCCGGTCGGGCAGGCAGCCGGGTGCAATGGCCCCCAGATATGGCCTGCGTCGCGCGCCAGAAGCCGCGCCTCCGCACGGTCCAGCGCCGCCCTTGCGGCCATGACATCGCCCCTCGTCGCGCGCAGATGGCGCCGCCACAGCTGCAGGGCGGATTGCGCGCTCCAGGGAAGCGCGGCACCGGCCAGCCAGTGCCGCAATTCGGCGGGCAGCCGGTCGAATTGCGCCATCGACCCATGCCTGCGACGCAAGCCCGTTACTGTATTGCGCCGCATCGCTCACGCCACCTTGCGCTGACCCCATTGCGGGAAAGGGTCGTCCAGCTCGCGCCACGCCTCAGGTGTGAAATCCGCAGCCTCGATCAGGGAGGCGTCAAGCTGTGCGGTCAGCGCAGCGCGGTCCATTCCCGCGCCGATGAAGACCAGTTCCTGCCGCCGGTCGCCCCAGGGCTCGACCCAGTTCTCGCGCATTTTCTCAAGCGCTTCAGCATGATCGGGCCAGCGCTCGCGTGGGACAGCGGCCCACCAGCCGCCCAGAGGCGCCACGCTGGACATGGCCCCCGCCAGCGAGAATTCGGCAACCCAGTTGGGCCGGGTGGCAATCCAGAAATGCCCCTTGGCACGAATCACGCCGGGCAATTCGCCATTGAGCGCTGCGTGAATCCTTGCCGGGTGAAACGGACGGCGCGCGCGATAGACAAAGCTGCTGACCCCATATTCCTCGGTCTCGGGCACATGATCAGCGAAACCATAGAGTTCCTTCGCCCAGAGCGGGTGCTCGTGGGCGGTCTCGAAATCGAACTGGCCCGTGTCGAAGATGCGCTGGCCGGGCACATGCGCGAAATCGGTTTCGATCAGATCGGCATCGGGGTTGAGCGCCTTGATGATCTTGCGCGCTGCTTCCGTGCGCTCGGGCCCTGCATCCGTTATCTTGTTCAGTACGATCACATCGGCAAACTCGATCTGGTCGGTCAGCAGATTGACCAGCGTGCGCGAGTCCTCCTCGCCCAGGGTCTCGCCCCGATCTGACAGGAAATCATGGCTCGAGAAATCCCCGAGCAGATTGACCGCATCGACCACAGTCACCATCGTGTCGAGCCGCGCGACATCCATCAGGCTGTCGCCCGCCTCGTCGCGGAACTCGAAGGTTGCAGCGACGGGCATCGGCTCGGAGATGCCGGTCGATTCGATCAGCAGGTAGTCGAAGCGCCCTTCGGCGGCCAGCCTGCGCACCTCGGCCAGCAGGTCGTCGCGCAGGGTGCAACAGATGCAGCCATTGGACATCTCGACCAGCTTTTCCTCGCCGCGCTTCAGGTCCACCCCGGCCTCAATCAGGTCCGCGTCGATATTCACCTCGGACATGTCGTTCACAATCACCGCCACGCGCCGCCCGTCACGATTGTTGAGCACATGGTTGAGCAGCGTTGTCTTGCCTGCACCGAGAAACCCGGAGAGCACAGTCACCGGCAAACGGCGGGCGTCATTGCCCTGAAGAGCGTTCGACATGGCATCCTCACGTTATGATATAACATATCATATACGCCATGGACCCGGTTCCCGCAAGAGCGTCGCGCAATACTGCAATCAGCGGGATGTGTCGTCTTCGCTTTGCGCCTCCATCACCTCGCGAATGTCATCGCGGCGCAATTCCTCGGTAGGCTCGCGCTGCTCGAAACTCTCGGGCGGGGGCGGCGGCGCGGGGGGCTCGCCGCGCAGCACCTCGGGGTTTCGCAGCCAGATATCGCGCTGCGCAAAGGGAATCTCGATTCCCTCCTCGCGGAACCGCTCGGCAATCTGGTGACGAATCTCGGTGCGCACGGACAGCCCGAATGCCACATCGCTCAGCACCATCCGCATCTCGAACTCCAGCGCATCGGCACCGAAATCATTGAAGATGACCGAAGGCGGCGGATCCAGCAGCGCCAGTGGCTGCGCATCGCCGATCTCCTTGAGGATGCGCTCGACCTTGCGCGTGTCGGAGCCATAGGCCACACCCACCTTGATCGTGATGCGTCCGAGCGAACTGTAGCGCGTCCAGTTTGTCACGGTGCCCGAGATCAGATCGGCATTGGGCACGATGACATCCGTGCGATCAAAGGTCTCGATCCGGGTCGAGCGCACCGAGATCGCGCGCACGATCCCCATCGTGTTGCCCACCTCGATCCAGTCACCCTCGGCCACCGGGCGCTCGATCAGCAGGATCACGCCGGAAATGAAGTTCGACACGATATTCTGCAGGCCAAAGCCGATCCCGACCGAGAGCGCGCCCGCAACGATCGCCAGCCCCGACAGGTCGATCCCGGCGGTCGAGATCGCCACCAGCGCGGCCGCGAAAATCCCGATATACCCCGTGCCCGAGATGATGGCCTTCTGCCCGCCCTTGTCGATCCTGGTCTTGGGCAGCACCGAACTGCCCAGCGCCCCCTGCACCATGCGCGTCAGCACATAGCCGATGGTAAAGACGATGACGAAGCTCAGGATGTTGCCCGGCGCGATCCGGGTCTCGCCCAGGGTAAAGCCCTCGCGCATAATCTGCAGGAACTCGAGCAGTTCGGTTAGCCGCATGCCCCAGATCAGCGCGAATAGCGGCAGCGACAGCAACACCAGCGCGAAATTGATCAGCGCAGGGATCAGTGCATCGGGGTCATCCGGGCCGCGCCGGGTCAGGCTGTCATAGGTGTCACTGACGAATTCGGTCAGGAAGATCAGTGCCGTGATCATCCCCAGCGACATTATGGCCGGGAACAGCATCGCCTGTGCGGCCTGCACATAGCCCACGGCCGCGAAGACAGGCGAGCCCAGCCCGATCGCCATGGCAATCTTGCCAAGCGCCCCGATCACGCGGTCAAAGAAGCGTGTTTCCTGATCGTCCGTCAGGCTCAGGCGGAAATGCATCGACAGCAGCGCGCCCAGACGAAACAGCACGATCCCGGCCAGAACCATCAGCGGAAAGGCGATCACGGCATTCGCCGCATCCGAGTGCAGCGCCGGGTCCAGATAGGCCCGCCCGATGAAGAATATGGCCAGCGACAGCCCGACGAGGTTCGACATCAGCCGGCCCTCGCGGCGTCGCGGTGCCGGCAGCCGCAGCAAGGAAACACTGCTTTCGCGAATCGGGAACATCTGCCGCCCGGCCCAGCGCGCCGTGAAATACCCGATCCCGGCATAGACCATGGCACCGGTCAGGGCCGAACCGATGTCACCAAAGAGCGAGGTCGTTTCGATGGCAAGGCTCAGCGCGAAGACAGCCGCAACCGGCACGATGATCTGCGTCAGCGACATCAGCTGCGCCAGCAGGCGCTTGCTGCGCTGCGCACCGCCTTCGTCCAGCAGCCGCGTGACCACCTTCTCGATCCAGGCCCTTCCGCGCATCAGCACGAAACCCGACAGCAGCAACAGCAGGATCACCACCGGCATGTTGGAGCGGAACTCGCGCATCCGTGCCGGGTCATCCAGCGCGCCGACGATCTGGGTGCCGAAGGTGAAGGTCGTCCCCCAGATGGCATCGACCGCTGCGACCCAGTTGACCGGGTTGAGCGGCGAGGGCCAGAGTGTCAGCAGCGCCTCGGCCTGCCTCTCGCGCAAGGTGGTGTCAATCTGCCTGATAAGCCCGTCAGCGCGGCGAAAGGCTTCCTGCGCAGCAATGCCCGGGGCCTGCAGCGTGGTCAGCTGCTCGGCCAGCTCCGCCCGGCGCGCGGCCAGGTCGGGAGCCTCGGACACGCCTTCCTCGGGAGGTGGGCCAAGCGCATTGATCTGCTCGCGAAGCGTGGCGATGCGGCTGGTATTCGTATCCTGCGCGGCCAGAAAGCGCGTTCGATAGGCCACCAGTTCCGCGCGCAGCTCGGTCAGCAGCCCATCCGACGCCATGGGCGCATCCAACACCCGCTCGACGCGCTCGGCAAAGCTGCGCCATGCATCGTAGTCGGGTGCCGCGACTTGATTGCCCGTCTGCGCCACTCCCGCACCCGGCAGCACCACCGCGCCGGCAAGACCGAGACACAGCATAAGACAAAGAGCGGCAAGACCCCGTCGCAGCATGTTCAGATCTGATCCTCGAAGACATCCGGCATCGTGCGCGGCGCGCGCTCCATCCACTGGGGCACGGGCAGGCCCTTGCCGCGCAGGAAGTCCGGGTTGAACAGCTTGGACTGGTAGCGCGTGCCGTAGTCGCACAGGATGGTCACGATGGTATGGCCCGGCCCCATCTCGCGCGCCATGCGGATCGCACCCGCAACATTCACCCCCGACGACCCGCCCAGGCACAACCCCTCTTCGGCCAGCAGGTCAAAGACAATCGGCAGCGCCTCTGCGTCGGGAATCTGGGCGCAGAAATCGGGCGTGAACCCCTCGAGATTTGCGGTGATCCGCCCCTGCCCGATCCCTTCGGTGATCGAGTCACCTTCGGATCTGAATTCACCGGTGGTGTAGAAGCTGTAAAGTGCAGCACCCATCGGGTCGGCCAGCCCGATCTTCACGCCCCTGGGTTGCAGCACCTGTGCCACGCCCGCGAGCGTGCCGCCCGAGCCTACCGCGCAGATGAAGCCATCGACGCGGCCCCCGGTCTGCTGCCATATCTCGGGGCCGGTGGTCTCGACATGGGCCTGGCGATTGGCCACATTGTCGAACTGGTTGGCCCAGATCGCGCCATTGGGCTCGGTTCCTGCCAACGCCTCGGCAAGGCGACCCGAATAGCGGACATAATTGTTCGGGTTGCGATAGGGCGCGGCGGGAACCTCGACCAGTTCGGCCCCGGCCAGCCGCAGCATGTCCTTCTTTTCCTGGCTCTGGGTCTCGGGAATCACGATCACCGTGCGAAAACCCAGCGAGGCCCCGACCAGCGCCAGCCCGATTCCGGTATTGCCGGCCGTGCCCTCGACAATCGTGCCACCGGGCCGCAGGGCCCCGTGCGCCAGGGCATCGCGGATGATATAGAGTGCCGCGCGGTCCTTCACCGACTGGCCGGGGTTGAGGAATTCCGCCTTGCCCAGTATCTCGCAGCCTGTTTCGGAACTGGCCTTGTTCAGGCGGATGAGTGGCGTGTTGCCGATGGCCTCTGATAGGGCGGCATGTATCGTCATGTCAGGCTCCGGTTCTTGCAGCGGCACCCTGCGGCAGGTTGTTCAAAAAGGCAACGGCCCCACACGCGCGTGTGAAATGAAGCGCAGTGCAAAGCAGGCTCAGAACATCCCGTAGCGCTTGGCGGTCCGCGCGCAAAGCCATATCCCTATGGCAAAGGCCGCCTGCGCGCCCGCAAAGAGCAGCGGATCGATGGCTCCGATGGGCCCGAAACCCTGCAGGAATGCCAACACCCCCCAAAGCAGCGTGACCAGCGCCGCCAGCACCGTCAGCGACAGCACCAGCACCGAGGCGCGGTCACCCAGCAACAACAGGAACGCTCCCAGAAGTCCAAGCCATATCGTCGCTGTCAGGGCAATCGAGGCCCATTGCGGAATCGAGTCGAACAACTCCGGCAGGCCCAGCGGCGCAGGCAGGGGCGTGAGGGCCGAAAGCCCGTCAAACCGCTCGAACAGGTATTCGGCCGCGTGCAGGGCGAACCACAGGATGCCGACAACTCCGAAAACTGTCACGATCAGGCTGCGGCGCTTGGATGCGGGCATGGGCGACTCCCTTCTTTGGGGTCAGATTGCCCTGCCCTGCCGCAAGTGTCCAGCCCTCTGCGAGACCCCTCCGCGCCCGCGACGCAGCCCTGTCGCGCAGGCTCAGGGAAGCGCGCGCCGATACAGATGCCATGTCGCATGACCCAGCATCGGCAGCACGATGAACAACCCCAGGAAGAAGGGCAGCATCGCAAGACAGAGCAGCACCGCAATCAGCGCCGCCCAGACCGCCATGACGCGGAAATTCTGCATGACCGCATTGAACGAGGTAATCATCGCAGTGATGAAATCGACCTCGCGATCCAGCAGCAGCGGCAGCGAGATCACGGTCAGCGCGAACATCACCGCGGCCATCACCCCGCCAATCGCCCCGCCCACGGCCAGCATCATCAGCCCCGGCCCCGAGAACAGCATGCCCGTGGTCGAGGAAGTGATGGGCTGCAGGCCGAAGAACAGCGCGAAGATGGTATGCGCCACAAAGACCCAGAACATGAAGGCCAGCATGATGACCATGGCCATCGAGGGCACCTGCCGGTCCTTCTGCGCCAGCACGCAGCCCGCAACCTCGCCCCAGGTGAGTGGCAGCCCCTGCTCAAGTCTGCGGCTGACCTCATAGAGCCCGGTCGCGGCAAAGGGTGCAAGCAACGGAAAACCCACCGCAATCGGGATGAACCACCAGCTTTGCCCCGAGGCGAGGAAGACCGCATAGAGCACCAGCCCGCCCAGCACATAGACCAGCGAGAAGGCAATGCCGAAGATCGGCGCGCGGCGGAAATCGGACAAACCGAGTCTCAGGATCTCGGCAAGGTCGCCAAGGCCGATGGTCTGCGGCTCGGGAATGACGGATGGAGGCAGGCTGTTCGGCGATTCTCTGGACTGGTCTGACATGATGGTTCCCCTTTTGCGCGACGATAGCGGCGCGGGGAAGCGCGAGGCAAGCGTTATTCAGAGGCGCGCGGCACTGGCCGCGCGCCTGCGGGCACTCAGGCCGGAATGGCGCGGCGATAGAGATGCCAGGTAGCATGCCCCAGCACCGGCAGCACGATGAACAGCCCCAGGAAGGCCGGGATCATCGCCGCGATCAGCAGACCCGCGATGATCGCCGCCCAGGACAGCATGACCTTCGCGTTCCGGCGCACGGTCTCGACACTGGTGATCATGGCGGTCACGAAATCAACTTCCCGGTCCAGCAGCATCGGCAGGCTGATGACCGTGATCGAGAACAGGAACAGCGCGACCAGTCCGCCAATGATACTGCCAATCAGCAGCATCGAGACACCGCCCGCCGACCAGAGCAATGCAAGGCTCTCGAAACCGATCCCGCTGCGGGCCATGAACAGCGCGAAGACTCCGCGCGCAAGGATGATCCAGAAACCGAAGATCAGCAGCACGGTGACGGCCATCAGTGCCAGTTGCCCGTCGCCGCGTCCCCTGAGCGCACCCAGCACCGGCCCCCAGCTCAAGCCTTCGCCAGCCTCGCGCCGACGGCTGACTTCATAGAGCCCCACAGCCGCGAAGGGTGCCAGCAACGGAAAGCCTGCCGCAATAGGAACGAACCAGACCGGTTGCCCCGAAGCCCCCAGTCCGAACCACAGCCCCAGCCCGCCCAACACATAGACCAGCGCAAAGAACAGGCCATAGGCAGGGTTCGCCCTGAAATCGGCAAGCCCCGCGCTCAGCGCCTGTTTCAGGTCATCCGCGCTCAGCGCGCGTGGTGCGACGCTTGGCGGCATTCCCGGAACCAAAGTCTCTTCTGCCATGACGTGTCTTACTCCCTGATAACTCCCACAGTCTCAAGGATAGGAACACAACCGCGCCTCGCGCAAGTATTTCCGGATGTGTCGGAAAAAAATGCGCAGGATGCTGCGCCGGACAGGCCGGCATGCCCCGGATCAGGACTCGGCGGTGGCCTCGGCGCGCGATTTGCCCGCGACATCCATGGCCAGCGTGGCGGCCATGAAGCCATCAAGCGCCCCGTCCAGCACGCCCTGGGTGTCCGAAGTCTCATGGCCGGTGCGCAGATCCTTCACCATCTGGTAGGGGTGCAGCACATAGGAACGGATCTGGTTGCCCCAGCCCGCCTCGCCCTTGGCGTCATGCGCAGCCTCGATGGCCTCGGTGCGTTTGCGCAGCTCCAGCTCGTAAAGCCTTGATTTCAGAGCGTTCATCGCAATTTCGCGGTTCTGGTGCTGCGATTTCTGGCTCGAGGTTGTGACGATCCCGGTCGGGATATGCGTGATCCGCACGGCCGAGTCGGTCGTGTTCACATGCTGACCGCCCGCCCCCGATGAACGGTAGGTGTCAATGCGGATATCCGAGGGGTTGATCTCGATCTCGATATTGTCGTCCACCACCGGATAGACCCAGACCGAACTGAACGAGGTATGCCGCCGCGCCGAACTGTCGTAGGGCGAGATGCGCACCAGCCGGTGGACACCCGATTCGGATTTCAGCCAGCCATAAGCATTGTGACCCGTGATCTTGTAGGCGACCGAGCGGATGCCCGCTTCCTCGCCCGCGCTCTCGCTCATCATCTCGACCGTATAGCCCTTCTTCTCGGCCCAGCGCACATACATCCGCGCCAGCATCGCCGCCCAGTCGCAGCTTTCCGTGCCGCCTGCACCGGCATTGATTTCAAGGAAGGTGTCATTGGCATCGGCCTCGCCGTTCAGCAGCGCCTCGAGTTCCTTTTCGGCGGCGCGTTTCGCCAGCGCCTGCAACTCGGCCTCTGCTTCGGCCACCACTTCACCGTCGCCTTCGGCCTCGCCCAGTTCGATCAGGCCGACCTGGTCCTCCAGCTCCCTCGAGATCGCGCGATAAGTCTCCAGCGCATCCGCCAGCAGCCGCCGGTCGCGCATCAGCGCCTGCGCGCGCGCCGGATCATTCCACAGATCGGGGTTTTCCGACATCGCGTCAAACTCCTCCAGCCGGTGAGGCGCCGTCTCGATATCCAGCCGCTGACCCAGCAGGGTCAGGGATTTGCGGATTGCCTCAATCGCCTGTTGCGTCTCGGAACGCATGTGTTTCACCGTTATCTGGGTTGTCTCGGCATCGTGCATAGCGCGCGCTCCGGGGCGGGGCAAGCACCACGCGGTCAGTAAAGCCCGCCTGTCGAGATGGTGCCGAGGCTGGCCGGGGCCTGTCCCCCACCGGTCGAGCCGCGCCCGGCATCCTCACGCTGGAGTGCCTCATAGCTTTCGCCCGGCGTATGCATCGGCAGATCGCCGCCCAGGGCAAAGCCCCCGTCGATGATTGCCGCCAGCCCGAAGATGGGCTCCTCGCCCTCGCGGAAGAACTCGGCGACGACATTGGCACCCGAGGCATTGTCCGACAGCCTTGCGCCGGAGTTGCGGTCGATGTTCAGGAAATAGCCGCCTTCGGGCACGCGGAAGCGCCCGCCGCCATATTTTCTGACCGCTTCAAGCATGAACTCATTGAAGACCGGCCCGCACATCGTGCCGCCCGCCGCACCACGCCCCAGCGGACGCGGCTGATCATAGCCGATATAGCAGCCCGCAACGATATTCGAGGTATAGCCCACGAACCAAACGTCGCGCGCCTCGTTGGTGGTGCCGGTCTTGCCCGCTGTGGGCACTGGCAGGTTGACCGTGCGCGCGGCCGTGCCGCGCTCGACCACGCCCTGCATCATCGAGGTCAGTTGATAGGCCGTGACCGCGTCCATCACGCGGGTGCGCCGATGCGTGATCCAGGGGCTGCGCCCGGCAGCGAGCATGCGCTCGGAACAATCGACACAGGTGCGCTGGTCATGGCGATAGATGGTGGCTCCCCAGCGGTCCTGCACCCGGTCCACCAGTGTCGGCTCCACCCGCTCGCCACCATTGGCGAACATGGCATAGGCCGCGACCATCCGGAACAGTGTTGTCTCCTGCGAGCCAAGCGAGGCGGCCAGATACTGCTGCGCGCGGTCATAGACGCCGAAGCGCTCGGAATACCCCCCGACCACATCCATTCCCACTTCCTGCGCCAGCCGCACGGTCATCAGGTTGCGCGACAACTCGATGCCGCGGCGCACCGGCGTCGGCCCGTAGAACTGGTTGGAGGCATTGGTCGGCCGCCAGATTCCCTGCGGCGTGTCCACCTCGATGGGCGCGTCAACCACAATGGTCGCAGGCGTGAAACCCGAGTCCAGTGCCGCAGCATAGACAAAGGGCTTGTAGGCCGAGCCTGGCTGACGCTGGGCCTGCGTGGCGCGGTTGAAGACCGAATGCTGGTAGGAAAAGCCCCCCTGCATGGCGATGACGCGGCCGGTGTTCACATCCATCGCCATGAAGCCGCCCTGCACCTGCGGGATCTGGCGCAGTGACCAGCGGACATGGCTGCCATCATTGTCCGAGGTGACGCGGCGCACATAGACCACATCGCCCGGCTCCAGATTGTCCGAAAGCGATCCGCGCGCCCAGTCGATATCGGAACGCTCCACCACATGGGGGGCGTGATAGTCATCCGTCACGCTTTCGATGCCCAGCCGTGCGCGGTCGGGTGAAACCTCGAGAACCACGGCCGGATACCAGCGATTGCCCAGCGTGATGTCACGCGCCAGTTCCAGCCCCGCCAGCGCCTCGCGCCACGCCTCCCCGTCATCCAGAAGGGCCGGGTCGATGCGTTCCTCGGTGGTGCGCAGCCGGCCCAGGCCGCGGTCATACTGTTCCAGCGCGCGCTGCAGCGCATGGGCGGCATGAACCTGCATCTCGGGGTCGATGGTGGCGCGGATGCTCAGGCCGCCTGCAAAGAACTCGTCCTCGCCAAAGGTGCCCGAAAGCTGGCGGCGCACCTCGTCGGTGAAATAGTCGCGCGACGGCATGTTGGCACGCGGGCTCGGGAAATCGCCCGATTGCACGGTAAGCAGCGGCCTGGCGCGCGCCTCGTCATGCTCGGCGCGGCCGATGAAGCCGTTGCGCAGCATCTCGCCCAGCACATAGTTGCGCCGCGCGATGGCGCGGTCCTGGTTGCGCACCGGATGGAAGATGGACGGCGCCTGCGGCAGGGCGGCCAGATAGGCCAGTTCGTGAAGTTCCAGATCATCCAGCGTCTTGTTGAAATAGGTCTGCGCGGCAGCCGGCACGCCATAGGAGTTCTGGCCCAGGAAAATCTCGTTCAGATACAGCTCAAGGATCTGGTCCTTGCTCAACGTCCCCTCGACCCGGCTGGCGAGGATCAGTTCCTTGATCTTGCGTTCTCCGGTGCGGTCGCCGGAGAGCAGGAAATTCTTCATCACCTGCTGCGTGATGGTCGAGGCGCCGCGCAGGTTTTCCCCGCGCGAGGCGATCGCCTCATAGGCAGCCACCGCCATGGCCCGCGCGTCAAAACCGGTATGGACGTAGAAATTCCGGTCCTCGGCGGCAATGAAAGCGTTTTTCACCTGCTCGGGAATGTCATCGATCGGCGTGAACAACCTGCGCTCGAGCGCGAACTCGTCAATCAGCCGCCCCTCGCCCGAATAGATCCGGCTGATCGTGGGCGGGGCGTAGCTGGCAAGCTGTTCGTGGCTGGGCAGTTCCTGACTGTAATACCAGAACACGCCGCCAACCGCGACGACGCCAAAGAACAGCCCCGTGATGGCGAAACTGAACAGACCGCCAAAGAATGAGAGAATCGCGCGTAACACAGGGGCCTCGTGGTCATTTCCTCGCGCGGTTATACGCCTTTGCGCCGGTCAGGTCAAAAGCGGACCCGATCAACAAAGAGTTTACAGCGAAGTGCCGCCGCGCACCCGCAGCATCTCGAACCGGACCCGCGCCACCGGAAGGCCCCAGCGGGTCACGATGGCGTCGTTTATGACCCGACCATCCGGGCCGAAATAGATGACATCCTCGAAGCCCAGCCGCGTGACATCGGCCCCCGAACGGAAATCCGCAACATAGGAAAGACGGATCCCGGTGCCGGTCTCGATCACCTCGGCGGGGCCGACCGTGTCCTCGCGCCGACCGGTCCAGCGACCGGGGCCGACGCGGTCGAAGACCCATGTCAGGCGGTTCTCCTCGCCATCGTCATAGAGGAAATCCTCGACCACCGTCAGCCGATCCCCTTCGAGGCGACCATCAAGCCGCGCCCGGAAACGCCGCTCCGCGCCGGTGAGCGTGACACGGAACACCCCTGCGCCGACGGACCGGCCCGCAAAGGCGCGCTCCAGCGTGATCGGCTCCAGCGGACCGGCGGGCGCGGCAGGCACGCGTGCGCACCCCGCCAGAGCAAGCCCCCCCAGCAGCAGCGAACGACGGGACAGGACCATGGCAGCCCCCTTTGCGAACCGATGCTCCGTCACATAGCGTGCCCGCTCCGCGCGACCAGGCAGCGCGCGCGGCCTACTGCCTGCGCAGCCCCTCCAGCGCCAGATCGTCCTGCCACCATGCCTCGAGCGCGGCGGCCAGCGCATCGGCCATGAGGCTGTGCCATTCCGGGTCGCGCAGGGCGGCCAGATCGCGCGGGTTCGACATGAAGCCCAGTTCAATCAGCACCGACGGCATGTCCACGGCGCGCAGCACCGTAAAGGCCCCCGATTGCACCGGGCGGCGGTGCAGCCGCAACCCGGCCTCGCCCACGCCTGCCACCAGTGCCTCGGCCAACGCGCGCGCGCGCGGCGCCGTGTCCTGCCAGGCCACGGCCATCAGCACCCGCGCGATCTCGTCGGTATTGCCCGCAAGATCCACGCCTGCAAGCATGTCGGCACGGTCATGGCGCTCGGCCAGATAGGCGGCAGAATCGTCGCTGGCCTCGTCGCCCAGGGTATAGACCACCGTGCCGCTGGCCATGCCCTCGGGCAGGGCATCGGCATGCAGCGACACGAACAGGTCCGCGCGTGCCGCGCGCGCGGCACGGATGCGCCCGTCAAGCGAGACGAACACATCCTCCTCCCGCGTCAGCGCCACATCAAAGACACCGCGCCGCAACAGCACCTCGCGCAGGATTCGCGCGAAGTCGAGCACGAGATCGGCCTCGCGCACCCCGCTGCGCTCGGCACCGGGGTCGATGCCACCGTGGCCGGGGTCGAGCATCACCACCGGCCTGCGCGCGGGCGCAGGCGCGGAGGCGCCCTTGTCAGGATGCAGCAGCGCTGCCCCGGTCTGCGCGACCAGTGCTGATTCCGACTGCGCGGAAGTCTCGAATTCCTCCAGGGTCACGCGCCGGAATCGCAGCGCAATGCGCGCCTGCCCGGTCGCCGGATCGACCTTCTGCTCGGCTGTCTCGGGCAGGTAGGGCGCAGCCAGATCCAGCACCATCCGCGCCCATCCGTCCGGCAGATGGCCCAGGCGCTGCGCCTTGATGCCATTGCCCGAACCCGCCAGCGCACCCGCGCCCCAGTCGACCGTGTTGAGATCCACCACCAGCCGCGGCGGCGCCGCAAGCAGGCGCATCCGGTAGGGCACCGGCTGGCTCAGGGCCAGATCGACCTGCAGATGGGTGCGGCTTGCGCTTATGGCGCTCTCGTCACCAAGAAGCCGCGCCTGCGCCGCCAGGCTGCCCTGCGCAGCCCCAGGCTGCGCCCAGAGTGCCGACACGAGCGCCAGCACCAGTACCAGCGCAGCAGCCAAGCCTGTGCGACAAGCGCCTGAACCCTGCACGAATTGCCCTGCCCGTTATCGTTTCTGCCCGGCGCCAGCATACACGCCCCCGCATGGGCAGGAAACCATTTCCCGGACCCTGCCGGCAAAGGTTTGCGTTCACAATCCCTCCAGCGCGCGATTGCCGCAGGTCAAAGACTTGATTCCCGAAACGGCGCAGGCTTTAAGAAGGCTGCATTCTCGCGCTCGCGGCGAGAGGACAGGCCATCAGCCGCAACCCGGCCAAAGACACAGGAGCTGCCCATGACCCTTCCATTGTCCGATTCCGCGCTGATCGGAACCTGCCTTGCCGCTGCGGCCCTGGGCGTTCTCGTGCTGACCAGTTCGGGCGGGAATGGCACTGCGGCACCCGAGCCTGTCGCCGTCGCACAGCCAACTGCGGACAGCGACGCAACCCAGGCGGCCCTGGCCGAGCTTGACGCACAGCAGATCGGACAGGGCGTGACAGTGGATGCCGAATTCGGCGCGCAGGTCCGGGCCTATCTGCTGGAGAACCCCGAAGTCATCTTCGAGGCCGTGGCCGCCTTCGAGCAGCGCAACGCGGCGGCACAGGCCGAGATGGGTCGTGCCGTTCTCGATGCCAATGCCGAAGCCTTGTTCAATGATGGACATTCATGGGTCGGCGGCAACCCCGAGGGCGACATCACGCTGGTCGAATTCGTCGATTACCGCTGCGGTTTCTGCCAGCGCGCGCTCGACGAGGTCGAGACCCTGCTCCAGGCCGATGCGGGCGTGCGTCTGATCATCAAGGAATTCCCGATCCTTGGCCCCGAATCGGAATTCGCCTCGCGTTTCGCGATTTCGGTGCTGCGTCTGGGCGGCGATGACGCCTATGACAGTGTGCATCACGGCCTGCTGCGCCATGGCGGAGCCATCACCCCCGAGTATCTCGAAGGGCTGGCCGACACCCTGGGGCTCGATTTCGACGCGATCCGGGACGAGATGGAGAGCGAGGCCGTGACCACCATCATCGCCGAGAACCGCGCTCTGGCCCAGCGCCTGCAGATCAGCGGCACGCCGACCTTCGTGATGGAGGACGAGATGATCCGCGGCTTTGTGGAAGCCGAGGTTCTGATCGAGATCGCCGCCGCCCTGCGCGAGTGACGCCGCGATCACCTGCGGTCAGACACCGGGGCGCTGTGCTGTCTCAGGCATACAGCGCCTCGATCTGGTCCGAATAGGTCTTGTAGATCGACGCCCGGCGCACCTTCATCGTGGCCGTGACCTCGCCATCATCATGGTCGAGTTCCTTGGTCAGCAGATGGATCTTCTTGACCTGCTCGACCCGCGCCAGATCCGCGTTCAGCCGCCCGATCTCGCTCTCGATCAGGTCCCGGACCCGCGGATTGTCCGCCAGCGAGCGGAAGGTGGTATAGGATATCCCCTGCCCCTCGGCCCAGAGCCGCACTGTCTCGGGGTCGATCTGGATCAACGCGCTCACATAGGGACGCCGGTCGGCCACGACGATCGCCTCCTTGATATAGGGCGAGGCCTTGATCGTGTTCTCGATCAACGAAGGCGCCAGGTTCTTGCCAGCGGCATTGATCATGATGTCCTTCTTGCGGTCAATGATGCTGATCGAGCCGTCGTCCATCATCTCGGCCACATCGCCGGTATGCAGCCAGCCACCCTGCAGCGCCTCGGCAGTTGCCTCGGGGTTGCGGTAATAGCCGCTGAAGATGATGCCCCCGCGCACCAGCAATTCGCCATCCGGCGCGATCTTCAACTCCACGCCCGGCAACGGCAGCCCGACCCGCCCCTGTGACGCGCTCAGGGCAGGCTGGAGCGTCGCCGCGCCCGTTGTCTCGGACATGCCCCATGCCTCGCGGATATCGACGCCGATTCCGCGCATGAAACCCAGCAGATCAGGCGTGATGGGGGCCGCCGCCGAGATCGCGAACCGGCAGCGCGCCAGACCCAGATAGGCCCGGACATGGCGATAGACGAGCCGATCCCAGACCGAATGGGCAAGCCGCTGCGACAGGCTCCAACGATGACGCGGCACCATCCCGCGCGCCATCGCCCCCTTCAGCGCCGCCCCCGCGATCAGTCGCCGCACCCGCCCAGAGGTCTGCGCCTGCACCATGATGGCGGCCTGCATCTTCTCCCAGATGCGCGGCACGCCGAAAAAGATCTCGGGCGCCACATCGCGCAGATCCAGCGTCACGGTGCGCAGGCTCTCGCCGAAATTCATCACCCGCCGACCGGCAATCGCATTTATGACGGTGATGTTCTGCTCGGCAATGTGACACAGCGGCAGATAGCTCAGGATGTTGGTGCCGGGCCCGTAGTCGGCGAACATCTCCTGCGCGATCTCCACCGCCACCGCAAGGTTGCCCTGGCTGATCTGTGCTGCCTTGGGCAACCCGGTCGAGCCCGATGTGAAGACCATCATCGCCGTATCATCCGGCCCGATGGCGGCCTTGCGCGCGGCGATCCCGGCGCGCTGGCGCGCAAGCGCACCGCGCCCGAGCGTCACCAGCTCGTCAAAGCTCATCAGCCCCAGCAGACTCTCGCCGCGCGTGCCCTTGGGCTCGAAAATGACAAGCTGACGCAGCGCCGGCAAATCGCTCTCCAGCGCCTTGATCTTGTCGAGTTGCTCCTGATCCTCGATGAACAGCACGCTCACGTCCGAGGCCGTCACCAGATGGCTGATCTCGACCGCCGGCGAGGTCGGATACATGCCGACACAGACGCCCCCGGCCGCCCATATGCCGAACTCTGTCAGCACCCATTCGCGCCGGTTCTCCGACAGCACCCCGGCATGATCGCCCGCGCCCAGCCCCAGCTCGATCAGCCCCGCCGCGACCGCATCCCCAATCCCGGCCACTTCGGCCCAGGACAATTCCTGCCAGATGCCATGGCGCTTCTGGCGCATGGCGACCTGCCGCCCATGCGCCTGCGCATGGGCATCCACCAGCGCCGTGACGGACACGAACCCGCTCAACTCAGCCACCTCTTGCGTCGCTTGTAATGCTTGACCGCCCGGAACGAGCCGCCGCCCCCGATCCCAAGGTAGAAATCCCGGATATCCGGGTCGTCCCGCAGGCGCGCCACCTCCCCTTCCATGACGATCTGGCCATGCTCCATGACATAGGCGCGCGACGCTACGGAAAATGCCACCGCCGCATTCTGCTCCACCAGCAGGATCGTCACGCCCTCCTCCGCGTTCAGCCGCCGGATCGCCTCGAATATTTCCGCCACCACCTTCGGTGCCAGCCCCAGCGAGGGCTCGTCCATCAGGATCATGCGCGGGCGCGCCACCATTGCGCGGCCAAAGGCCAGCATCTGCTGCTCGCCCCCCGAAAGATAGCCCGCCACCTGCCCCCGCCGCTCGGCCAGACGCGGGAAGAACGCATAGACCCGCTCGAAATCGGGGGCCACCCCGCGCCCCTCCAGCGCGTAGGAGGCCGCGACAAGGTTTTCCTCGACGCTCATCTCGGTGAAGATCCGCCGCCCCTCGCGCACATGAAACAGCCCCGCCCGCACCAGCGCGTCCGGTGCCATCCCGCGCGTGTCCTGACCGTCAAACCGGATGCGCCCCGCCTCCAGCGCCCCGTATTCCAGCGCCAGCAGGTTCGAGGCGGCCTTGAGCGTCGTGGTCTTGCCCGCGCCATTGGTGCCCAGAAGGGCCACGATCTCACCGGCATTCACATGCAGCGACAGGCCCCGCAGCGCCTGGACCGTGTGATGATAACTCACCTCGATATTCTCGATCTCGAGCATCCCGGCCCTTCATCTTGCCAAAAAATACTCAATTCCAATGCGCGCCATCAGCACACCCGTGGAACTGTTGCGCAGACCTGCTTCAAGCTCTGGCCCCGATCACCCGGCTGAACCATCTCCCGGACGGGGCGGGCGCAGTCCGCCCCGCCCGCGTGAGGCAGCAGGCTACACCGTGAACCAGTCCGAGGTCGGCGTGAACAGCCGCGTCTCGGCGCCATACTGATAGACGCGTCCCGTCCCGATCTTGTTGTTCACCATCGAGACCGGCACTCCGAAGAAGCCGCCGGTATCCCAGTCGCGAATGTCCGCAAGCGCCTCTGCCGCGTTGTCGGCGGTCAGTTCCAGCCCCTTCTCGGCCACCTTGCGCAAGGCCTCGATCCCGATGGTCAGCGAGAACAGCGCCTGCAAGCCCCAGGTTGGCATGTAGTTTTCCAGTGGCGTGCCCGCGAAGGCCGCCTTCTGGAAGGCGGCATAGCGTTCATAGACCGGCCCGCGCTCGGGGTCGTAGAAATATTTGTAGGGCATGACACCGGCATAACCGTCCAGGATCGGCCCGGCCTCGGCGGTCACCCGGTCGGCAATCGCGTTCTCCATCCCCCAGAAGGTGCCCATGAATCGCGTGGGCAGCCCGAACTGCCGCGCACCCCCGATCAGTTGCGGCCAGACCCCGGTGACATAGCCCTGCAGGATGCAGAACTCTGCCCCCGATTGCGCAAGTTGCGTGACATGGGTGGGAATGTCGGCCCCCTGCTCGCGCGTGGCCTCTTCCAGCACCACGCGCAGGCCAAGCTCCTCGGCGCGCGCGCGGCCATGGGCGATCGGGTCGCGGCCGAACTCGGTGTTGGAGAAGATGAACGCCACGCTGCTGCCGCCCTCATCCGCAATCTGTTGCAGCAGAATGTCGAACTGGTCCTCGTAGCTTGGCCCGGGCAGATACTGGTAGGGGTTGTTCACCGGGTCCGCGAGTTCCGAGGCAAACGAGGTCGAGCCCATCAGCCGCGCACTGGCACCGCGCAACTCGGGTGCGACCAGCTTCATGAACCCGGTCGAATCGCCGAAATACATCACAAGGTTCGGCTCGGTCGCCAGCGCGCGCTGGTAATTGGCCAGCGCATTGGCCGGCACATAGCCCGAATCCTCGGCCGTGACCCGGATCGGCACACCGCCGATACCGCCATCCTCGTTGACCAGCGCCTCGAACATGCGCAGCGCGGGCGCGACCATCTGGCCTGCGGTCGCAAACGGGCCTGTCAGCGGCAGGGACGAGGCGATGACATATTCGCTGGGCTGTGCGCGCAGGATCGCGGGCATGCCCAATGTGGCCGACGCAGCAGCGCTGCCAGCCAGAAAGTGACGACGGTTCAGGCGCATGATCTTTCCTCCCTCATGATGTCAGCCCCTCGCAAAGGGCCAGCGGTTCAGCGCACGCAGCGCACGATCGATAATCTGGTTGATGCCGAAAGGCTCGAACAGCAGGAAGCCCACGATCAGCGCGCCAAAGGCGATTTCCTGGATCGGCGCGCGGATCATGGCCAGTTCCGCCCCGCCACCCGCGAAGGCACCGAAGACGACCTTGATCACCTCGGGCACCATGACGATGACGATGACGCCGTAAACCGCCCCCATCGTGCGTCCCATGCCGCCCACGATGATCGCAGCGACAAGCATCAGCGACAGGTGCAGGTCGAACTGCTCGGGCAGGATGCGGGCATAGAAATAGGCGAACAGCGCCCCCGCCAGCCCGCAATAGGCCGCCGAGATGGCAAAACTCATCAGCTTGTAGCGATAGAGCGAGATGCCGAGGATCTCGGCCGAATAATCCCGGTCACGAATGGCGATGAAGGCACGCCCCACCCGCGTGCGAAACAGGTTCTGCGCCGCCAGAAGTGCGAGCACGGCGAGCACGGCAATCAGCCAGAACAACTCGCGCCGCGAGCCCAGTTCCCAGCCCAGCAGATTGGCGGTCGGCGTGTTGATGCCCACCATTCCCCCGGTCCAGGGCGCGAAGACCCGCTCCTCGATCAGGAAGATCACGATGAAATTCGCGCTCAGCGTCGCCACCGCCAGATACAGCCCCTTCACCCTCAGCGAGGGCAGGCCAACGATGATCCCCGCCAGCGCCGAGACCGCGACCGCGAAGGGTATCGCCACCAGCGTGAGCAGGCTGTCAGGGATGACACCCCCTGCCGCATTGTGAAAGATCACCGTCGCATAGGCCCCGATAGCGACAAAGGCCGCATGGCCAAGACTCATCAGGCCTGTATAGCCGATCACCACATTCACGCCCGTCACGGCAATAAGCATGATCCCCATCTGGCAGGCGATCAGCACGATATAGTTGTTGCCGAACAGCGGAATCGCCACCAGACCGGCCAGCGCGCCCAGCACGAATCCACGCTTCCAGCGGTTGTTCAGAACCTGCTCGTCGGCGCGGTAGGTGGTCTTGAGATTGCCCGTGATCATATTCGCTCGATCTCCTTCGAGCCCATCAGCCCGTGCGGGCGGATCAGGATCACGATCAGGACCGCGACATAGGGCACGATCCCGGCCCATTCACCGCCCAGCTTCCATTGTGTCAGCGCTTCCAGAACCCCGACGGCCATTGCCGCGATGAAGACGCCCAGATAGCTGTCCAGCCCTCCCATCAGCACGATGGCCAGCACCGAGAAGCCGAACAGCCCCAGCGCGGGCGAGATACCGTTGCGCGTGGCCAGGATGGCCCCGGCGATCGCCCCGGTGGTCGAGGCCAGAACCCAGGCGCGCGAGAACACCTTCGGCACCGAAATGCCCATCGAATAGGCCGTGGACTGGTCCTCGGCCGTGGCGCGGATGGCGACACCGGATTTCGTGTAATGCACCATCACGACGATGCCGACAAAGATCAGCAGCGCTATCGCCATATTCGCAAGGTCGGCCCCGAACAGGAAGATATTCGCCCCGAACATCTCGAACCGGATCGGGGTGTTGGGGGCCAGCGCGGGCACGAATTCCGCATCCGATGTCCAGATCAGCTGTGCCGCCCCCGACAGGATCGAGATCAGCCCCACTGTCAGCATGATCATCGCGAACACCGACTGCCCCATCAGCGGGCGCATCAATGTGCGCTCGATCAGCATGCCCAGCAGCGCATTGCACACCAGCGCGCCCGCCAGCCCCAGCAGGATGCGCGGCAGATTGGCCAACCAGTCCAGCACAGCCGCCATGGGCGAGAACATCGGCAGACCCTCGCGCATCGCGAGCATCCATTCGGGCCGCCAGCTTTGCAGCCAGTCCGGGGCGAAAGGCAGTTGCGGCACCAGCACGGCAAAGGTGAAATAGAAATACGCGCCAAACATGATCAGATACCCATGGGCGAAATTCACCACCCGGGTCGCCTTGAACACCGACACCAGACCGACCGCGATCAGCGCATAGATCGCCCCGCTCATCAGCCCGTTGATGGTGAACTGCAGGATCTGCCCCATCAGGCCGCCGCCCCCAGATAGGCCTCGATCACGCCCCGGTCCGCGCGCACCTCATCGGGCGGGCCAGAGGCGATCTGCTGGCCGAAATTCAGCACCACGACATGCGCGCAGATATCCATCACCAGATGCATGTCATGCTCCACCAGCAGGATCGTGGTGCCGAACTCCTCCTGCACATCGAGGATGAAGCGCGCCATGTCCTCGGTCTCCTCGCGGTTCATGCCGGCGACCGGCTCATCAAGCATCAGCAGGCGCGGCTGCATGGCCAGCGCGCGGCCCAGTTCCACACGTTTCTGCAACCCGTAGGGCAATGCCGTGATGGGCGCCTTGCGGATGTGGTCGATTTCCAGAAACTCGATCACGCGCGCCTCGATATCGGCGCGCAGCGCGAGTTCCTCGCGCTGCGCGCTGCCGAAATAGCGCAGCGCACCGAAAACGCCGGTGTTCAGCCGCGTATGTGCGCCCAGCTTGATGTTGTCGAGCACCGACATGCCGCGAAACAATGCGATATTCTGGAACGTCCGCGCGATCCCCAGCGCCGCGCGCCTGTCGGGACGCAGCGCGGTGATGTCCTGTCCGTCAAAGACGACACGCCCTCGCTCGGGGTGGTAGAACCCCGATATGGCATTGAACAGCGAGGTCTTGCCGGCGCCATTCGGCCCGATGATCGCGGTGATCTGACCGGGTTGCGCAGAAAAGCTGACGCCCTGAAGCGCCTTGATGCCGCCGAATGACAGTGAAAGGTCCTGAACGCTCAGCACCCGCGCAACCCTCCTGATGACGCGACATGCCCGCCTCCTCACGGGCATGTCGCCACTGCATCAAGCGCCAGCTTACACGGGCCGGGAAACGGCGCAACAGGCTTGTCGCAAGAATGACGCCGGGTCAGCCTAGAGCGTGGCGTTGATGGCCCCGCCATCCAGAACCAGGTTCTGGCCGACGATGAAACCCGCATGCTGCGAGCACAGGAAGGCACAGGCCGCGCCGAATTCGGCGGCCGTTCCGTAACGCCCTGCCGGAATCGTCGCCTCGCGCTTGCTGCGCGCCGCCTCCGGCGAAATGCCCTCGGCCCTTGCCACGCCCCCGTCCAGGGCAGCGGCGCGGTCCGTGTCATGGATGCCGGGCAGCAGGTTGTTGACGATCACTCCCTTGCCCGCAACCTGGCGCGACGTGCCCGCGACAAAGCCGGTCAGTCCGGCCCGTGCCGCGTTGGACAGGCCCAGCAGCGCGATCGGCGCCTTGACCGACCCCGAGGTGATGTTCACCACCCGCCCCCAGCCGCGCGCAATCATGCCGGGCATGAGCGCCTTCATCAGCGCGATCGGGGTCAGCATGTTGGCATCAAGCGCAGCGATGAAATCCTCGCGCTCCCAGTCGCTCCACAGCCCCGGCGGCGGGCCGCCCGCATTCGTGACAAGGATATCCACCTCGCCCGCCGCGGCCAGCACGTCCGCGCGGCCCTCCTCGCTGGTAATGTCGGCGGCGACCGTCACCACCTCGACCCCGAATTCGGCGCGGATGGCCTCGGCAGCCTCTTCCAGTGCCGCAGCACCGCGCGCATTCATCACCAGATGCACGCCCTCGCCTGCCAGAGCCCGCGCACAGCCCAGACCAAGCCCTTTCGACGAGGCGCAGACCAGCGCGCGCTTGCCCGTGATTCCCAATTCCATACCCGATCCTCCTGTTCGTTGCGCGCCAGAGTTAGCACTGCCAACCGCGCCGGGAAAGGACGAAGGCATGACCCGAAAGCGACCAGACAATGTCGCAAAAGATGATTTTTTGGGCGCAACGGGGTCGTAGCGCGCACACGACCATGTTACCGTTCCGTTACACAACCTCAAACCCGTCCCCATGCAAAAAACAGGAGGGACCATGTTTCGGAAAGTCATCTTTCCGGTCGATCTGACTCATTTCGACCAACTCGACAAGGCATTGCAGGTCGCAACCGACCTTGCACGGCATTACGGCGCGGAACTCTGTTTCGTGGGCGTCACCGGCACTGCGCCCGACCCCGTTGCCCACAGCCCCGCGGAATATGCGGCAAGGCTCGAAAGGCGCGCGCAGGATCACGCAGCCGCAACCGGGCTAAGGACCGGCGCGAAGGCCTGCCATACCCCGGACCCGACCATCGACACCGACAAGACCCTGCTGGCCGCAATCCGCGAGCTTGGCGGCGATCTGGTCGTGATGCAGACCCACGCGCCGAGTGCGCTGGACTACATCTGGGCTGGCCACGGCGACACGATCGCAGCGCATTCGGAAGCCTCGGTCTTTCTGGTGCGCTGAGCCCCCGTGCAAGGGCAAGAAACCTAAATAATGGAGGGAATCAATGTCACAACCGGACGAGGCCGCCACCGACGCCCTGCCCGAACCCGAAGGTGCGTCCGAACTCATCGAGACCGATTACGAGATCGGGCAGGACAATATCACACCGAGGATCGGGCCCTTCGGGCTGGATATCCATAATCCTGTCTTTGTCGTCTCGGGCCTGGTGGTGGTGGCCTTTGTCATCATCACGCTGGCCTTTCAGGATGCCGTCGGCCCGGCGCTGGGCGCGATGCGGGGCTATCTGACCTCGACCTTCGACTGGTTCTTCCTGATGGCAGGCAATATCTTCGTGATCGTGTGCCTCGGCATCCTTGTCTCGCCGCTGGGCAAGGTGCGTATCGGCGGCGCCGACGCGACGCCCGATTACAGCTATCTGGGCTGGTTCGCGATGCTGTTTGCAGCCGGTATGGGCATCGGGCTGATGTTCTTCGGCGTGCTGGAGCCCGCCTATTACTTCGGCACGCCATGGGGCGATCAACCGCTGGGCCGTGACATCGGCATTGTCGATGGCGAACTGATGGACCCCGCCACTGTCGAGGCCGCGCGCCTCACGGCCATGGCCGCCACGATCTACCACTGGGGCCTGCACCCCTGGGCGATCTATGCCGTCGTGGCGCTGTCGCTGGCGCTCTTTGCCTATAACAAGGGCCTGCCGCTGACGGTGCGTTCGATCTTCTACCCCATCTTTGGCGAGCGTATCTGGGGCTGGCCGGGGCATGTCATCGACATTCTCGCAGTCTTTGCCACGCTGTTCGGGCTTGCCACCTCGCTGGGCTTCGGCGCGCAGCAGGCAACGGCCGGGATCGGCTATGTCTTCGGGATAGACGGGTTGAACGACACGGCAACCTTCCCGGTCATCCTGATCGCGGTCATCACCGCCCTTGCGCTGATCTCGGTGCTGCGGGGGCTCGACGGGGGCGTCAAGGTGCTGTCCGAGATCAACATGGTCCTCGCCGTGCTGCTGCTGCTCTTTGTCATCCTTGTCGGCCCGACCATGACGCTGGTGACACAGTTCTTCGGCAACATGGGCGCCTATGCTTCCGAAATCTTCGCGCTCTCGAACCCGGTGGGCCGCGAGGATGACGGCTACCGTCAGGGATGGACCTCGTTCTACTGGGCATGGTGGATCAGCTGGTCGCCCTTTGTCGGTATGTTCATCGCCCGTGTCAGCCGGGGCCGGAGCGTGCGCGAATTCATCACCTGCGTGCTTCTGATCCCGACCATCGTCTCGGCCATCTGGATGACCACCTTCGGCGGCACCGCCATCGACCAGCTGATCAATCAGGTCACCGAAAGCGCGGTCTATGGCTTCGTGATCGACGCCTATGTGCCGGAACTCTCGCTCTTCGGGATGCTCTCGGAACTGCCCTTTGCAGCCATCACCTCGGTGATCGGGATCATCCTCGTGATCGTGTTCTTCGTCACCTCGTCGGATTCGGGATCGCTTGTGATCGACACGATCACGGCAGGCGGCAAGATCAACGCACCGGTCAGCCAGCGGGTGTTCTGGGTGATCTTCGAGGGACTGGTCGCGGCGGCCCTGCTGCTGGGCGGCGGGCTGGTTGCGCTTCAGGCGGCCTCGGTCTCGACCGGGCTGCCCTTCGCGATCGTGCTGCTTCTGGCCTGCTACGCGCTTGTCCGCGGCCTGCTGACCGAGCCACGCTGAAGCCATTGCGCATTGCAACCGAAAGGCGCCCCGACGCGGGCGCCTTTCTTCTGGTCCACAAGGTCCGCGCAGCCTGACGCGAGGTCGGACTTGCAAGATGCGGGTTTCGTGGCGAGACTGGACCTCTCTGGGAGGAGTTATCATGCGAAAAACAACCCTTGTCGCCATGGCGCTGAGCCTGCTGGCACTGCCCGTGCTGGCCGACCCGGCCCACGGTGTCTGGAAGACCCAACCCGATGACAACGGCAATTTCGGCCATGTCCGGATGCAGACCTGCGCGAACGGCAAGATCTGCGGCGGGCTGATCGCGGCATTCGACGGCGCAGGCCAGCAGATGGAAAGCCCCAATATCGGCCGCGCCATCGTCTGGGACATGGAGCCGCAATCCGGTGGACAGTATCGCAATGGCAAGATCTGGGCACCCGACCGTGACCGCACTTACAACTCGCGGATGGAACTGCGCGACACCACGCTGGGCGTTTCGGGCTGCGTGCTGGGCATCTGCCGCGAACAGCAGTGGACCCGGGTGCAGTAACCCGGCACCGGCGCGCGGCCCGAAAGGCTGCGCGCCCTACATGACAGCGGCCAGAGTCCCGCTATACTGCGCGCAAGCACAGAGCAACGCAGGACAGGATCTTGGCCTATCTCTATGAATGCGAAGTCTTCCGCGCCCCGGATATCCGGGTGCGCTGGGGAATCAATGAGGGCGAGGGGCTGGGCCTGCCCGCGCAGGCCTGCCAGGGCGACATCTACGTCCTGCACAGCGATGCCGCGCCGATGCTGCTGCGCCTGCACATGGCCGAGACCATCACCCTGGCCGACAGCGATGGCAGCCCCGTGACTGTCCATGCCGCGCTGCAGATGATGTCCGCGGATGGCGAATTGCTCTCGGCCATGGTCATCGGTGCGCGCGACGCGCTGTTCTTCCTGCCGCTCAGCCCGATGCGGGTGGAGACCGGCTATGCGCTGATCGGCATGGACGAGCAAAGCCCCGCGCTGCGCATGTCGGAACTGGTCCAGGGCTGCTTTGGCCCCGGCACGCGCATCACCATGGATGACGGCCGGCTCTGCCCGGTCGAGGCGCTGGAACCCGGCATGCAGGTG
Source organism: Paracoccaceae bacterium (assembly GCA_007128135.1). Taxonomy (GTDB): domain Bacteria; phylum Pseudomonadota; class Alphaproteobacteria; order Rhodobacterales; family Rhodobacteraceae; genus Roseinatronobacter. Next base: position 7,727 of record SKYA01000021.1, on the reverse strand, counting down.
CGCACCCGCGACCACGGCCCGCAACCGCTGCGCTGGATCGGCAAGGTCACGAAACGCGCGCATGGCCCCTTCTCGCCCGTGATCTTTCCTCCCGGTCTGCTGGGCAATCTCGGCCCGCTCACGCTGGGCCCGTTGCAGCGCATCTTCCTGTATCAGCGCGGCGAGGCGCGGCTGGGCAGCCGCGCCGAGGTTCTGGTGCAGGCGCAATACCTTGTCGATGGGCAGCGCGTGCTGCAACGCGAGGGCGGATTTGCCACGCATTACAGCCTCGCCTTCGACCAGCACCAGATCATCTACGCCGAGGGGATCCCGGTTGAAAGCCTGCTGGTATCGCGCGCGACAGTCGAGCGCCTGCCCGGACCGCTGGCGCAGGAACTGGCGCAGCGTTTCCCCGGGCTGAACCAGCGCGCCCATTTCGCACAGCAGCTTCCGCCCGAACTGGTGACGCCGCATCTGCGGGCGTCGCTGCTGAGGTCGAAAGAAAAGTGACGCGCCCGGCGCAATCTGCTATGGCAGATGCGCGCAGCCCTCTTCGAGATCCGAGGTCCCTTCCGTGTTCGACCCGAAGACCATCCTTGCCGCGACCGACCTGACCGCGCGCTCGAGGGCCGTTGTGGACCGGGCTGCCCAGCTCGCCCGCGCCCATGGTGCACGGCTCGTGCTTGTCCATGCCATCGAGCCGCGCTCCAGGCGCATCCCGCGCCTGCGCCCTGGTCGCCATGCTGACCGGTCGCAGCATGCCAGTACCGAACTCGAGCGCCTGCGCGCGGCCTATCCCGATCTCGACATCACCTGCCATGTCGCGCAGGAACAGCCGGGAACGCTGGTGCCCGCACTGGCCGAAGAACAGAATGCCGATCTGATCGTGCTGGGGCTGCATCAGGCGCGCAGGGTGCTGGACACGGTCCGCCTGACCAATCTCGAACGCATCACCCAGGCCACGCATTGCCCGGTGCTGATCGCCCATTCGCGCGACGCGACCCCCTATCGCCGCATCCTCGGGGCGATCACCTTTGCCCCCGCCTCGGCCCAGGCGCTGCGGGTCGCCTCCAGACTGGCACCCGAGGCCGAACTCCATGCCATCCATGCGCTGCAACTGCCCTTGAGCGCGAAACTGCCCTCGACCGACCTGATGACGACAACCGAGATGACAGAGGCCGAATTGCTGCGCGATGCCTTCATGGCGCTTGACGGGCTGCCCGAACACCTGCACCTGCCCGAGATTGTCCCCGGCGGCGTGCATGAGGTGCTGCAATTCCGTATCAGTGAACTCGGGCCCGACCTGGTGGTCATCGGCTCGCATTCCGGGCGCGACCCCGCGAGCCTTGGCAACTACGCCCGCGACCTGATGCGCGCACCGCCGACCGACATGCTGGTGGCCAAGCCGGGCTGAAAGCCTTGCGCCGCGCGCATGGCGGGCATGCCGAAAAACTCTCGCACGCCTCGCGAATTTGCGCTAAGAAATGGTTTAACGTTGAACCATTGCTTTCAGGGAGGAGGCGGCGCTTATGGCCACGCGAAAATCCACATCCAAATCAAATGTTTCTGCCGAGGAGTTGCTGTCCTACTACCGCGACATGCTGCTGATCCGGCGATTCGAGGAAAAGGCAGGCCAGCTTTACGGGATGGGGCTGATCGGCGGTTTCTGCCACCTCTACATCGGACAGGAAGCTGTCGTCGTCGGGCTGGAAGCGACTGCCAAAGAGGGCGACAAGCGCATCACATCCTATCGCGACCACGGCCACATGCTGGCCTGCGGGATGGACCCGAAGGGCGTGATGGCCGAACTGACCGGGCGCGAGGGCGGCTATTCCAAGGGCAAGGGCGGCTCGATGCACATGTTCTCGAAAGAGAAGCATTTCTATGGCGGCCACGGGATTGTCGGCGCACAGGTGCCACTGGGCGCCGGGCTGGCCTTCAGCGACAAGTACAAGGGCAATGACAATGTCACCTTCACCTATTTCGGGGATGGTGCCGCCAACCAGGGCCAGGTCTACGAGACCTACAACATGGCCATGCTCTGGGACCTGCCCGTGATCTTCGTGATCGAGAACAACAAATACGCCATGGGCACAAGCGTCCAGCGCGCGACGAAATCCCCCTCGCTGTGGGAACGCGGCGCAGCCTATGGCATCAAGGGCGAGGAAGTGGACGGCATGGATGTGCTGGCGGTCAAGGCCGCCGGCGAAAAGGCCGTCGCACACTGCCGCGCCGGCAAGGGGCCCTATATCCTCGAAGTGATGACCTATCGCTACCGGGGCCATTCGATGTCGGACCCGGCCAAGTACCGCACCCGCGACGAGGTGCAGAAGATGCGCGCCGAGCGCGACGCCATCGAGCATGTCCGCGATCTGCTGCTGCAAGGCAAGCACGCTACCGAAGATGACCTCAAGACCATCGACAAGGACATCAAGGCCGTCGTCAACGAGGCCGCAGAATTCTCCAAGGAGAGCCCCGAGCCCGCGCTCGAGGAACTCTGGACGGACATCTATGCGTGAAGTGAGGGAGGAAATCTGACATGGCAACCGAAGTACTGATGCCCGCCCTCTCGCCCACGATGGAAGAAGGCACACTCGCGAAATGGCTGGTCAAGGAAGGCGACACTGTCGCTTCTGGCGACATCATCGCCGAGATCGAGACTGACAAGGCCACGATGGAATTCGAAGCCGTGGATGAAGGCGTGATCGGCAAGATCCTGGTCGCGGCCGGAACCGAAGGCGTGAAGGTCAACACCCCCATCGCCATTCTGGTGGCCGAGGGCGAGGACGTGCCCGCCGAGGGTGCCAAGGCCGAAACCGCGCCCGCTCCGGCAGCGCTGAGCGGCGAGGAAGGCAAGACCGCCGCCCCCGCAGCCGCCTCGGCCCCGGCGGCACCGAAGGTCGATACCTCGCCCGACTGGCCCGAGGGCACCGCGATGAAGACCCAGACCGTGCGCGAGGCCCTGCGCGACGCCATGGCCGAAGAGATGCGCAGCACCGACGAGGTTTTCGTCATGGGCGAGGAGGTCGCCGAATACCAGGGCGCCTACAAGATCACGCAAGGGCTGCTGGATGAGTTCGGTGCGCGCCGCGTCATCGACACGCCCATCACCGAACACGGCTTCGCAGGCATCGGGGTGGGTGCTGCCTTTGGCGGGTTGCGCCCGATTGTCGAGTTCATGACCTTCAACTTCGCCATGCAGGCGATCGACCACATCATCAACTCGGCCGCCAAGACGCTCTACATGTCGGGCGGCCAGATGGGCTGTCCGATCGTCTTCCGCGGCCCCAATGGTGCTGCGGCCCGCGTGGGCGCCCAGCACAGCCAGTGCTACGCTGCATGGTATAGCCAGATCCCCGGCCTCAAGGTCGTGATGCCTTATTCCGCCGCCGACGCGAAAGGTCTGCTCAAGACCGCCATCCGCGACCCTAACCCGGTGATCTTCCTTGAAAACGAAATCCTCTATGGCCGCAGTTTCGAGGTGCCGGTGCTCGATGATTTCACTGTCCCCTTCGGCAAGGCGAAAATCTGGCGCGAGGGCAGCGATGTGACCATCGTCAGCTTCGGGATCGGCATGACCTACGCGCTCGACGCCGCCGAGCGTCTGGCCAAGGACGGGATTGAAGCCGAAGTGATCGACCTGCGCACCATCCGGCCCATGGATACCGATGCAATTCTGGCCTCGGTGATGAAGACCAACCGCCTCATCACTGTCGAGGAAGGCTTCCCGCAAGGCTCGGTCGGGAATTACATCACTTCGGTGGTGATGCAGCAGGCCTTCGACTATCTTGATGCGCCGGTCATCAACCTGGCGGGCAAGGACGTGCCCATGCCCTATGCCGCCAATCTCGAGAAACTGGCGCTGGTCACGACCGATGAAGTGGTCGAGGCCGCCCGCAAAGTGACCTATCGCTGAGGGAGGGACAACGCGATGCCCACAGAAATCCTTATGCCCGCCCTCTCTCCCACGATGGAGGAAGGCACGCTCGCCAAATGGCTGGTCAAGGAAGGCGACGAGGTCGCCTCGGGCGACATCCTGGCCGAGATCGAGACCGACAAGGCCACGATGGAATTCGAGGCCGTCGATGACGGCGTGATCGGCAAGATCCTCGTCGCGGCCGGAACCGATGGCGTGAAGGTGAATACGCCCATCGCGGTGCTTCTGGCCGATGGCGAATCCGCTGACGATATCGGCGCAACATCTGTGAAAGCGCCGGAGGCGAAGGCCTCCGCGGGCGCGGAGGCGGCCCCCGCAGGGGGCTCCGACAAGCCCGCCCCCGCTTCCGCCCCACCCGCCCCCAGGGCCGATGGCGCACGCATCTTCGCTTCCCCGCTCGCACGCCGCATCGCCGCGGAAAAAGGGCTCGATCTGAGCCAGATCACCGGCTCCGGCCCGCATGGCCGGATCGTGAAGGCCGATGTCGAGACCGCCAGGCCAGGCGCCGCGCCGGCCACAGCCGCTGCCCCTGCCGCCAAGGCGGAAGCACCCGCGAAAGCCGCGATGGCCACCGGCCCCACGGCCGATCAGGTCGCGCGCATGTATGAAGGGCGCGACTACGAGGAAGTCGCGCTCGACGGCATGCGCCGGACAGTCGCCGCCCGCCTGACCGAGGCCAAGCAGACCATCCCGCATTTCTACCTGCGCCGCGAGGTGCAGCTGGATACGCTGATGAAATTCCGCGCCGACCTTAACCGGCAACTTGAACCGCGCGGTGTGAAACTGTCGGTCAATGACTTCATCATCAAGGCCTGCGCCATGGCGCTTCAGGCCGTGCCCGGTTGCAATGCCGTCTGGGCAGGCGACCGGATGTTGCGCCTCAGCCCGTCGGATGTGGCCGTGGCCGTCGCGGTCGAGGGCGGGCTCTTCACGCCGGTGCTGAAGGACGCGCATCTCAAATCCCTCTCGGCCCTCTCCGCCGAGATGAAGGATCTCGCCACCCGCGCCCGCAACAAGAAGCTCGCCCCGCATGAATATGTCGGCGGCGCGATGGCCATCTCCAATCTCGGCATGTTCGGGATCGAGAATTTCGACGCCGTCATCAACCCGCCGCATGGCTCGATCCTTGCCGTGGGGGCTGGCATCCGCAAGCCGGTCGTGGACAGTGATGGCGCGGTCAGCGTCGCCACGGTCATGTCAATGACGCTCTCGGTCGATCACCGCGTGATCGACGGCGCACTGGGCGCGGAGTTCCTCAAGGAAGTGGTGTCCTGCCTCGAAAACCCGATGACGATGCTGGCCTGACAAGCGCCCACGGGCAGGGGAGCAGGCGCTCCCCTGCCCTGCCAGTCCGGCAACCACAGTCACAGCACCTTCGTTTTCATCCTTGCCCAAATATCCCGGGGGGAAGGACCGAAGGGACCGGGGGGCAGCGCCCCCCTGCCCGGCTGCAGACTGGAACCACCCTCAGGAATGTGCCTGCGCCCAGCGCGTCAGCAGATCCTGCTGCATCCGGCGCGCCTGCTGCGCCCAGACCGCCGTGCCCTCGGGCCGGTCCACGCCAGCGCCTGCGACCCGTGCGCGCCGCGCAAGATCTGCCGCGCAGATCGCAAAGGCCAGATCGCGCCCGCCGGGGCCGCGCAGATACCCCCCCAGCGCCGAGACGAAATACAGCGAGCCGGTCTTGGCGCGCACCTCGAATCCGGGATTGTCGATCAGGCGCCCGCCCGCATCGCGGAACGGATGCTCGCGCAGGATTGCGCGCAGCGTGCCCTCGCTGCCAGCCTGCCGGAACATGTTCGCCAGATCCGCCATCGACACCCGCGCGGCGGCCCCCAGCCCCGAGTGATCCACCAGCCGCACGCTCGACATGCCATAGCGCGCCCGCGCCCAGGCACTCATCTGCGCCCCCGAGGCTGCCAGGCTGCCCGGTCGCCCCGAAAGCGCGGTGGTCGCGCTCAGCCCGACGGCCTCGGCGCTGATATTGGTCGAGAAGCGCAGCATGTCGCGCAGCATCTCCAGCAGGGGCGGGGAACGATGCGTGACCAGATCGCGCCCTGCGGGCGCGGCCTGCGTCAGTTGTGGCGCCGGCAGGCTCACTCCCTGCCCCCGTGCCAGAACCCGCAGCACCTCGGCTGCGTAAAGTTCCGGGTGACGCACTGGCAGCCAGCGCGAACCGCTTGCGCCCAGCGCGCTGCGGGCAACTGTCCACTGGTCCTGCGCCGCCGCGCGCCGGTAGGTATAGAGCGGGGCTGACCGGGCCGCGACCTGCATGCTTGCCATCCCCACTTCGGGGCGGTGGCGGTTCGAGCGCGCATCCATCGTGACCGCGTAGCCGTCCCCGGCCCGGCGCCACTCGAAGTGAACGCGGTTGAAATTCAGGTTCAGCCCGGAAACGGACGGATTGTAGCCGGCCTGCACTGACTGGTCATCGGCGATCTGCTCGACAAAGGGCAACGCCCCGCCCCAGACCAGGAACCGCCCCGTCACCTCGCGCACACCGGCGCGGGCAAGCTCTGCGGCCATGCTGGCCAGCATGTCGGTCTCCAGCGTCGGATCGCCGCCCCCTGCCAGAACCAGATCACCGCGCAGCACGCCGTCGCTGAGCGTGCCCGAACTGACCAGCCGGGTGCGGAACTGATACCCGGCCCCCAGTGCCTCGAGCGCATAGAGCGCGGTGACCGCCTTGGCCACGCTGGCCGGTGGCAGCGCCGCATTGGCGCCCTGACCCTCGAGCAGGTTGCCGGTGCGCATGTCCATCACCGCAAAGGACAGATCGGCCGCCAGTCCCGCACGCGAGATGATCCCGTCGAGCGGCGGCGCCGGTCGCAGCGGCGGGCGCAGCGACCGGTCGGGCGCACCGGCGCAGGCGGGCATGGCCAGAAGCGTCGTCCCGGCCATCGCCAGCCTGATGAATCCGCGCCTTCCGACGCTTTCCGGTGCTGCTCCCCCCGAAGCGATACGCTCTTTATCCAAAACACTCTCCACGCCGCCCTGACCTGTCCGGCAGGCAAAACCCCCAACTCCAATGCCGTGCATTAACCTTGTTTTCCGCCCTGCTGGCAAGGCTTGCACGCGGGGTTCACAATTAAAACAATGTGTTTCCCGAATCGCATCAAACCCGGCTCTGCCAGATCCCCTGCTGGCGCAACCGGCTCGACGAGATGTCCCGCATGGGAATCGTCAGGAAGCACCAGGCCGGCGGAATCTGGTCGGCAAGGCTGGCAGCCATGCGGGCGGGCAGCCGGTCCGCGCGCGCACTGCGCGCCGCGCGCGAGGCAAGCGCGCGGCGCTGCTGGCCCGGGCGCGCGATGACGGCCACCGGCATGCTGGCAAGGATCGCGCGCCAGTTCTCCCAGGCATGGAACTGCGCCAGGTTGTCCGCGCCCATGACCCAGACGAGGCGCTGTGTCGGATACAGCCGGCGCAGCTCTGCCAGCGTATCGGCCGTGTAGCGCGTGCCCAGCGCCTCCTCGACCGGGGTGATCTGCACGCGCGGATGCTGCATCAGCGCGCGCGCGTGCTCCACGCGCCGCGCAAGCGGAGCGGGGCCCGTCGTCTTGAGCGGATTGCCGGGCGAGACCAGCCACCAGAGTTGGTCGAGCTGCAGCCGCTGCAGCGCATGGCGGCTGACATGGACATGCCCCTCATGCGCCGGATCGAACGAGCCACCGAACAGCCCGATCCGCGCCCCGCGCGGGGCATGCGGCAGAAGATGACGCGCTGATACGGACACGAACGACACAAGCTCCCTTCCCGCACCCATGACCGAGCGTCACCCCGCCGCGCCGCGCATCCCCCCGGTCCGGGG
>SKYA01000204.1 GCA_007128135.1 Paracoccaceae bacterium | reverse complement strand
GACCGAAGCCCGCTCGCGACATTGGCCGCACAGTGCTGCGGCCCAATCCCTCGGGGCCGCCGCCAGGGCATGACCTGGCCCATCCGCTCTCTGACGCGCTGGCGCGGGTGCCGGTGCAGATGGACAAGCGACAGTTCCAGCGGATGAGCCGTGGCAAGCTTGCGCCCGAGGCGCGGATCGACCTGCACGGCATGACGCTGGCGCAGGCACATGGGGTGCTGAACGGGTTCATCCTGCGCGCGCAGGCAAAGGGCCTGCGGCTGGTTCTGGTGATTACCGGCAAGGGCAGGAGCGTAGCCGATGACGGGCCGATCCCGCGCCGGCCCGGAGCGCTGAAGCAGGATGTGCCGCGCTGGCTGAGAATGCCGCCGCTGTCATCGGCCGTACTGGAAATTCGCGAGGCACATGCGCGGCACGGGGGCGCCGGGGCGTATTATGTCTATCTGCGGCGCGCGCGGTAGCGTGCAGCGGGACAGGGTGCGGGCGGGGCAATGAGTATTTCTGGCAAGATGAAGCTGATGGGGCGGGCTTGGCATGGGCGCGAAACTGCGTCAAAGGGCGGGGATGGAGTTTCGGTTTGACATAAACGCGCGGGACGGGCGCGCGCGGGCAGGGGTGATCGCGACCCCGCGCGGCGAGATCCGCACACCGGCCTTCATGCCGGTCGGCACGGCGGCCACCGTGAAGGCGATGCTGCCGGGAGCGGTGCGCGAAACCGGTGCGGATATCCTGCTGGGCAATACCTATCATCTGATGCTGCGACCGACGGCCGAGCGGATTGCAGCACTTGGGGGGCTGCACCGGTTCATGAACTGGGACCGGCCGATCCTGACCGATTCGGGCGGGTTTCAGGTGATGTCGCTGGCGAGTTTGCGCAAGCTGACGGAAGAGGGCGTGCGGTTCGCAAGCCATATCGACGGCTCACGGCACATGCTGAGCCCTGAGCGGTCGATGGAGATCCAGCGGCTGCTGGGCTCGGATATCGTGATGAGTTTCGACGAATGCACCCCGTTTCCGGCCGGGGAGAGCGAGGCGCGGGCCTCGATGGAGTTGTCAATGCGCTGGGCGGCGCGGTCGCGCGCGGCCTTTGGCGAGCGGCCCGGACATGCGCTGTTCGGCATCCAGCAGGGGTCGGTCTATCCGCATCTGCGCGCCGAGTCCGCCGGGCGGCTGTGCGAGATCGGCTTTGACGGCTATGCCATTGGCGGGCTGGCCGTGGGCGAGGGGCAGGATCTGATGTTCGAGGTGCTGGACCATGCGCCCGGGCAGTTGCCCGAGGACCGCCCGCGCTATCTGATGGGGGTCGGCAAGCCCGATGACATTGTCGGTGCCGTCCAGCGCGGCGTGGACATGTTCGACTGCGTGCTGCCGTCGCGCTCGGGGCGGACGGGGCAGGGATGGACCGCGCGCGGGCCGGTCAACCTGCGCAATGCGCGCCATCGCGATGATCCGCGCCCGCTGGAGGAGGGCTGTCCGTGCCCGGCCTGTCGCGACTATTCGCGCGCCTATCTGCACCATGTGATCCGCTCGGACGAGATCATCGGCTCGATGCTGTTGACGTGGCACAATCTGACCTACTACCAGCGTCTGATGCAGGATCTGCGCGGGACGATCACGGACGGGACGCTTGACAGTTTTGCCGCCAGCTTTCATGCCCTGCGCGCCGAGGGGGATATCGAGCCCCTCTGAGCCCGTTTCAGGAAGGAGGCCCCATGGCCGCTGACATGCTTTCGACCGTCGTCAAGCCGATCCACCGTGAAGGCTACAGGTTCATTGCGGTCTTTGCCGCCGTGACCGTGGTCCTGTTCCTGATCTGGCAGCCGTTGGGCTGGGTCGGGCTGGGGTTGACGATCTGGTGTTACTATTTCTTCCGCGACCCGGTGCGCCATGTGCCGGCGCGGGCGGGGTTGCTGGTCAGCCCCGCTGACGGGGTGATCTCGCTGATCGGGCCCGCGGTGCCGCCTGCCGAGCTGGGAATGGGCGAGGGCGCGCGCATGCGGGTGTCGGTCTTCATGAATGTGTTCAACTGTCATGTGAACCGCGCGCCCATCGGCGGGCAGGTCGTCAGGATCGCGTATCGGCCCGGGAAGTTCCTGAATGCCTCGCTGGACAAGGCAAGCGAGGACAACGAGCGCAACGGTCTGGTGCTGGAGATGGAGGACGGGCGGCAGGTCGGTGTGGTGCAGATTGCCGGGCTTGTGGCGCGGCGCATACTCTGCGAGGTGCAGGAGGGCGATGTGCTGGCCACGGGCGAGCGATTCGGAATGATCCGCTTCGGCAGCCGTGTGGATGTCTATCTGCCCGAGGGGGTGGAGCCGATGGTCGCGCTGGGTCAGGGGATGATCTCGGGCGAGACCGTGATCGCGGATCTGTCGAGTTCCGAGCCGCGCCGCATGGCCGAGGCCATCTGACATGGCGCGCGACCGGCTCTCGCTGCTGGCGCTGGTGCCCAATCTGGTGACGATCCTGGGCATGTGCGCGGGGCTGAGTGCGATTCGCTTCACCTTTGACGCGCGTTTCGAGGTCGCGGCGGCGCTGATCATCTTAGCGGCGGTGATGGACGGGGTGGATGGGCTGGTCGCGCGCAAGCTGAACGCGGCCAGCAGTTTTGGCGCGGAGCTGGACAGTTTCGCCGATTTCGTCAGTTTTGGCGTGGCGCCCGGTGTGCTGGTCTTCGGCTATGCGCTGGCCGGGCCGATGGCGGGTGTCGGCTGGGTGTTCGTGCTGATCTTTGCGGTCTGCGCCTGTCTGCGCCTGGCGCGCTTCAATATCAGCCGCGCCACGCCGGAGGGGCCCAGCCAGCGGCATTTCGTGGGGGTGCCCGCGCCGGCGGGGGCGATGCTGGGTCTGTTGCCGGTCTTTCTGGGGTTGTCGGGGGTGCTGGATGTGACCCAGGCGCCGCTTCCGGTTGCGCTGTATCTGGGCGGTGTGGGGTTCCTGATGGTATCGCGATTGCCCACGCCTTCGCTCAAGGCGGTGCGGATCGCGCGCGAGAATGCCATCTGGGTGCTGATCGGGATGAGCGCCCTTGCGGGCTTGTTGGTGTTGCGGACCTGGGCCACGCTGGTGGTGGCGGATCTGGCCTATCTGGCGGTGCTGGGCTGGCTGGCGCTGGGTCAGCGCCGGGGTGCGGGCAAGGGTTGATTTTCGGCCGGATGATCGTGCTTTGGGCTTGACGGCTGCTGCACGAGCGCATATTTCGGCGCCATCGCGCGGTTGTAGCTCAGTTGGTTAGAGTACCGGCCTGTCACGCCGGGGGTCGCGGGTTCGAGCCCCGTCAACCGCGCCATTTCTCCGAAAGCCCCTGCCCTGGCAGGGGCTTTGGTGTTTTGCGGATGTGTATCCGGGCAGGGGGCGCGCGCAAAGCG
>SKYA01000126.1 GCA_007128135.1 Paracoccaceae bacterium | reverse complement strand
CCCGTCGCTGGGCAAGGTCTCTGGCGCGCTGGTCTCGATCGCGCCTTTCCTTGCGGCCTCGATCCTGATCGCGGCCTGGGCCGGGGCCACAGGCGCTGACAACCTGATCGCGCGGGCGTTCACGGGGGCACCTGCGATGATGATCCTGATGGGCGCGCTGTCTGGCGGGCTGTCGCCCTTCTGTTCCTGCGGCGTGATCCCGCTGATCGCGGCCCTTCTGGCCATCGGGGTGCCACTGGCGCCGGTCATGGCCTTCTGGCTTGCCTCACCGCTGATGGACCCGTCGATGTTCGTGCTGACCGCGGGTGTGCTGGGGCTGGAATTCGCCATTGCCAAGACGCTGATCGCGATCGGCATGGGGCTTCTGGGCGGCACGCTCGTCCATTTGCTCACAAGTGCAGGCGGATTGGGCGACCCGCTGCGCGAGGGCATCGGCAACGGGGGTTGCGGCGGTGCAAAGGTGCGCAATCCGAAGCCCCCTGTCTGGCAATTCTGGCAAGAGCCTGCCCGACTGACCAAATTCCGTACCGAGGGCACCAGGACCTTCCTGTTCCTGCTGAAATGGATGTCGCTGGCATTCCTGCTGGAAAGCCTGATGCTGGCCTATGTGCCCGCCGAACTGGTGACACAGACACTGGGGGGCAACGGGCTGATGCCGATTGCGATTGCCACGCTTGTCGGTGTGCCGGCCTATTTCAACGGCTATGCTGCCCTGCCGCTGATCGGCACGCTGATGGAACAGGGGATGCAGCCGGGGGCGGGCATGGCCTTCCTGATCGCCGGGGGTGTGACCTCACTGCCTGCGGCGATTGCCGTCTGGGCGCTGGTCAGGTTCCGGGTCTTCGCGCTCTATGTCGCAATCTCGCTGGGCGGGGCTTTCGTGACGGGGTTGCTTTTCCATCTCTGGACGCTTCTGTAACCGGCGCGGCACTGTAATCGGCACAGGCGCAAGGGCTAAACCTTGCGCCTGTTTCGCATGGGTGGTCTATTGGTGGTGGCACCCACCCCAAGAAGAATCGAGCAGCCAATGAGTGACCTGTTGAACCAGTCCGAAACCTATGACGCCTCCTCGATCGAGGTGCTCGAAGGGCTGGAGCCGGTGCGCAAGCGTCCGGGCATGTATATCGGCGGCACGGATGAGCGCGCGCTGCATCATCTGGTGGCGGAAGTGCTCGACAACTCGATGGATGAGGCGGTCGCGGGCCACGCGAACCGGATCGAGGTGGAGCTGCACGCGGATCACTCCATCACCATCCGCGACAATGGCCGCGGCATCCCCATCGACCCGCACCCCAAGTTCCCCGACAAATCCGCTCTCGAGGTGATCCTGTGCACGCTGCATGCGGGCGGCAAGTTCTCGGGCAAGGCCTATCAGACATCGGGCGGCCTGCATGGCGTGGGCGCCTCGGTCGTCAATGCGCTGTCGGACCATATGCGCGTCGAGGTGGCGCGCAACCGCGAGCTTTATGCACAGGAGTTCTCGCGCGGCATTCCGCAAGGCCCGGTGGCAAGGATCGGCCCGGCCCCGAACCGGCGCGGCACCAGCGTGACCTTCCACCCCGACCCCGAGATCTTCGGCTCGCTGAAACTCAAGCCCGCGCGGCTGTTCAGGATGGCGCGCTCCAAGGCATATCTGTTCTCGGGGGTCGAGATTCGATGGAAATCGGCGATCGAGGATGGCGAGACGCCGCAGGAGGCCGTGTTTCACTTCCCCGGCGGGCTGGCGGATTATCTCAACGAACAGCTCAACGGCACTGTCACCTATTCCGACAGGCCTTTCGCCGGCAAGGTCGGCTTTCAGGAGAAGTTCGGCCAGCCCGGCTCGGTCGAATGGGCGATCAACTGGACACCTGCGCGCGACGGATTCGTGCAGAGCTACTGCAACACGGTGCCCACGCCCGAGGGCGGCACGCATGAGCAGGGCTTCTGGGCGGCAGTGCTGAAGGGCATCCGTGCCTATGGCGAACTTGCCAACAACCGCAAGGCCGCGCAGATCACGCGCGAGGACATGGCGGCAGGCGGCTGCGCGCTGGTGTCGTGCTTCATCCGCGAGCCCGAATTCGTGGGCCAGACCAAGGACCGCCTTGCCACGACCGAGGCCGCGCGCATGGTCGAGGGCGCGGTGCGCGACCATTTCGACAACTGGCTGGCGGCCGACCCGAAGGCGGCGGGGGCGATCCTGGATTTTCTGGTCCTGCGCGCCGAAGAGCGGCTCAAGCGCCGGCAGGAGAAGGAAACCAGCCGCAAGTCGGCCACCAAGAAGCTGCGCCTGCCCGGCAAGCTTGTCGATTGCTCGGCCACCACGCGTGACGGCACGGAACTGTTCATCGTCGAGGGCGATTCGGCGGGCGGCTCGGCCAAGATGGCGCGCGACCGGCGCAATCAGGCGCTGTTGCCGCTGCGCGGAAAGATCCTGAACGTGCTGGGGGCGGCCTCGGGCAAGCTGACGACGAATGCGGAAATCAGCGACCTGTGTCAGGCGATGGGCGTGGGGCTGGGCTCCAGGTTCCGGCTCGATGACCTGCGTTATGACAAGATCATCATCATGACCGATGCCGATGTGGACGGCGCGCATATCGCGGCCCTGCTGATGACCTTCTTCTTCACCCAGATGCGGCCCATGATCGACGCGGGCCACCTGTATCTGGCATGCCCGCCGCTGTTCCGGCTGACCCAGGGGGCGAAGCGCGTCTATGCGCTGGATGAGATCGAGAAAGAGCGTCTGATAGCCGAGGGTTTTGGCGGCCCCAAGGGAAAAGGGGGCAAGGTCGATGTGTCGCGCTTCAAGGGTCTGGGCGAGATGGATGCAAAGGACCTGAAGGAAACCACGATGGACCCCGCCTCGCGCCGCCTGATCCGGGTGTCGGTAGATGACGACCTGCCGGGCGAGACCTCGGACCTGGTCGAGCGGCTGATGGGCAAGAAACCGGAACTGCGCTTCCAGTATATCAGCGAGAATGCGCGGTTTGTCGAAGATGTGGATGTGTAGGCAAGGCTGAAAGCGGCTTCCTGCCCCCGGCGCGGCATTGCTGCGCAACCCTGCGTCAAATTGCGGCATGAGGTCAGCCGGGGCGAATCCGCAAGCCATGCCGTTGGCGTGGAGGCAACTACCGCATCTGTTCATCGTCGCAGTGTTTGCTCTAGGCTCAGGACCCATTGATTTCACCCTTGCGGCGTGATTCACGCTCCGCAAGGAGACTGATCAATGAGCAATCTTTTCTGGCTGAGCGAGTGAAGCGGATCAGAAAACAGTCCGGGGGACTGTTTTCCCGCTGAACTGTTGATTGCCACTGAGAATTGACCCGGCAGCGGCCAAAATTGCCACTGAGAATTGACCCATATGCAACCTTGCCCCGGCTTGAACCAGCTGGGGGCATATGGAGTGATCGACATGGGATT
>SKYA01000157.1 GCA_007128135.1 Paracoccaceae bacterium | reverse complement strand
TCTCTATCGCCAGCCGCTCGGCCAGGGCGCGCATCGGCACATGCGCCTCGGCCCAATCTGCGACCCGCGAGGCAAACAGCGTCGCCTGCGAGCGATGTATCGGTTCGTCCCGCAGGATTTTCAGATGGTTCGCCTCCAGCGTCTCGCCTGTCGAGGTAATGTCGGCAATCGCCTCGGCGGTCAGGTTCTTGACCGTGCCTTCCGTGGCCCCCTGGCTGTCGACAAGTTGATAATCGGCCACCCCGTGCGCGCGCAGATAGTCACGCACCAGGCGGTGATACTTGGTCGCGATCCGCAGCCGGAAGCCATGACGGCCGCGAAAGGCCGCGGCCACCGCGTCAAGATCGTCGAGCGTCTCCACATCCACCCAGGCTTTGGGAACCGCCACGATCAGATCGGCATGGCCAAAGCCCATCGGTGCGAGTTCCACCACCTCGCGCGGCCAGTCCGCCAGGGTCTCGCGCACAAGGTCCGAGCCGGTCACACCCAGATGAATCCGGCCTGCCGCCAGTTCGCGCGGGATTTCCGAGGCCGAGAGCAGCACCAGTTCCACCCCTGCAACACCATCGACGGCACCGGCATATTCGCGCTCTGCGCCGGTCCTGCGCAGGCTGACCCCCCGCGCGGCGAACCAGTCGAAACACTGCTCCATGAGCCGACCCTTGGACGGCACGCCCAGTTTCAGGCTCATGCGCCCCCCTCCAGCGTGGCCAGCGCCTCGGGCCGGATCACGCCGCCCACTGCCGGAATTGCCCGCCCCTGCCCCAGAACGGCTGTCAGCGCGTCATAGCGTCCGCCCGTGGCGACGGGTGGCAGATCGCATCTGGGCGCGATGAACCCGAAGACGAAGCCATCGTAATATTCCATGTTGGTGCGCCCGAAACTGGTCTCGAAAGGCAGTGACGTGGTGTCGATGCCTGCGGCGTCCAGCGCGTCCAGCCGCGCCTCGAGCCGGTCGAGGGCCGGACCGGGCGCCGCCCAGCCCTGCGCGCGCATCCGCGCAAGCGCATCCCGCGCGGGGGCCTTCAGCGCCAGCAGCGCCTCGAGCGCGCTGACCTGCGCCTGCGGGACAGGCGGGGTCTCCGCATCCGCGATCAGCAGCGCGACCCGCTCGGCGATCTCGGCTTCCGAGCGCAGGCCGATCCCGGGCGCCTGCTGCGGCACGCCGGTGCGCAGCTTCGCGACCAGTGCCGCCCGCGCCTCGGCCAGCGGCCCCTGTCCGCCCATCCGCTCCAGCAGCGCCCGAAAACGCCGGGGCCGCCAGATATGGCGCATCAGCGCGGCCTTGCGCTCGGGGCTGGTCTCAAGCCCCGAGACTGCGGCCTTCAGGATGCCGATATCGCCTGTCACCGGGCGCAGGCCGTGCCCCGCGAGCAGACGCGAGAACAGCGCAAAGACTTCCGCATCCGCGCGGGCCGGATCGTCGCGGGCGAACACCTCATATCCCACCTGCAGGTATTCCCGCGCCCGCGCGCCCTCCTGCTTGCGAAACACAGGGCCGCTATAGCAGTAACGCGCAGGCTCTGCGCCCGTGCGCATATGCGCCTGCACCACCGGCACCGTGAAATCCGGGCGCAGCATCATCTCGCCCAGCGTGGGGTCCTGCGTGACATAGGCGCGCGCGCGGATATCCTCGCCATAAAGGTCGAGCAGCGTTCCCGCCGGTTGCAGGATATCCGCCGCGACAGGCAGCGCGCCCGCGGCCTGCATCTCGGCCAGAAGCTCTGCCGCGAGCGTCTCGGCCCGTGTCATCCTTGCCGCCCAAGTATCTCACGCACTGCGCTGACCAGACCAGAACGCGGGACCTCGATCTGTGCTGGCTGTGACTTCCATTCTTCTACAGTGGCTTGCGCGGCGATCTTCGCGCCAAGGATGAGATCCTTGACCTGCACAACCCCGCGCGCTGCCTCCTCCTCGCCCTGAATGACCGCGATCGGGCTTTCGCGCTTGTCGGCGTATTTGAGCTGGTTGCCGAAATTCTTCGGATTGCCCAGATACATCTCCGCGCGGATGCCCGCCGCGCGCAACTCGCCCACCATGGCCATGTATTCGGCCATCCGCGCGCGGTCCATCACCGTCACGACCACCGGCCCCTGAGCAGACTCCTCCAGCCGCCCCTTGGCGGCAAGGGCGGCCAGCAGCCGGTCCACGCCAATGCTGACGCCCGTGGCAGGCACGGCCTGCCCGGTGAAGCGCTTGACCAGATCGTCATAGCGCCCGCCCCCTGCAACGCTGCCAAACTGGCGTGGGCGGCCTTTTTCGTCGGTGATCTCGAACGTCAGTTCGGCCTCGAAAACCGGGCCGGTGTAGTAGCCGAGGCCGCGCACAACCGAGGGGTCGATAATGATGCGGTCGGGGCCGTAGCCTTGGGCGGCGAGCAGGTTGGCAATTTCCTCAAGCTCGGCAACGCCTTCAGCGCCGATCTTCGAGTCAGATACAATTTCGCGAAGATAGTTGACCGTTGCGAACGACCGATAAACTTCGGCTTCGTCGTCAACGCTGAGGGGTTTCGACGTTTTTTCATCAAAAGAATACATTGCGCGAGTATAGCGACTGTAGGGTAGTCCTTTTTCAATAGCTTCGCTGGCAAGTGCTCCCAACGATGCTTCAATAGCGCGATTTGCATCGACGAATTTCATCACAACATCCGTCTGCGCCGCACCCAAGCCCGCCCCCTTCGTGAAATCGCCGCTCTCATCCTTCCGCCCCTCGCCCAGCAGCGCGCGCACGCCCTCCACCCCAAGCCGGTCCAGCTTGTCGATGGCGCGCAGGACGATCCCGCGCTCGGCCTCGAACTTGGACGGGTCGGCGGGGTCCAGAATGCCCGCAACCTCCATCACCCCATTCAGCACCTTGCGGTTGTTCACCCGGATCACGTAATCCCCGCGCTCGATCCCCACGGCCTCGAGCGCATCCGCCAGCATTGCGCAGATCTCGGCATCTGCGGCCACCGACGCCGCGCCGACCGTATCCGCGTCGCATTGATAAAACTGCCGGAACCGCCCCGGACCCGGTTTTTCATTGCGCCAGACAGGCCCCATCGCATAGCGCCGATAAGGCGAGGGCAGATCATTGCGATACTGCGCCGCCACCCGCGCCAGGGGGGCCGTCAGGTCATAGCGCAGCGCCAGCCAGTCGCCCTCTTCCTCCCACGCGAACACGCCGTCATTGGGGCGGTCCACATCGGGCAGGAACTTGCCCAAAGCCTCGACCGTTTCTACTGCGGATGTTTCCAGCGCATCAAACCCGTAGCGGTGATAGACCGCCGCAATCCTGTCCAGCATCGCGCGGCGCGCGCTGACCTCGGAGCCGAAATAATCGCGAAACCCCTTTGGCGTCTGCGCCCTGGGGCGTCTGGGGCCCTTGTCTTTCGCCATGATGCGCGCCCTCCTTGGCCCATGCGGGCCTTCGC
>SKYA01000083.1 GCA_007128135.1 Paracoccaceae bacterium | reverse complement strand
GTCGCCATTACCGGCTCGGTGCCGACCAAGGCCGACAACCCGGCAGTGCCGATCACTGTGGCCGAGCAGATCGAGAGCACGCATGAGGCATTTGAGGCAGGCGCGAGCATTGCGCATTGCCATGTGCGCAATGACGACGAGAGCCCGAGCTCCGACCCCGAGAAATTCGCGCGCCTGAAAGAGGGGCTGGAGACGCACTGCCCCGGCATGATCATCCAGTTCTCGACCGGCGGGCGCTCGGGCGCAGGGCAGGCGCGCGGCGGCATGTTGCCGCTGCGCCCCGACATGGCCTCGCTCTCGGTCGGGTCCAACAATTTCCCGACCCGTGTCTATGAAAATCCGCCCGATCTGGTCGACTGGCTGGCCTCGGAAATGATCGCCCATGATGTGATGCCCGAGATCGAGGCCTTCGATCTGTCCCATGTCATCCAGGCCGCGAAGATGGCTGATGACGGACGGTTGAAGCGCCCGCTCTATGTGCAATTCGTGATGGGCGTGAAGAACGCGATGATCGCGGATGAGCGCATTCTCGATATCTATATCGAGACGCTGACCCGTTTTGCCCCCGACGCGCTGTGGTGCGCGGCAGGAATTGGCGCCAATCAGAATGTCGTCAATGAATGGGCGATCGCGCGCGGCGGGCATACGCGCACCGGGCTGGAGGACAATGTGCGGCTGGATCGCGACAGGCTTGCCCCCTCGAATGCGGCCCTGGTCGCGCGCACGGTTGCACTATGCGCGAAATACAAGCGCCCCGTGGCGAACTGGCAACAAGCGCGGGCGATCCTGGGGTTGCGCGCCCCTGCATGACACGCGTGCCGCGGACCCCGGCGCGGGTGTGTTCGCGCCGGACAACGCGCGGCGGTCAGGACCGGTCAAGCCTTTTGCGATAGGCGCGCGGCGACAGCCCGGCAAAGGCACGAAAGCGGCGGCTGAAATAACTGGAATCCTCGAACCCCAGAGCATGGGCCACCGATTGCGCGCTCATGCGCGTATAGGCCAGCATCCGCGAGGCCTCGCGCATCAGATGCGCTTCGATCAGGGCCTGCGGGCTCAGTCCGGTCTGCGCCTTGCACAGCCTTCCCAGGGTGCGCTCGGACAATCCCAGCGCACGCGCATGGCGCCCGATCGGCCAGTGCTCAGTCGCATGGGCTGCGATCAGCGTCTGGAAGCGGGCAAGGCGCGGGTCGCTGGCGCGCGCGTCGGGGTCGGGGCATGACCCGACGAGCGCGCTCAGGATCAGACCGAGTCGTGCGCGCAATTCGGTGCGTCGAAAGCGCCCCCTGCCACGCCAGACATGATGCAGCGCCTCAACGGCCTCGGGCATCGCCGCAGGTGGCGGCTGGCGTCGTGGTCGCGCAAGCGCGCCGACAAGCTCCGCCCCCTCTCCGAACAGGTCGGGATAATGCTGGACCGGCAGGCTGATGACCCAGCCTTCGGTATCACACGAAAAGCGGAACCCATGCACGCTGTCGGGTGGCACACAAAGTGTGACAGGTGGCGAGAGCGCCATTGCCTCGCCGTCCAGATGAAAGTCGATCCGGCCTGAAAACAGCAGGAAAACCTGGAAAAGATGCGCGTGCCGATGAGGGCGGATTGTCCAGTCATGCCCTGCGGCCCGGTCACGGATCTGTTCCATGTGCAGCATGTCGGGAAAGGCCGTGGCCTCGCCATAGAGCTGGAAGGCGGGAATTTCGGGGGCGCGGCTCATGGCGGAAAAATACCATGATCGGGAAGATGCGTCCATTCCCGCGCGCAGCACAGCCAGCTATCCTGCGCAGCAGATGCAGGACAGGAGAGGTGCAGTCATGCGCACACAGGTCGCGATCATCGGCGGGGGGCCGTCGGGGCTGTTGCTGTCGCAGCTTCTCAACCTCGCGGGCATCGAGACAGTGGTGCTGGAGCGTCAGAGCCGGGCACATGTACTCTCGCGTATCCGCGCGGGCGTTCTGGAACAGGGAACTGTCGATCTGCTCACGCGAGCGGGCGTGGGCGCGCGGATGATGCGCGAGGGGCACCGCCACGCGGGCTGCGTCCTGACCCATGACCAGCAGATGATCCGCATCGACTTCGCGGCGGCCTGCGGAGCCGAGGTGATGGTCTATGGCCAGACCGAGGTGACGCGCGATCTCCATGCTGCGCAGGACGCGCTTGGCGCGCAGCATGTGCATGGTGTCGAGCATGTGGTGCTGCATGATCTGGACAGTGCGTCCCCGCATGTCAGTTATGTTCTGGATGGCCGGAGCCACCGGCTGGACTGCGATTTCATTGCAGGCTGTGACGGCTTCCACGGGGTCAGCCGCAAGTCGATCCCCGACAGCGTCCGGCGCGACTATGAGAAGGTCTATCCCTTCGGCTGGCTGGGGGTGCTGTCGGAAACACCGCCGCTGCATGAAGAACTGATCTATGCCAGCCACCCGCGTGGATTTGCGCTGGCATCCATGCGCAATCCGATGCTGTCGCGATATTACATACAGGTGCCCCTTGGCGACCGGCCGGAAGACTGGGCGGACGCGGCCTTCTGGCAGGAGTTTCGCGCGCGGATGCCCTGCCATCTCTCGGAGCGGCTTGTAACGGGCCACGCAATCGAGAAATCCATCGCGCCGCTGCGCAGTTTCGTTTCCGAGCCCATGCGTCACGGCGCGCTGTTCCTGTGCGGCGACGCAGCCCATATCGTGCCCCCCACAGGGGCCAAGGGGCTGAACCTCGCAGCCTCGGATGTGCATTACCTGAGCGCGGGCCTTGTCGCGCATTACCGCGACAGCGACAGCGCCGGGCTGGAGGGCTATTCCGTCAAGGCCCTGGCGCGGGTCTGGCAGGCGATGCGGTTTTCCTGGTCGGTCACGACAATGATGCATCGCTTTCCCGAGCATTCCGCCTATGACCGGCAGATGCAGCGCGTGGAACTGATGCAACTTGCCTCCAGCCCGGTGGCGCAACGCCTGTTTGCCGAAAACTACACCGGTCTGCCCTTTTGAGGCAGTGGCGACCACCGCCAGCCAGGACAGGCAGAGCTATGAGGACTCCGCCTTTTGGTCATGTGTCAGCAGATGACAGGCCGCCTGCCCGGTCGCAGTGGCAGTACTCATCGGTGTTTGATGGCGGCAGGGTTCGAATACCTGCGGACAGCGCGGATGGAAGGCGCAGCCTGATGGCGGGTTGATCGGATTCGGGATCTCGCCCGTGACCGGCGTGCGCCTGCGCCCCGAGAGCGACAGATCCGGCACCGCGTCCAGAAGCATTCGCGTATAGGGGTGCTGCGGTTCGGTGAACAGGCGCTTGGCCTCGGCCACCTCGACCAGCCGGCCCAGATAGAGCACACCGATCCGGTTCGACATGTGGCGAACGACGCTCAGATCATGGCTGATGAGCAGATAGGTCAGGCCGAACTCATCCTGCAGGTCACGCATCAGGTTCAGGATCTGCGCCTGCACCGACACATCGAGCGCCGAGGTAGGCTCGTCGCAGACGATGAATTCAGGCCTGGACGAGAGCGCGCGGGCAATCGCGATGCGCTGACGCTGCCCACCCGAGAATTCATGCGGGAATTTCTCGGCGTCAGCGGCAGACAGCCCCACCAGATCGAGCAGGCGCCCGACCTCGCGGGTGACTTCCGCCCCGCGCAAGAGCCCGAAAGTATGGATCGGCTCGGCGATGATGTCGCCCACCCGCCAGCGCGGATTGAGGCTTGCAAACGGATCCTGAAAGATCATCTGGAAGCGGCGGCGCAGCGCGCGCATGGCCGCGCCCGAAGCGAAATCCATCACCTTGCCATCGAACCGGATCTGGCCTGCCGAAGGCTCCAGCAGTCCCACGATCATCTTGGCGATGGTGGATTTGCCCGACCCGGATTCGCCTACCAGGGCAAAGGTCTCACCCTTGCAGATGTCGAAGCTCACATCCGCCGTGGCGGTCAGGAACTGCCTGTCCTCGCGCTCGATCACGCGGTTGAGCCAGGGTTTGGAGACATCGAAGCGCCGCGTCAGGCCTTCGACCGACAAGAGCACGTCAGGCATCCTGCGCCTCCCTGTCATAGAGCCAGCAGGCCACCTGCCGCCCGCCCTCGCGTGCGATCAGTTCGGGCCGTTCGATGCGGCAACGCTCCAGCACGCGGGGGCAGCGGGGGTTGAAGGCACAGCCCTTGGGGATGGCATCGAGCCGGGGCATGGAGCCGGGAATCTGAGTCAGTCGCTCGGCGGTCTGGGTCAGGGTCGGGATGGAGCCCATCAACCCGGCTGTATAAGGGTGCTCGGCGCGCTGGATCACGTCGCGCACCGGGCCTATCTCGGCCAGCCGCCCGGCATAGAGCACCGCCACACGGTCGGCGGTTTCGGCGATCACGCCCATGTCATGGGTGATCAGCATCACGGACGCCCCCCGCTCCGCGCAGATTTCCTTGAGCACATCGATGATCTGCGCCTGCACCGAGACATCGAGCGCCGTTGTCGGTTCATCCGCGATTACCAGTTCGGGCTCTGCGGCAAGGGCAAGCGCAATCACCACGCGCTGGCGCATCCCGCCCGAGAAATGATGCGGGTAATCGTCGATGCGACGCGCGGCAGCCGGAATGCCGACACGGTCCAGAAGTCCGACAGCCCGATTGCGCGCTTCGGTGTCGGATACATCCATATGCGTGCGGATGGTTTCGATCAGCTGCCGCGCGACTGTATAGAGCGGGTTCAGGCTGGTCAGCGGGTCCTGGAATACCATGCCGATGCGACGGCCCCTGAGGCGGCGCATCCTTTCGCGTGGCAAGTTGTCGATGCGTTCGCCGCGCAGCCAGACCTCTCCACTGGCGATGCGGCCCGGCGGCTCAAGCAGCCCGATGATCGCGGCCCCGGTCAGCGACTTGCCGGCGCCGGATTCACCCACCATGCCCAGCACCTCGCCCTCGGCAATGTCGAACGACACCTTGTCGAGCGCGCGCAACACGCCCCGGCGGGTGGGAAATTCGACGACCAGATCGCGGACGGACAGAAGCGGGGCCTTGTCTGCAAGGGCGGGCATCAGCGCAACCTCGGGTTCAGCGCGTCGCGCAGCCAGTCGCCCAGCAGGTTGACCGACAGCGCCAGCGCCAGCAGCGTGATCGAGGGGAACAGCAGGATCCACCACTCGCCCGAGAACAGGAACCCCTGCCCGATGCGGATCAGCGTTCCAAGACTGGGCTGCGTGGGCGGCACACCAACGCCAAGGAAGCTGAGCGTGGCTTCCGCAATGATGGCCAGCGCCAGCCCGATCGTGGCAATCACCAGAACTGGCCCCATGACATTGGGCAGGATATGGCGCACGAGGATCTTGGCCGGGTGCGCCCCGATCACGCGGGCGGCCTGCACATATTCCTTGTTCTTCTCGACCATGGTGGCGCCGCGCACAACGCGGGCATATTGCACCCAGTCCGACAGGCCGATGGCCACGATCAGCACCCAGATGGCCATTGCCTCGCGGTAAGCGGGCGGGATGAAGCCGCGCGCGACCCCGAAGATCAGCAGTGCCAGCAAGATCGAGGGGAAGGTCAGCTGCACATCCGCGACGCGCATCAGCAGGCTGTCCAGCCAGCCACCGCGATAGCCCGCGATCAGACCCAGCGTGATCCCAAGCACCATGGCGAAGAGCACGGCCATGAAGCCCACGAAGAGCGAGATCCGCGCGCCATAGAGGATGGTCGAGAATACGTCGCGGCCCTGATTGTCGGTGCCCAGCCAGTAAACATTGCCGGTAAAGGCGTTGGGTTCCATCGGCGGGGTGAAACCGTCCATCAGGTTCAGCGACGCCGGGTTGAACGGGTCATGCGGTGCGATCCAGGGAGCAAGGACCGCAGCGAGGATGATGACCAGCGACACCAGCGCCGCAACAATCGCCAGCGGCGAGTGACGGAAAGACCATGCGATGTCACTGTCCCAGGCGCGGGCAAGGGCTCCGGGGCGCTTTTCAGGTGTGGAATCGGTCATCTCTGCCCCTCAATGGCGCGCATTCGCACGGTCCACGCGCAGGCGCGGGTCCACGGCGTAATAGAGCAGGTCCACGATCAGGTTGATGATCACGAAAACCAGCGCGATCAGCATCAGATAGGCGGCCATCACCGGCACATCGACGAATTGCACAGAGCGGATGAACAGCGCGCCTACGCCTGGCCACTGGAACACGGTCTCGGTGATGATGGAAAACGCGATGATCGAACCCATCTGAAGCCCGGTGATGGTGATGACCGGCACCAGCGTGTTCTTCAGCGCATGGCCAAAATTCACTGCACGGTTTGACAGCCCCCGCGCGCGGGCGAACTTTATGTAATCGGTGCGCAGCACTTCCAGCATCTCGGCACGCACGAGCCGCATGATCAGCGTCATCTGATACAGCCCCAGCGTGATTGCGGGAAGAATCAGCGAGGCGCGGCCCGACTCGGTCAGGAGCCCCGTGCGCCACCAGTCCCCGATATAGACCGTTTCGCCGCGCCCAAAAGAGGGCAACCATTGCAGTTCGACCGCGAACACCCAGATCAGCAGCACCCCGATCAGGAAGGTCGGCAGTGATACCCCGATCAGGGAGGCGGTCATCACGCTGCCCGATATCCAGTTGCCGCGCCTGAGCGCGGTATAGACCCCGAACCCAACGCCAAAGACAAAGGCCAGCACGCCCGAGACCAGAGCCAGTTCCAGTGTTGCCGGCAGGCGCGAAAGGATCAGTTCCATCACAGGCTGCTGCAGCCGGTAGGAAATACCGAAATCGCCCGTGGCCGCCCGCGCGACGAACCGGCCGAACTGGATCGCGAACGGATCGTTCAGCCCCAGCACCTCGCGCAGTTCGGCGCGCTCGGCCAGCGTCGTCTCCTGGCCCACCATCGAGGCGATCGGGTCACCCACGAAGCGAAACAGCGCGAAAGCCACCAGCGCCACGGTCAGCATGACCATGACCGATTGCACGATCCGGCGCAGGATGAAGGCGATCATGGTGAACCCCGGACCCCAGGTCAGCATTGCTGCCGAAAATTCACGGCCCGCGCCGGCTATCCCGCGCGGGCCGGATGGTCAAGTATCGATCAGTCGAAACTGACCGTGGTCATGCGCGGCTGGTTCTCCGGGTGCACATCCAGATTGATGCCATCGCGCATGGCATAGGCCAGCACCTGGTTATGGACATTCAGGAAGATACGTTCCTCCATCACCGTGTCCCAGATCTCGGCAATGATCGCGTCACGCGCTTCCAGATCGGTCATTGTTGCCAGCGACTCGATCTTGGCGTCCAGTTCCGGGTTGGAATAGCGCGAGCCATTGAACGCGCCATAGCTGCCCTCGCGGGTATGAACAAGGAAATCGAACACATACTGGCTGTCAAAGGTCGGCACCCCCCAGCCCAGCAGGTAGAAATCGGTCTCCCAGTTCTCGATCAGCGGGAAGTGCAGCGACCGGGTCTGCGCGTTCAGGTCCACCCGGATGCCGATCTGCGCCATCATCCCCACCAGTGCCTGGCAGATCGATTCATCGTTCAGATACCGGTCATTCGGGCAGTCGAGCTGCACCGAGAAGCCGTCCGCATGGCCTGCTTCGGCCATCAATGCGCGGGCGCGCTCCAGGTCCGGCGCACCGAAGGCATGCATCTCTTCGGTCCAGCCATTCACGAAGGGCGGCAACGGTGCTGCCGAGGGCTGCGATTCGCCGCGCATCACCACCTGCTGGATAGCATTGCGGTCGATCGCCAACGACATGGCTTCGCGCACTTCGGGGCTTGCGAACGGGTTGCCATCTGCATCCGAGGAGCGCAGCGAGTCCGACGCCATGTCATAGCTGAAGAAGATGTTGCGGTTCTCGGGCCCGCGCATGACACGGATACCCGGCGTCTGCTCGAGCCGCGCGATATCCTGCACCGGCACGTCCTGCACGATATCGACCTCGCCCGACAGCAGGGCCGCGACGCGGGTCGCGGCTTCGGAGATCGGGGTATAGATGATCTCGGTCACGGCAGGCGCGTCGTCCCAGTGATCGCCAAAGGCTTGCAGCACCGTGCGCACTTCCGGGTCACGCTCGACCAGCATGTAGGGGCCTGTGCCATTGGTGTTGCGCACCGAATGGGCTTCCTCGCCTGCCGCGAAATTGGGCGCCATCTCGACACCGTTCGCCTCGGCCCAGGCCTTGGACATGATGAAGGTGTTGGTCAGGTTCTGCACATAGAGCGGCGCCGGGCCAGACATGCGGATATGCACGGTGGTGTCGTCGACGGCGGTCACTTCCTGCACGGCGGCATGCAGCGCAGCCATGCCCGAAGGCGGCGTGCGCGCGCGGTCGAGCGAAAAGACCACGTCTTCCACAGTCATGTCGCTGCCGTCATGGAACTTCACACCCTCGCGGATGGTGAAGACCCAGACTGTCTCGTCTTCTTCGCTGATCCCCCAGTCAGTGGCCAGACGCGGGGTGAGCGAGCCGTCAAGCGACCGGCCGACAAGCGTTTCGTAGATGTGGTGGTTCAGTGTGTGCGTGGGGCCTTCGTTCTGGCTGTGCGGGTCCATGGTCAGCGCATCACCCACGCGTGCCCAGCGGATGGTCTCGGCATCGGCGGCAACCCCCGACAGGACCAGTGCCGCTGCGGCAGCACTCATCATGAGCCCGGTGCGGGCCTTTTGCAGGATCGGTGTCATCAGCATTTCTTGCTCCCTGATTGTGTATGTCCCGGCGCACGCATCGCGGTGTGGCGGACTACTGCCCCAAGTGTTCTGACCTTTCAGCCGACATGTCAAGCGGGAGCCCTTCACCTGCGCATATGCAGACTGCAGGACTCGCGCAAAGGGCCGAGGCAGGCAGACTCGGTCCGCGCGCCAGTTTTTCGCGCTTGACCTTGCAAGCGACCTGCCCCATGCGAGGCGACATGGCTCAGGCACTCTTGCAGATCGACCTCTCGGCACTCCAGGCAAACTGGCGCGCGCTGGACGCGCGCTCGGAGCCCGGCATCGAGACTGCGGCGACCGTCAAGGCCAATGGCTACGGCCTGGGCGCGGGCCATGTCGCCCATGCCCTGGCGCATGCCGGGGCGCGGCGGTTTTTCGTGGCCATCGCCGAAGAGGGGCTGGCCGTGCGTGCGGCGATAGGCCCCGATCTGCCCGTCCATGTCTATGGCGGGCATATGGAAGGCGACGCCCGCATCCTGCACGAGGCCGGGCTGATTCCGATGCTGAACTCGGTCGAACAGCTCACCCGCCATCTCGAGGCCCTGCCGGGCCATCCGTTCGGCATCCAGCTTGACAGCGGCATGAACAGGCTGGGGATGGAGCCCGCCGAATGGGCATCGGTTGCACAGATCGTGCTGGCACAGAACCCCGTGCTGCTGATGTCGCATCTGGCCTGTGCCGATGAAACCGGCCATCCGATGAATGCAGCACAGCTGGCACAGTTCGTCGAGATGACCGAAGGCACCGGCGCGCCGCGCTCGCTTGCGGCCACGGGCGGCGTGCTGCTGGGACCGGACTATCATTTCGAGATCACCCGCCCCGGAATCGGCCTCTATGGCGGCGCCCCCTTCGCGGATGCCCGTGCCGTGGTGCGCCTGTCGATCCCGGTCATCCAGATCCGCGAGGTTCTGCAGGGCGAGAGCGTGGGCTATGGCAACAGCTTCATTGCCCCGCGTGACATGCGCGTGGCGACCATTGCCGCAGGCTATGCCGATGGCATCCAGCGCGCGCTCTCGGGTCGCGCGACGCTCTGGGCGGGCGACATCGCCTGCCCGCTTGTGGGTCGGGTGTCGATGGACCTGCTCACTGTCGATGTCAGCGCCGCGCCCGAGCCGCCCGAATGGCTCGACCTGCTCGGACCGCATCAGGGTATCGATGATCTGGCCGATGTGATCGGTACCATCGGCTACGAGATCCTGACCGGACTGGGCCAGCGCTACGCGCGCCACTACCTGTAGCGCCCTGCCCGCCCCACCGCCTGCATCCGTGCCCGAATATCGATGGGGGTTCTCAGGAGGTCGCCCTTGTTGCGCCCCGGGTCCGGGTGACACTTGCGGCGGGCCGCTCCCGATGAAGCGGCGGGCTGGTCGCAGGCCCGCCGGAGGGGGCGGCCGCCGTCGTCCCCGCTCGCGGTCAGGCGATCCGGCCAGCCTCGAGCGCGGCGCGCAAATGGTCCAGCACCTCGGCAAGGCGCTGGTCGATGAGCCCCAGATATTCGGTCCAGCTGTGCAGCCCCTCCAAAGGTGCCGCCCCGTCCGAGATACCGCGCAGCACGACCAGCGGCACACCGAAATGCTGGCAGGCGCGCAGCACGGCGAAACTCTCCATATCCACCATGTCCTCGGCGATCGCATCATAGGCATCGCCCGAAACGATATTCGCCCCGGTCGAGAGGCTGGCCTGCGGCAGGTTCTCCAGCCGGTGTGCCAGCGGGACCACGGCGGGCAGGTCCAGAAACGGGGTCACCCCGCGCGCAAACCCCAGCGCCGAGGCATCCATGTCGCGATAGGCCAGATGGCTGGCCTGATAGACCTGCGCCTGTTCCAGCCGGGCCGACCCGGCCGAGCCGAGCGAGACCACCAGATCAGGCAGCCCGTCGCCCGCCGCCATCGTGGCCAGTGTCGCGGTCGCTGTCACGCCACCCTCGACGGGCCCCACACCGGTCATCACTGGCGTGATGCGCGCGCGCAGCGCCGGGCCGTATTCGGGCTCGGCTGCCATCAGGAACAGCACCCGCCTCCCGCCCCACTGCGCGCAGGGGATCATTTTCGCCGCGCCACATGAACCGCGCATTGCGCACGCGACACCACCTTGGCCGCGGTCGAACCGAGATGGAGCGCATGCGTGCCTGGGCGATGCGAGGCGATCACGATGCAATCCACCAGTCGTTCGCGCGCAATCTCGAGGATCTCATGCGCCGCGTTGCCCTCGACCACCAGCGCGGTCATGTTCTCCATCCCCTCCGCCAGCGCCTCCAGGTCGGCGACAATGGCGGAGCGCATCTCATCGCGCCAGCCCTCGGGCAGATAGTCGAGCGCGAAAAGCGGTGCCGGTTCCATGACATGGACCAGCGTGATCTGCGCATCCGGCGCGGCCAGCGCCCGCGCGATCTCCAGCACGGGTGCCGCGTCATGGCCCTTGTCATAGGCGACAGTCACAAGCAGATGGGAATACATGCGCGCTCCTTTTTCCGGCACTCGGATCCGGTGCGATCAGATCAGGATTGCGCGCCGACGACAAGGCCCTGTGCGCGCCGGGTGACAACGCGCCCCGAGGCAGGGTCCTGGCCGGGTTCAGAACTGCCGCGTGACCCCCAGCGAGGCACCGAAATTGCTGAACTCGTTGATGATGATCGTCGAGCGCTGGCGCTCATAGCTCAGCCGCAGCACCGGCGCAAAGCCGTTCCAGTTCCACTGGCTGTTCGACAGGTCCAGCCGGGCACCGGCGCGCGTGTCGTGGCGCGGGATGCCAAACAGCGGATGCACCCCTTCGAAGCGGTTGCGCTCGTAATCCAGATTCACCCCGACCTGCATGCCACCCTCGAAACGGTAGCGCCCGCCAAGCGAGACCCCTTGCAGGTTGCCTGCAATGTCGGAGCGCTGCGACATGCGCTTCTCGAGGCGCGCGCCGAAGGTCAGGTCAAGCTGCGGGTTGAGCACATGGGTCACGCTGGCGCGCGCGGCATTGCGCGTCATCCGCAACCCGCTGGTATAGCGCACGCGCTCATGGGTCACGCTGCCATCGACGCGGGTCGAGGGAGTCAGTCGGCGCGCATGGCCCAGCATCACGCCCAGCGTGTCGGCCTGCGGGCGCTTGTCGATGAAGCGGCGCGAGACATAGACCTGCCCGCGCGACTGCCCGGTTTCCAGAAAACCATGGATCAGCCCGGCATAGACCCGGCCGGAATAATCGTCGGGCGCCTTGCCGTTGTAGAAGGTTCCCTGCACCGAGAAGCCCAGTTGCCCGCGCAATCCCGGTGCCAGTTGCGGCGAGGCCAGCACCCCGGCCGAGAGTTCAAGCCCGGTCGCGCTCTGGGCGCGGGAATTGGGATTGATCTGGAACGGCAGACCGCCCAGATTCACCACGGTGGCGCTGGTGCGTCTGACCGGATTGCTTTCGGGGACGATGGCGACCGAGACATGCCCGCTCAGAACTTTCGGGTTTTCCAGCCGCTGCGCGAATTCCGCCGCCCGGCGGTCGATCGCCTCGGGCAGGCCGGCGCTGCGGGCAATCTCGATATGATGGAGCGCGCGTTCGGTCTGGCCAAGTCGGCCAAGGGCGGCGGCGAGTTCCAGCCGGAATTGCGGCGCGCGCGGGGCCAGTGCGACCAGACGTTCCAGATGCGGCAATGCGGCAGCGGGCTGGTTCAGGCGCATGTTGGCCACCCCCAGAACCCAGAGCATCCGCACCTGCGCCTCGGGCGTGGCAGGCTGGTAGTCACGCAGCAGCGCGATGGCCTCATTCGGCGCACCGGCGCGGATCTGCGCCTCGGCGCGGCGCAGGGATTCGGCAAAGGCCCCGGTCGCGGTCAGCGAAAGCGCGATACAGAGACTCAGGATACGCAGCATGATCTCTCCGCGTGTGATATGCCCGGCGACAGGTGCCGCCGGGCAGATATGCCGACGAAGCGGCGGTTACTTGGGGTCCTGTTTGTCG
>SKYA01000198.1 GCA_007128135.1 Paracoccaceae bacterium | reverse complement strand
TTTGCCTGCCCTTTTCGGCACTGTCGGCTGCGTGATCCTGCTCGCGCTCGTCCTGTGGCAATTGAACCGCGCCGGGGAGAAGGCCGCCCTCATTGCCGAGATGGAAGCGCGCATCTTCGAGCCGCCCAGCCCACTGCCGGCCCGCCCCGACCCCGAGGCCGACCGCTACCGCCCGGTCGAGATCACGGGGCGCTTCCTGCCCGAACACAGTTTCGTGCTCGCCTCGCAGCGAGAGCAGGGTCCGGGCTTTCACCTGATCTCGGCCTTCGAGACCGCAGAGGGAAGGCGCATCCTCGTCGAGCGCGGCTATCTGCGCGAGGACGCCCGGCCGCAGCTTTCGTTCGCGACCGGGCGCGAGGTCACGCTTGCGGGCAATCTGCACTGGCCGCGTGATTCCAACCGGCACACACCCGGCTTCGACGCCACGCGCAACCTGTATTTTGCCCGTGATGTCGGGGAAATCGCCGCGCAGCTTGGCACCGAGCCGGTGCTTGTGGTGCTGCGCGCGACATCGGACCCCCAACCCCTTGTCACGCCGGTTCCGGTCGATGGCGTCTCCATTCCCGACAATCACTTCGGCTATGCCGTGCAATGGTTTTTGATGGCTCTTGCATGGGCGGGGATGACAGTTTTCTTTCTGTGGCGTATCAGGGCGCAACGCGACTGAGGATCTGGCCTGCAATGAACTATATCTCCACGCGGGGCACGGCCCCGGTGCTCGATTTCGAAGCGACCATGCTGACCGGGCTGGCCCGTGATGGCGGTCTCTACCTGCCCGAGCATGTGCCCCCCATGACCACCGCCGAGATCGCCGGGCTGGCCGGGCAAAGCTACGAGGATCAGGCCTTTGCCATCATGCGCCCCTTCATCGGCAGCGCTTTTGGTGATGACAGCTTCCGCGAGTCGATCACGCGCGCCTATGCGGGCTTCGGCCATCCTGCCCGCGCGCCGCTCAAACAGCTCGCTCCCAATCACTTCCTGCTGGAACTGTTCCACGGCCCGACGCTCGCCTTCAAGGACTTCGCGATGCAGCTTATCGGGCAGCTCTTTCAGGCGGCGCTTGCGCGCTCGGGCGCACGCGTCACCATCGTCGGTGCGACCTCGGGCGATACCGGATCAGCGGCGATCGAGGCGTTTCGCGGGCTGGACAATGTCGATGTCTTCATACTTTTCCCGCATGGCCGCGTCTCCGAGGTGCAGCGCCGCCAGATGACCACACCTGCCGAGGCCAATGTCCATGCGCTGGCCATCGATGGCGATTTCGACACCTGCCAGGCGCTGGTCAAGGACATGTTCAACGATTTCACCTTTCGCGACAGCGTGAAACTGGCGGGCGTGAACTCGATCAACTGGGCGCGGGTGCTGGCGCAGGTGGTCTACTACTTCTCGGCCGCAGTCAGCCTTGGCGCCCCGCACCGCCCTGTCAGTTTCACGGTGCCCACCGGTAATTTCGGCGACATCTTCGCCGGTTACATTGCCCGTGCCATGGGCCTGCCCATCGAGAAGCTTGTCGTGGCCACGAACCAGAACGACATATTGCACCGTGCGCTCAGTTCGGGGGGCTATGTGACCGATGGAGTCAAGCCCTCGATCAGCCCGTCCATGGATATCCAGGTCAGCTCCAATTTCGAGCGCGCGCTGTTCGATGCCTACGGGCGCGATGGCGCCGCCGTGGCGCAGGTCATGGGCGAGTTGAAGACCTCTGGCGGGTTTCATATCAGCCAGGGTGCGCTGGAATTCCTGCGCGAGACCTTCGCTTCGGGCCGCGCCTCGGAAGACGAGACCCGTGCCACCATTACCCGCACTGCCAGGGACACCGGCGAGGTGCTCTGCCCGCATTCGGCAGTCGGCGTGCACGTCGCCGAGGCGCATCTGTCGGCCACGCCCATGATCACGCTCGCCACGGCGCATCCGGCCAAGTTCCCCGATGCGGTCGAAGCCGCCACCGGCACGCGCCCCGCGCTGCCGCCCCGCATGGCCGATCTGTTCGAGCGTCCCGAGCGCGTGACGCGGCTGCCGGATGATCTGGCTGCCGTGCAGGCGCTCATCCGCGAACGGACAGCCGCATGAGCGCACAGGTCACCACTTTCGCCAACGGCTTCCGCGTCGTCTCCGAGCATATGCCGGGGATCGAATCCGCCACGGTCGGGCTGTGGATCGAGGCGGGTGCGCGCCACGAGATGGAGGCGCAGAACGGGGTCGCGCATTTTCTCGAACATATGGCCTTCAAGGGCACGGCACGGCGCACGGCCTTGCAGATTGCCGAGGAAATCGAGGATGTCGGCGGCTATATCAATGCCTATACCTCGCGCGAGATGACGGCCTATTACGCCCGCGTGCTGCGCGCCGATGTTGCGCTCGCGCTCGACGTGCTGGCCGATATCGTGCTGAATCCGGCCTTTGACGCACGCGAGATCGAGGTCGAGCGCGGGGTGATCCTGCAGGAAATCGGGCAGGCGCTGGACACGCCCGATGACATCATCTTCGACTGGCTGCAGGAAACCGCCTATCCGTCCCAGCCCATCGGCCGGTCGATCCTTGGCCCCTCGGCGCGGGTCTCGGGCTTTGGTGCGCGCGATCTGCGCCGTTTCACAGCCGAGCATTATGGCCCCGGGCAGATGATCCTCGCTGCGGCCGGGGCGGTCGATCACGACGCGCTGGTGCGACTGGCTGAGCCGCTTTTCGCGAGCCTTCCGGCCCGCCCACGCCTCGTGCCCGAACCCGCGCGCTTTGTCAGTGGCGAACGGCGCGAGATGCGCAGGCTGGAACAGGCGCATTTCGCGCTGGCCATCGAGGCGCCGGATTATCGCGCACCCGATTTCTACGCCAGCCAGGTGTTTTCCGGCGCGCTGGGCGGCGGCATGTCCTCGCGGCTGTTCCAGCGGCTGCGCGAGGATCGGGGCCTGTGCTACACGGTCTTTGCCCAGTCAGGCGCCTATTCGGATACAGGGCTCATCACCATCTATGCCGGCACCGGGGCGGCGGAGATCGGTGAACTGGCCATGCTGACCATCGAGGAGTTGAAACGCGCTGCAGAGGACAT
Organism: Paracoccaceae bacterium; assembly: GCA_007128135.1. Taxonomy (GTDB): domain Bacteria; phylum Pseudomonadota; class Alphaproteobacteria; order Rhodobacterales; family Rhodobacteraceae; genus Roseinatronobacter. Next base: position 9,555 of record SKYA01000198.1, on the reverse strand, counting down.
GCGCGATGACGAGGTGGCGCGGGCGCGGGCGCAGATGAAGGCGGGGCTGCTGATGGGGCTCGAGAGCCCCTCGCAGCGCGCCGAACGTCTGGCCAAGCTCCTGTCGATCTGGGGCCGCGTGCCGGATCTGTCCGAGGCGGTCGCGCGCATCGATGCGGTCGATTCGCGTGCGGTGCGCGATCATGCCGCATCGCTGCTTGGCGAGAGCGGCATGGCCCTTGCGCTCTACGGCCCGATCGACCACGCGCCCTATCTCTCGGCGCTGAGCGAGCGGCTTGCCGCCTGATGCTGGGGCTGGGGCTGAAGCCGAAGCTGCAGATCATCACCGGGCGGTTGCTCCTGCGTCTGCCCGCGCATTCCGATTACCGCGTCTGGTCCGAGTTGCGCCGCGCCTCTGCCGGATTCCTGACACCCTGGGAGCCGACCTGGTCGGATGACCACCTGACGCGGCGGGCCTTTACCAGCCGGGTCAGCTGGGCAGCACGCTGCTACAAGGCGGATACGGCATTGCCGCTGTTCATCTTTCGTGTCGATGATGGCGCTCTGGTGGGCGCGATCACGCTGGACAATATCCGGCGCGGGCCCGCGCAGGCGGGCACGCTGGGTTATTGGGTGGGTGCGCCCCATGTGCGGCAGGGCTTCATGCGCGAGGCGATCGGCGGTGTGGTGCGCCATGCCTTTTCCGAGATGGATCTGTCGCGGATCGAGGCGGCCTGCCTGCCCGAGAACGCCGCCTCGCGCGCGGTGCTGGAGCGGTCGGGGTTCAAGTATGAGGGCGTTGCACAGAGCTATCTGCAGATCAACGGGCGGTGGCGCAATCATGTGCTCTATGCCAATCTGCGCCATGACCGGCGCGGGCGCAGCGATGCCGGGCTGTGAGCCGGACCAGGCACGTCAGACCGCACCCCACCCACCTGCCCGTGCGGTCTGCCGTGCCTGGTCCGGCACGTGAGGGGAGAACAGGATGCTGCGCGATTGTGATACGGTATTTGTCGAGTGCCTGACGCGCGAACTGCCCGATGGCCGGCTGATCGCCCCCGAGCCGCGCCATCTGGAAGAACCGCGCGGGCGCTGGCCGGGGCGGGCAGGGGCGGTGGCCCTGCCGCGCACAGTGGAGGAGGTGGCGCAGATCCTGCGCGCGGCCCATGACGCGCGTGTGCCGGTGGTTCCCTATGGTGGTGGAACCGGGCTGGTCGGAGGGCAGGTCGCCGGCAGCGGCCCGCTGCCGCTGGTGCTCTCGCTCGAGAAGATGGCGGCAATCCGCGCGGTCCATCCGTCAGAGAATGTGCTGGTTGCCGAGGCGGGCTGCATCCTTGCCGATGTGCAGCACGCTGCCGGGCAGGCGGGGCGGCTGTTTCCGTTGTCGCTGGCCTCCGAGGGGTCGGCGCGGATCGGGGGCTTGCTCGCGACCAATGCCGGCGGGGTCAATGTGCTGCGGTATGGCAATGCGCGCGATCTGGTGCTGGGGCTGGAGGTGGTGCTGGCCGACGGGCGCATCTGGCACGGCCTGAAGCGGTTGCGCAAGGACAACACCGGCTATGACCTGCGCCATCTGCTGATCGGATCGGAAGGCACGCTGGGCGTGATCACGGCTGCCAGCCTGCGGCTGGCACCGCGCCCCGCCGCGCAGGGCGCAGCGCTGATGGTCGTCGAGAGCCCGGCAGCGGCGCTTGACCTGCTGGCGCGGGCGCAGGCGCGTTTCGGCGAGGGGATTTCGGCCTTCGAGTTGATCGGGGGCATGGGACTTGCGTTTCTGGCCGAGACCATGCCGCAGGTGCGCCAGCCCTTTGCCAACCCGCCCGACTGGATGGTGCTGATCGATCTGGGCCTGCCCGAGGGCAGCGCGCCTGACGGCGCGCTGGCGGGGCTCTTCGAGGACGGGTTTGCGCAGGGGCTGGTCTCGGATGGCGTGATCGCGGCCGCGCTCGCGCAGCGCGCCGAATTCTGGAGCTTGCGCGAGTCGATCCCCGAGGCGAACCGGCATGTCGGCGCGATTTCCAGCCATGACATATCGCTGCCGCTGTCGGAGATCCCTGCCTTCATCGCGCAGGCCGGGCCGGAACTGGCGCGCATCGGTCGCTACCGGATCAACTGTTTCGGCCATCTGGGCGATGGCAACCTGCATTACAATGTCTTCCCCCTGCCCGGACACAGCCGCGCCGAGCATGAGGCCGAGCGCGGCGCGATCAAGACCTGCGTGCATGATCTGGTGCATGCCATGGGCGGCTCGGTCAGTGCCGAACATGGGATCGGGCGGTTCAAGACAGCGGATCTGGCGCGCTATGGCGACCCGGTGAAACTGGCAGCGATGCGCGCGATCAAGCGCGCGCTCGACCCGCGCGGCATCCTGAACCCTGGTGCGGTGCTGCCCGCAGACGACGCCCCCCTCAGCCCAGAGTGAAATGCAACCCGAACAGCACGGCAGAGCCGCCCAGGATGGTGAGGGTTGCATTGCGGGTCCAGAGGCTGATCGCGATGGTGGCCAGCGCCGCGCCCAGCCGCACCGGCTCGATCTGTCCGTCCGTTGCCTGCGGAAACAGGATCAGCGGCGTGATCAGCCCGGGCATGACGGCCACCGCCGTATAGCGCAGATGCCGCAGCACCCATTCGGGCATCGGCCGGTTTCCGATCAGGCCCAGAAACGAGAGCCGCAGCAGGTAGCTGCCGGCCCCCAGGCCCAGGATGATCCCCCAGATCTGCCATGTGTGATAGCTCATGGGGCATGTCTCCGCGCCAGGCGGCGCTCGGTCTCGGCCCCGGCCATCATCGCCAGAAGGGCGGCGAGCAACAGCCCCAGATTGAAGGGCAGGAAGGCAAAGACCAGCGTGCCAAGTATCGAGACCAGCGCCGCGACCACATGGGCCGGGCTGCGCAGCATCGGCATGATGAGCGCCAGAAACGTGATCGGAACGGCAAAGTCTATCGGCAGTCCGGGGGGCACGGCGCTGCCCAGCACGGCCCCGGCCCAGGTCGCCAGATACCAGATCGGCACAATCGGGCTTGCGACGCCGAGGAAGTAGCCGAGCCGTGCCCGAGGCGAGAGTTCAGGGCGGTTTTCATAGCGCAGGATAGAGGGCGCATAGGTCTGATCGACCATCAGATACGAGATGAAGGCGCGCTTGCGGAACGGAAGCGCCCCCAGATGCGGCGCAAGCGAGGCCGAATACATCGCCATGCGCAGATTGACCGCGAGCGAGGCCGCAAGCACGATCAGCACTGGCGCATTCTCGACCATCATCTGCACCGCCACGAATTGTGCCGCCCCCGCGATGACCAGCAGCGAGAACCCCATCACCTGCGCAAGGTCGAGCCCGGCCTCGGTCGCGACCACGCCAAACACCGCGCCGAAAGGGGCGATCACCAGAATGAAGGGCAATCCGTCGCGCGCGCCGCGCCAGTATTCAGAGATCGGGGTCATGGTGTGTCCGGCGGTCCTGTGCGGGTCTGGGTCGATGCGGGGCAAGCGGGCTGTCTGCCCGCCCAGCCTGCCCCGAAAGAGGGCGGGTTTCACCCCCCGCGAGCATCTGGAGCAGGAAATTCAGGCAGACGGGTCATCGCGAGAACACTCCGCTGACCCGCCCCAGCAGCATGAAGGCGCGCGCCGAACGGGTCTCGGCAAGGGCCGTGATCTGGGCATCATCGGCCTCGGCCTCGAATTGCGACAGCATATGGTCGAATTCGCGCAGGAAGAGATGGGCCGCAGCGCGAAACCCCGGATCGGCGCGCATCCGCCCGGTGGTGATGGCCAGGCAGGAGCGGTCGCGGATACCGCCCAGCGGGGCGATCTGCGCGCCGCGCACACCGCGGGCGAAAGCGCGCCAGAATTCGGCGCGCGCACGGTCGGGGCGCAGGTCGTCCATATAGATGCCTTCCTGTGCCAGCCGGGTCAGCACATCCTGCGCCGCACGGATCATCGCGGCCAGCCGGGGCCGGGTTAGCGCCCGGCGCAGCGCGTCGAAGCCTTCGGTGTCATTCTCGTCCTCGGGAAAGTGCAGCGCGCGGATAAGCGTGGCAGGGTCGATCTCCTGAGGCTCGGGTTCGGGGGCGGTGCCGAGCGCAAGGGCGGGCTGGTCGCCGGTCTGCGCAGCGGGTGGCGGCTTGCGGTGCTGGCGCTGGGAGAAGAAGACCGCACGCGGCGCGTCGGGGTCCTCTGGCGCTGCCGGGGGCAGGGCAGGCGGCGGCGGGGTCTCGCGCTGCAACAGCGAGCGGCGCAATTCGTCGATGGCGCCCTGCAACTGCCTGGTTTCCTCGCCCAGTGACCATGTGGCGCCGGCGATCAGAAGCGCGAGCGAGATCACCACTGCAGGCAGAAACACCGCCACGCCCAGCGCCGCGAGGGTCAGCCCGTCCATGGCCGCGAAATCGGCCATCGCGACAAAGACCAGTGCCGCAACCAGCCACAGCACAAGGGCAATGGCGCGCGCATAGGTCGGACTTATACCGCTTGCAGGGCGGTGCTTGCGTCCTGCCTGGGGCGGCAGTTGAAGCGGGCCTTGCGTCATGTCATCCGAAACGGATGGAGAGGATTTCATAGCTGCGCGCGCCGCCGGGCGTGCGCACCTCGACCGAGTCGCCCTCATCCTTGCCGATCAGTGCCCGCGCCAGCGGGGCCTTGACGTTCAAAAGCCCCCTTTCGAGATCGGCCTCGGCCTCGCCCACGATCTGATAGGTGCGCTCTTCCTCGGTGTCCTCGTCGATCACGGTCACGGTCGCGCCGAACTTGATCGAACCCGAAAGCCGCGCCGGGTCGATGATCTCGGCACGCGAGAGGATCGATTCAAGTTCCTTGATGCGCCCCTCGATAAAGCTCTGTTTCTCGCGGGCAGCATGATATTCGGCATTCTCCGACAGGTCGCCATGTTCACGCGCCTCCGCAATGGCGCGGATGACGGCCGGGCGCTCCTCGGTCTTGAGCTTCTTCAACTCGGCATCCAGCATCTGCTGTCCGGCGCGCGTCAGGGGCAGTTTTTCCATGCTCTTCCCACATAATGCAAAAGACCGCCCGCGGCAGGGCCGGGGCTGTCTGTCTCCTCCGGGTATCTGACCTCAGACAGGGGCGAATTGCAAGCCTCTTGGCGGGGCGGCACGGCATTGCCGCGACGCCGCGTATCGATTGACCTTATAGCCTGCGCTGGCTAGGTGTAGCGCGACAGAAAATGACCTGAAAAGCCTGCCACGCGCAAGACGAGGAGCCGCCATGTCCGGTATTGAACGCGAAGCCATGGAATATGATGTCGTCATCGTGGGTGCGGGGCCTGCCGGGCTGTCGGCAGCGATCCGGCTCAAGCAACTCGATGCCGACCTTTCGGTGGTGGTGCTGGAAAAGGGCTCGGAAGTGGGGGCGCATATCCTGTCGGGTGCGGTGCTGGACCCGAGCGGTCTGGACGCACTGATCCCCGACTGGAAAGAGCGCGGCGCGCCGGTGAAGGTGCCGGTCCGCAAGGACAATTTCTACATGTTGGGCGAGGCAGGCCAGATCCGCATCCCCAACTGGCCGATGCCGCCGCTGATGAACAATCACGGCAATTACATCGTCTCGATGGCGAATCTCTGCCGCTGGATGGCCGAACAGGCCGAGGCGTTGGGGGTCGAGATATTTCCCGGCATGGCCTGTTCGGAACTGGTCTATGAGGGCGACCGCGTCAAGGGCGTGGTCGCGGGCGAATTCGGCAAGAACGCTGACGGCACGACCGGCGAGGGCTATGAGCCGGGCATGGAACTGCACGGCAAATACGTTTTCCTGTCCGAGGGCGTGCGCGGGTCGCTGTCGAAAGAGGTGATGGCGAAATACGACCTCTCGAAAGGCAAGGAGCCCCAGAAATTCGGCCTCGGCATGAAAGAAATCTGGGAGATCGACCCCGAGAAGCACCGCGAGGGGACCGTCACTCACACCATGGGCTGGCCGCTGGGCAGCAATGCCGGTGGCGGAAGCTTCATCTATCACATCGACAACAACCAGGTCTATGTGGGATTCGTGGTGCACCTGAATTACGAAAACCCCTATCTTTACCCCTACATGGAATTCCAGCGCTTCAAGCATCACCCCATGGTTGCGGAACTGCTGAAGGGCGGCAAGCGCGTGGCTTACGGCGCGCGCGCGATTTCCGAGGGGGGCTATCAGTCGATCCCGAAAGTGACCTTCCCCGGCGGGGTTCTGTTGGGCTGTTCGGCAGGTCTGGTGAATGTGCCGCGCATCAAGGGCAATCACAATGCGATGCTGTCGGGCAAGGCGGCGGCCGAGGCGGCGCATGACGCCATCAAGGCCGGGCGTGAAGGGGACGAACTGGCAGCATATGAGACGGAACTGCGCGACGGGCCGGTGGGGCGCGATCTGTGGAAGGTGCGCAATGTCAAGCCGATGTGGTCGCGCTGGGGACTTCTGCCCTCGCTGAAACTCGGCGGGCTGGACATGTGGACCAACACGCTTGGCTTTTCGCTGTTCGGCACGATGGGCCATGGCAAGACCGATGCCAGATCCACCGGCGAGGCAAAGAAACACAAACCCATCGACTATCCCAGACCCGATGGCGTGCTTTCCTTCGACCGGCTGACCAATGTGGCCTATTCCTTCACCAATCACGAGGAAAGCCAGCCTGCGCATCTGACGCTGAAAGACCCCGCCGTGCCGATCTCGGTCAACCTGCCCAAATATGCCGAACCGGCGCAGCGTTACTGCCCGGCCGGGGTCTATGAGGTTGTCGAGGAAGACGGCAAGGACCCGCGGTTTGTCATCAACTTCCAGAACTGCGTGCATTGCAAGACCTGCGACATCAAGGACCCCACCCAGAATATCCATTGGGTCACGCCGCAGGGGGGCGACGGTCCGAACTATCCGAACATGTGAGCGGCAGGCACGGGAATTTGGCCGCGCGGTGATTGCCTCGGGGGCAGGTGCGCCCTAGTGTTGCCTCAATCCCCGATGATGGAGTCCTGACCCCGTGACCTTTCTCCGCCGAGTCCTGCCGCCCTTCGCCCTTGCTGCCCTGATCGTGGCCCTGCCCATGCAGCATGTGCGCGCCCAGACTGGCGCGCCACTGGTCGAAGGCGTGGCAGGGGCCTTTCTCAGTGGGCGCCTGGCGGTCTCGGAGGATGATTTCGCGCAGATCGCCGACAGTTACGACCGGGCGCTGGCGGGCGAGCCGGACAACGCCATGTTCCGCGAACTGGCAATGCAGGGCAATATCCTGACCGGCAATGACGCGCGCGCCGTGGACCTCGCCACGCGCGCGACCGTAGCTGGCGAGAATGGTCAGATCGCAAATGTCATCCTGCAGGCCGATGCCTTCCGGCGCGGCGATTACGCCGCGGTAATTGACGCCGTGCAGGAGGGTCGCCTGTCCGGCCCCCTGACCGACGCGATGGCGATCGCCTGGGCCGAGCTTGGCCGGGGCAGCATGTCCGAGGCGCTGGCCGCCTTCGATACGGCCATCGAGGAGCGCGCCGAGCTTGCCCCCTTCGCGCTCTATCAGAAGGCCCTCGCCCTTGCATTCGTCGGCGATCTCGAACGCGCCGCGACCATCCTCACGGGCGAGCCGGAAGGGCCGGTCAGCCTGTCGCGCCGCGGCGTGGTGGCCCATATGACCATCCTGTCGCAACTGGGACGTTTCGACGAGGCCCGCACCCTGGGCGAGCAGATGTTCGGCTCGACCCCCGATGATGACTTGGCCGCGATCATGGCCGCGCTCGAGCAGGGTGAGCCGGTGCCCTTCACCACCATCGGCTCTGCCGCAGATGGCATGGCCGAGGTCTATTTCACGCTCGCCTCTGCCCTTGTTGGCGAGCGCAGCGACTGGCTGCCGATCATCTATGGCCGGCTTGCCCTTGCCCTGCGCCCCGACCATGGCGACGCGATCCTGCTGACCGGCCAGCTTTTCGAACGCGCCAGCCAGCACGCGCTGGCCGACCAGGTCTATGACCTGATGCCCGAAGACAGTCTGCAATATCTGGGCGCGCAGCTGGGGCGGGCGAACGCGCTCTATCAGTCCGGGCAGCCCGACAAGGCCATTGACAGCCTGTTCGCGCTGGCCGAGGCCCGTCCCGGGTCGGTGCTGGTGTTCTCCACGCTCGGGGACATGCTGCGCCGCGAACAGCGATTTGACGAGGCCGCCTCCGCCTACACCGCGGCTATCGACCTGATCGACGAGATCGAGGAACGCCACTGGGTGCTGCTCTATACCCGCGCGATTGCCTATGAGCGCATGGGCGAATGGGACCTCGCCGAACCCGAATTCCGCAGTGTGCTGGACTTCGTACCCGACGAGCCGCAGGTGCTGAATTACCTCGGCTATTCGCTGGTCGAACAGCGCCGCAATCTGGACGAGGCGCTCGAGATGATCGAGCGCGCCGTCGAGGGCGAACCCGACAGCGGCTATATCGTCGACTCTCTGGGCTGGGCCTATTACCGGCTGGGCCGGTTCGAGGACGCCGTGCCGGTGATGGAACACGCGGTGGAACTGATGCCCTCCGACCCGATCCTGAACGACCATCTGGGCGATGTCTACTGGGCCGTGGGGCGCGAACGCGAGGCGCGGTTCCAGTGGCGCCGGGCGCTCTCTTTCGGGCCGCACCCGGACATGGACAGCGACCTCGTTCGCCGCAAGCTGGAAGTGGGCAAGGACGCGGCGATGCAAGAGTTTGAAGCGGCCGAATGAGGCGCCCCGAGCGCGCCCCGGCCAAGGTCAATCTCTGCCTGCATGTGACCGGGCAGCGCGCCGATGGCTACCACCTGCTCGACTCGCTTGTCGTGTTCACCGAGATCGGTGACAATGTGTCGGCGCAGCCGCTGCGCGGGTTGTCGCTCTCGATCACCGGGCCGGAAGGCGCGGGGCTGAGCGCGGGCGCGGACAATCTGGTGCTGCGCGCGGCGCGCCTGATGGGCGCGCAGGATGTGGCGCTGACACTCGACAAGCACCTGCCGCGCGCCGCCGGGATCGGCGGCGGGTCTTCCGATGCGGCGGCCACCTTGCGGCTCATCGCGCGCGTGTACGCCCTGCCGCTGCCCGGGCGCGCGGCGCTGCTTGCGCTCGGCGCCGATCTGCCGGTCTGCCTCGCGCCACGACCTGTGCGGATGCGCGGCATCGGCGAGGTGCTCGACCCGGTGCCGGCCCTGCCTGATTTCGCTCTGGTGCTGGTCAATCCGCGCGTCGAGGTGCCTACCGCGCGTGCCTTCCGGATGCTCGCCCGACGCAACAATCCGCCGCTGTCCGAACCGCTTGGCCCCTGGCCCGATCTGGCAGGCTTCCTTGGCTGGCTGAAGATGCAGCGCAATGACCTGCAACAGGCGGCCTGTGATCTGGCCCCACAGATCACGAGCGTGATCGATGCGCTGCAAGCGGCCGGGGGCTGCGCGCTGGCGCGCATGTCCGGGTCGGGCGCAACCTGTTTCGGGATATTCGAAGACCTCGACCGGGCGCGGGCTGCCGCCCGCGCCCTGCGTCAGGCGCATCCCGACTGGTGGTGCGCAGCCACCGCGCTGGTGCGTCCGTGACCGATGCCACCTGCTGCCGCTGCATGCAAGGGCGGCATCCGGATGCAGGCAGGGGGGCGCGCGCGAAG
>SKYA01000030.1 GCA_007128135.1 Paracoccaceae bacterium | reverse complement strand
TGGCAGAGTGTCGGCCAATGCGGCGCCATCGCGGGCCAGCCGTGCCCGCGCAGGGGCATCGACCAGCAATGTCTCCAGCCCCAGCGCAAAGGCCGCCGCATCATCGGGCGGAGTCAGGATCGCGCCCTGCGGCACGGTCTGCGGCACCGCACCCACGGCACAGGAGAGGATCGGCAGGCCGTAAAGCTGCGCCTCGCTCAGGACCAGCCCGTATCCCTCGTAGCGGGTGGCCAGCGCAAACAGCGTGGCCTCGCGATAGAGCCGGTCCAGCGCAGCGCCCGGCACGACGCCGGCAAGGCGCACCCGTCCCTCAAGCCCCAACCGCGCACGCTGCGCGAGCAGGGACTGACGCACATCCTCGTCATGGGTCAGACCGACAATCACGGCCTGCCAGTCCAGATGCGCGACCAGCGCCAGCGCATCGAGCAGCACGTCATGACCCTTGCGCGCGCAGATGATCCCGACCGACAGGATCAGCGGCGGCACGGCCTTCGGCACGGGCTCCAGCACCGCCGGACGGTCGAAACCGGGCAGAGCAACCGTGATGCGTTCGGGCGCCACGTCGAACTGTGCTACCAGAATGTCGCGCGTATGCGGCGATGGCACGACCACATGCGCCGCATGGCGCAGGTTCGCGCGCTCGCGCACCAGCAGCGCTGCCGCGCGTTCGCGCGGCAGGCCCGCCTCCAGCCCGAGGGGGTGATGCAGCATGGCGATGACCGGGCGCGACTGGCGCGCCAGCACCCCGGTCTGCATCGACCCGAACACCAACCCGTCCAGGATCAGCGGCATCCCCACGGGCAGGGCATCCAGCTTGCGGGCAAGCTCGGCCTCGGCCTCGGGCGTGGGATGCGGCCACGAGGGCATGAGGGCCACATGCCGCGTTGACAGACCGATCTCGTTCAGCGTCTCGAGCAGGCGTCGCTCGTAGATATAGCCGCCCGTGTTCGTGCTCAGATCACCGGGGATGGCAAAACCCGCCGCGCGCATCCTTACCTCCGCAACTGTTCGGGCGCAACGCGGGCCAGCACCGCGCGCTCGACCAGTCCCACCAGCCCGTATCCGAGCGCGGACCCGCATGCGACCACCAGGATCGCCGACCACAGAAGGTTGTAATCCGAAGTCGAGGCCGTCATCGCCATCAACGCCCCCAACCCCCGGCCCGTGGCCAGCCATTCCGCCACCGTCACCGCCAGAATGGCCGCCGGGACCGACAGCCGCGCCGCCGCGAAGAAGGCCGGCAGCATGGCCGGCAACTGCGCGTGCCAGAGCCGCGCCAGCGGGTTGGTGGCATAAAGCCGCATCAGGTCCAGCGCCTGCCCGGGGGCCTGTCGCAGCCCGTGGATGCAGGCCACCAGCGCCGGAAAGAAGGTCATCACGGCAACAATCGTGATCGTGCCCACCGGGCCGCGCCCCAGCGCCAGCACGATCAGCGGCGCCGTCGCCACAATCGGCACCGAGCGCAGTGCTATCGCCAGCGGCAGAACCGCCCCGGCCAGTACCGGCGCCAGCGCCAGCAGCAGGGCCAGCCCCGCCCCGAAACCCAGCCCCGCCAGATAGCCCGGCACCACCTGCACCAGCGTCGCCTGTGACGCCGCCCAGAGCGTCGCGCGATGCGCCTCGGCATTGGCTGCAGTGACCAGATAACGCCAGATGTCATCGGGACGCTTGGCGAAGAAACGGCTGAGCGCAAAAACCTCCATCGCCAGCCACCACAGCCCGACCAGCACCGCGCCCGTGGCCAGCACCAGCGTAAGGCCGCGCAGCGCACGCAGTGCCAGCGGGCCGCGCGGGGGGGTCGTGCCCGTGGCAAGCAGTATCTCGGGCCGCGCGGGGCTGATCCGGTCTGCAAGCAAGCCGATCGCGCCATAGGCCAGCATCGAGACAGAGGCCGCAACCAGCGCAATGGCCCAGGTCGCCTCGACATCCAGCCCCCGCATCGCGCGCAGCGTAAGCACGCCAAGGCCGCGCTCCGCGCCGGTGAACTCGCCCACCATCGCGCCCAGAAAGGCCGCAGGTGCCGCCACTTGAAGCCCCGCCATCAGGTAGGGCATCGCCGCCATGATCCGGACATGCACAAAGGCGCTCCATGTCCCGCGACCGTAAAGGCGGATCATGTCGAACCAGTTGCCAGGTGCGGCGCGCAGCCCGACCAGAAGCGGGATGAAGGTGGTGAAATAGACCGACAGAGCGGCCAGCGTGATCTGCGGCCCCGGTCCCGGCCCGTAGAGCACCCGCAGCACCGGGCCAGTGGCCACCAGCGGCAGGCAGAATACCACCAGCGCCACCGCCGAGACCAGCATCCGCGATTGCGGGACCAGCGCCACAATCAGGGCCAGCACGATCGCGGCCAGATTGCCCGCCAGAAACCCCCAGCCGGCATTCTGCACTGTCACCCACAAGGCACGACCGATCAGCACATGGTTCTCGGCCAGATACTGCCCTACGGCAACCGGCCCTGCCAGCATGTAGCTGCCCGCGACCGAAAGCGCCATCAGATGCCACAGCACGAGCACCAGAGCGACCGATCCAAGACTGCGCCCCACCGCCCCGGGCCAGCGCGGTTGCGCCAGCAGGGTCATTGCGCCGCCAGCCTCTCGGCCGAGCCTGCCTCATCCCAGCCCTGCGCCAGGGCTGCCGAGACCTGCTCGACCAGTGCCAACCGCGCGGCCTTGTCGCTGCGCGCTTCCGCCGGAATCGCAATATCGCCCGCCACCTGCGCAGGTCGGCTGGACAGGACCACGACGCGGTCCGCCAGCGCCACGGCCTCGGGGACGGAATGCGTCACCATCAGGCAGGTTGTGCCGGTGGCCTGCCACAACGGCGGCAGTTCCGCGTTCAGCCGCGCGCGGGTCAATTCGTCCACTGCCCCGAAAGGCTCGTCCAGCAAGAGCACGCGCGGGTTCGTCACCAGACAACGCGCGATCGCCACGCGCTGGCGCATCCCGCCCGAGAGTTCCGCCGGGCGCGCGTCCTCGAAGCCCGCCAGCCCGACGCGGTCAATCATCCGCGCCACGGCCTGCGGGTCGGCCGGCAGGCGCGCCAGCTTGCGTGCCAGCGCGATATTGCCCCGGACCGAACGCCAGGGCAGCAGCGAGGCATCCTGAAACGCCATCGCCATCGCGCCTTCGCGTTGCAGCGCCTCCGGCGTCGCGCCGCCCAGCAAGATCGTGCCGTCACTCGGGCTGTCCAGCCCCGCGACCATGCGCAGAAGCGTCGATTTCCCGCAGCCCGACGGCCCGACAAGCGCAGTCATCCGCCCCGCCGCAAAGCGCAACGATAGCGGTGCCACGGCCTCGACCAAGGTGGGTCCATGACCAAAACGCTTGGCCAGATTCTCGCAGACAATCTCGGGGCCGGGTGCGTTCATGGTTTCAGCCATGAACCTCTTCCAGGATCGAGCGGTCCCAGAGCGCGGCCTCCACCGGCATGCCCAGCAGCGCCAGCGTCTCGATATTCTGCGCGACCGTGTCATCGGTCCACCAGCCGAATCCATTGGCGTCGGTCAGGTCCGAGAACATCAGTGGCACCTGCCGCCGCGCCTGTTCGATCTGCGTGGGCCGGTCAAGCCCCGCATCGGGAAAGCGCGCCAGCGTCAGGTCGGTCGCGGCGTCGAGATCGGCGCGATAGGCTTCCCAGCCCTGCACTTCGCCCGCCATCAGAGCGACCAGATCGGCGCGGCGACCGGCGAGGGAGTCATCGGTCGCGATATATGTCTGCGAATGCAGCGTATAGCCGAAATCGGCCATCAGCATGGTGACGCTCTCGATTCCGCGCACGAACATCGCAACAGGCAGGTCGGTGGACCAGCACAGCAGACAATCGACCTCGCCCGCGACCAGCGGGGCCGCGTCATATTGCGTGGGGATGACCTCGATCCGCTCAATATCCACCCCGTTCAGCGTGCAGAGCGTGCGCAGCACCGGCATGTTCGCCAGCGGCATCCCGATGCGCTTGCCCTCCAGATCCTTCGGCTCGTTGACCGGGTTCGCGGGCAGCGAGGCGATGGCGAAGGGGTTGTTCTGCATGGCGACGCCGATGATGCGGAAGGGGGCACCCTGCTGCACGGCAGCGGCCGTGTAGTCGGCCGCCGAAATCCCCACCAGCGCCGTTCCCGACACCACCGGCGGCTCGACCGGAGCGTTCGGGCCGCCGGCATCCAGCCGCACCGACAATCCGCGGTCGGCCCAGAAGCCACGCTCATCGGCAATGTAGCTGCCCGCGAATTGCACCGAATGCAGCCAGGACAGTTGCAGCGCCACCTGCGTCGTCTGCGCATGAAGCCCGCGCGCACCAAAGGCCATTGCACTGATGCCACCCAGACCCATGCCCAGAAGGTGCCGCCGTGAAAGATCGAATTGAGTCATCTGATTTCCCTGTTTCTGTCAGCTTCGGTTTACATTCACTGTGGCCGATACGGCCATCTGGCTCAACCGGCAGGGGGTGTCACCCGCGCGCATGTGACCATTTGCAGCAGTTCCCTGCCTGCCATTTCGGCATTCAGACCCCTCCCCCTTCGGCGCGTGTCCAGCGATAGAGCCAGACAGGCGCAAGCGCCTGTCCCCGCTCCCCCGGTAACGAGACACGCAATTCGGCGCTCTCGGCGCCTGCTTCCGGCGTCAGCACGAAGCTCAGCCGCAGCGTGTCTGCGGCCACCCCCCGCAGCGGATAGACCGCCACGCCCTCGATCCTGACCCCGCCCGTCGCCACGATCTCGGGGCGGATCGCCCCGATGGCGACGGTTTCGCGCTGTGCGAAATCCAGCACGAAGAGCCGCCCCTCGCGCGCATTGGGCTCCACCCCCGAGGCCGCCCGGACGGGTGCCAGCGGGTACGCTGCCACAGGCAGCGCACCCGCCCCCGGTGGAAGCCAGTCAAGTTCATAGTCAAACCGGTGTGCGCCGGGGCCAAGCGGGGCCTCTGGCCGCCAGAACGCCACGATATTGTCGGCAAATTCGTCCCGAGTGGGGATTTCCAGCAGCATCACCGCCCCCTTTCCCCAATCGCCCGAAGGCCGCACCCAGGCCGAGGGGCGGCGATGATACGCTGCCTCGGCATCGTGAAACGCTTCGAACCCGGCAGGCGATTGCAGCAGGCCAAAGCCGCGCGGATGCGCGTCCAGAAAGGACGACATCTGCACCCGCGCCGGGTTTGCCAGCGGACGCCACAGCCGCTCGCCCCCGCCATTGTCGATTACCAGCACATCGCTGTCATGCACTGCGGGCCGGAAATCATCAATCCGCGCCGGCCCCAGCGCATTGTGCTGGAACATTGATGTCAGCGGCGCGATACCGGCATCCGCCAGCACCTCGCGCGGGAACAGGTGCAGCGCGCAGGACATGCGGGTCGTGGCGCCAGGCGTCAGGGTGGCGATCAGCGCAGCCGCCGCGCGCGGACTGTCGATCAGACAGCCGAGAGTGACCCGGGTATCTGCCTCGAAGACATGGATTTCCCGCGTGACCGGGAACTCCTCGGGCACCGGCCCGCCCGTGCCCAGCGCGAGGCCCCGTGCCGACAAGCCGTGGACCGTGCCCTGTGCAAGCGCCCGGAAATAGCTGGCCCCCTGCAGGACCAGCACCTCGTCCCAGTGATCGGGCCGGTTCAGCGGCGCGAGCAACCGCATCCCGGAAAAGCCCATGCCCTCGGGATCGGGCAGGCGCGCGGGCAGATCGACCAGCGCCGGGTCATGGGTGAAAAGATCATGGGCAAAGCGCAGTTCATGGCCCGGCAGGCGGACCTCTACCGGGTCCGCGAACAGCCAGCCCGGTGGCAGAAGATCGGCGCGGAACACCCCGCCAACAGGCAGCGCCGCCGCCTTGCCCGCAACCGGGCTGATGCCGCGATAGCTGTCATAATCCAGGCCCTCGAAAGGGGCGACCAGAACGCGGCGCTCTGGCGCGTAGGGCCGCGCGCCGCGTGCCCGCGCGGCCTCAATCAGCGCTTCGGGCGTCGCCCTGTCGGCGGCCCGCGCCAGACCGGCAGGCAGTCCAAGGGCCAGCGCCCCGGTGAGTGCCGCGCGACGGGTAATCATGCAACTGCCTCGGTGCGCGCTGCCGAGGGATGCAATTCCGCAACCGGGCTTTGCAGCGCAAGCAGCCGGTAGCGCATCTGCCCGGCGCGATAGCTTTCGGTCAGGGCATTGCCGCCGATCATGTTGCCGCAAACCGCAAGGCCCTCCAGCCCCAGCCTGTCGGCCAGCGGCCCGGCCATCCGCAGCGCCCGGTCTCGTATCCGGTCAAGCCGCAGATAGCGGGTCAGGTCCTGACTGTCCACCAGACCAAAACCCAGCGCGCGCGCCTCTGCCTCCAGCCTTGCGCAATCGGGAACATGGCCCAGCCGCCAGCCGCGCCGGAACTGCGCCAGCCTGCGCGCCTGCGCCGCATCGAGCCGGTCGGGCGGCTCTGCCAGCATGTCATCTACCAGCACCAGCACGCCGCCCGGGCGCAGATGCCGCAGCGCAGCGGTCAGGAAACGCGCGGCACTCGGCGCATGGACATGCGATTCGACCGCGATCACCAGATCGGCACGCGGCAAGGTCATCGGCAGCAGGAAATCCGAGCGCAGGAACCTGCAGCGCGCCTCCAGACCCAGCGCCTTCGCATGCGCCTCGGCAAGCCGGACCTGCTCGGCGCTCAGCGTGATGCCGCAGAGCCCGGCCTCCGGCCATCGCCGCGCCAGATGAAACAGCGTGCCGCCGACTCCACACCCCAGATCGACCACCACCGCGGGCGGCCGCCCCAGAACCGCCTCGGCCTGTGCCGCGATCAGCGTATTGACATGCGCCGCCGCCATGGCGGGGGTTTTCACCCCCTCCGCCCAGAGCGGGCGATGAATGGCCAGCGCGGCGCCCGAGCCTCCCATGACCAGGAAGCGCCGGGTCGAGCGATCGTAATATTGCGCGACCGCGTCGCGTCCCCGCACGCTGTCGAACCATTGCCACAACCGGGGCGCCGCCAGCAGCGGCAGCGCCACCGGCAGCACCAGCAGCGCCGCAAGCGCCGCGGGCGCGGCCCCCGCGATCAGCATCTGCGGCCCCGACACCGCCAGAATGAGTCCCAACCCGCCCAGCGCCTCGACCCGTCCCGGCTGTTCGCTCTGCTCGATCGCCTGCCCCGACGGCACCCAGCCCGACGTGCGCCCCGACAGGATGGCCGCGACAAAACCGCAGCGCCACAGCATTCCCAGCGGTGCAAACAGCGTCGTCAGCCCCAGTTCTACCCAGACCGCACGCAACAGCACGCGCCGCCGCGCCGGACGGCGCAGCGCGGCGCGGCGCGCGGCCAGCCCGGCAAGTTTCGGCACCATCAGCAAGGCCAGCACCCCCAGCAGCGGCCAGATCACCCCGGAGGTGGCGTGCACGGCACCGGACCCGGTCAGAAGCACCAGCAGGAACCAGATCGGCGCGGTCAGGTAGGACAGAATCCCCGACAGCAGATGCAGCCGACTGGTCGGATGCAGGCCGGGCGCGGTCAGCAACCGCAGATGCTGCAGATTTCCCTGCGACCAGCGACGGTCCCTGCGCAGATGCGCTGCGATCGTCTCGGGCGCATCCTCGAACGAGCCGCGACTGTCGGGACAAAGCGCGACCTGCCAGCCCGCCCGGCGCAGACATGCCGCCTCGATGAAGTCATGGCTCAGGATCGGCCCGCCCAGAGGCGGCTTGCCGGGCAGCGGCGGCAGCGGCGTGACCTCGGCAAAGGCCCGGACGCGGATCAGCGCGTTATGGCCCCAGTAATTGCCCGCATCCCCGCTCAGCCGCGCCAGACCGCGCGCGAAGACAGGCCCCGAGAGCCGCGCAGACAGCCGCTGCATGCTTCCGAAACGGCTTCGGGCGGGGCGCAGGCGGATTGCGGACTGCACCAGCCCAAGCCGCGGCGAGGCCGCCATGCGCACCCGCATCCGCGCCAGCCGCGCCGCGCTGAAGCCGCTGTCGGCGTCCAGCACCAGCATGCTCTGATACCCCGCGCCCCGGGTCATCAGCCAGTCATGCAGGTTGCCGGGCTTGCGCCCTTCCGGCACGGGTCGGTTGCGATAGACAATACGCTCCATCATCGGTGCAAGCGCCGCGCGTTCGCAGGCAAGCGCGGCCGGATCCTGCGTGTCCGAGAGGACGAAAACATCGCAGTCCGTATCCTGACCGGTCCGGGCCAGATCGTCCAGAAACGCGCGCAAGCGTTCGGCCAGAGGCTCCGGCGGCTCGCCGCAGACCAGCCAGAGCACGGCACAGCGCCCTGGCTCCTCGCTGCCCTGCGCGCGCGGCAGGTGCCACGACTGCAGCCCCGCCAGTGCGGTCAGCGACGACAGCGCCAGCACCGTAGAATTGATTGCGAACAGCACCAGTATCAGCACGACCAGCGCCGGATGCGTGGCCTCCAGCGCCAGCCCGCGCGCCAGCAGCCCCGCCAGCCCGACCGCGAGTAGCAGCGAGAGCGCCAGAACAAGCCCCAGACGTGCGGTGATGGTGCTCTGCGTCATCGGCCCAGCGGTGGCCAGATATGGCCGAACACGCCATCGCGCGCGACCAGGTGTTTCAGCGCTGCGGCGACATGCAGCACGATCAGCGTGACCAACGGGAAACGCGCCGTTGCATGGATGGACTTCGCCTGCTCTGCCAGCGCCTCGGAGCGCGGAACAAGGGCCGGCATCCCGATGGCATCCAGCATCTCGACCGGAAACCCGCCCGCGCGCACCCGCACATAGCCACTCACCGCCATGATCACCAGAAGGGTATAAAGCGCGACCTGCACCGTTTTCGCCACTTTCGCCTGCCATGCCGGCACCGAGGACGGCAGGGCGGGCGCAGGGGTCGCGAGCCGCCACAGGATACGCAGCACCACAAGCAGCAGGATGATCACCCCGCCATTCTTGTGCAGGATGAACAGCAGATCCTGCGTCGGCCGCGCCAGCCCCTGCTGCTGCATGATCACCCCGACAGGCATGGTCGCAATGACCATCACCGCCACGACCCAATGCAGGAAGCGCGACGATGCCGGGTATTTCAAGTCGGTCCGTGATGCCATGACCATGGCTCCCTCTTGTCTGGTGAAACGAGATAGCGCATCTTTCGACGAAGCAAATCGATCCGGAAACCGCGTACTGCGCCGGGCTTTCGGTCATGATTATGTCACGCGCAATTGACTGGCGCAAATTCGGACTATGCTCTTGATCATGTCGGATATGTTGCAGATCACCACCGGAGGTCGCGCCGGGGACGCCACACGCCGTGCCTTCCTTCAGGGGGTCGCGATCCTGATCGTGCTGGTGCCGCTTGCGACCTATCTAGGTTACCAGATCGCGCTCGGGGCCGGCGCGGCAATACCTGAGGCCGCTGCAGGGCTGACACTGGCGCTCTGCACGATTGGCTGTATCACAATCCTGTCGGGGCTTTTCCATCGCGACAGCTATCCGCACCCGCGCCTTGGGCTGTGCAATGTGATCACACTTTTCCGGGGGGCAGGCATTGCGGTGATGGCCGGCCTCGTGCTGACCCCCGTTGCTACATTCGGCTGGTGGCTCGCCATCCTTGCCCTGGCGCTCCTGCTGCTCGACGGTCTTGACGGTTGGGCTGCGCGGCGGGCCGGGCTGCAATCGCCCTTTGGCGCGCGATTCGATGTCGAGACCGACGTCGCCTTTGCCCTGACGCTGGCAGCACTGGCCGTCGCGCTGGGGCAGGTGGGCACGTGGTTCCTGTTGCTCGGGCTGCTGCGCCCGCTGTTCGTGACTGCAGGTCATTTCTGGCCCGCCCTGCGCGCGCCCCTGCCCGAGGCGCGCTGGCGCAAGCGGATGGCAGGGCTGCAGATGGGCATTCAGGTCGTGCTCGTCTCGCCGCTGCTCGCGGCGCCGGTCGCGACATGGGTCGGAGCCATGCTGCTTGGCGCTATGCTGCTGTCCTTTGCAATCGATCTGCGATGGCTGGTACGACAGGCGCAGGACAGATGACGCGCCTTGCACTGGCGCTGGTGCCGCTCTGGCTGGTGCTGATCCAGCCAAACCACCCGGCGGCCATGACCTGGGGCGCGCTGGCCATGGTCCCGCTTGAACTGCCCGCGCTGCTCGCCCTTGTGCTGCTGCTGGGAAAGGGCCGCACCGGGCGGCTGGTGCGCGCCGCGCTGGTCGGCGTGCTGCTGCTGATCGCCGTGCTGAAACTTGCCGATCTGGGCACCTTCATCGCCTTCAACCGCGGCTTCAACCTGCTGGTGGACCTGCATCTTGTTGCCGCGGGCTGGGAATTGCTCAAGGGCAGTGTCGGGATGCTGCTGGCCCATCTGCTGGCGGCGGGCGCGGTGCTGGCACTCGGAATTGTCGCGGTGGGCCTGTGGTGGGCGATGGCGGTCTGGGCGCGGGTGCCGCTGGGCAGGATGTCGCGGGCGGGGGTCGCGCTGGTGCTGGTGGCGGGCACGGTCCTTGCGGTTGCCGAGATCGGACAGGCGCGGCGGGCATGGCACCTGCCGCCCATGCTCGCACAAAACCTGCCGGGCGCGGCCTTTACCGCGCGGGTCGGGCTGGAACGCGCGGTGCAGTTCCGCGAGACGCGGGCCGATCTGGCGCAGTTCAGGGCGCTGGCCCGCACCGACCCGATGCGCACGCAAGGCCCGTTCTTCGACCTGCTCGACGGGCGCGACCTGATCCTGATCTATGTCGAATCCTATGGCAGGTCGAGCTTCGAGAACCCGCTCTACATCCCCACCCATACCGGTACCCTGCGCAGAATCGAGGACCGGCTGGACGCAGAGGGTCTGGCCATGCGCTCGGGCTGGCTGACCGCGCCGATGGTGGGCGGACAAAGCTGGCTGGCGCATGGTTCGGTCGCCACCGGGCTGTGGCTCGACACGCAGGCGCGCTACCGCGCTGTCATTGCCAGCCCGCGCCGAACCCTGTTTCACTTCGCACAGGCAGCGGGGCTGCGCACGGTTGCCATCAAGCCCGCGCATGTCTTTCCCTGGCCCGAAGGCGCCTATTTCGGTTTCGACGCCATCTACAACGCGCCCGATCTGGGTTACAGGGGCGAGCGATTCAACTGGGTCACGATGCCTGACCAGTTCACCCTCCATGCGCTGGACCGGCTGGAACGCAACCAGCCCGAGCGCCCGGCGACCCTGGCGCAGGTGGCGCTTGTGTCCTCGCACGCTCCCTGGGTGCCGATCCCGGAACTTGTCGGCTGGGACGTGATCGGGGACGGCACGATCTTCAACCAGTGGGCGCTTTCGGGCGATCCGCCCGAAGTTGTCTGGCGCGACCATGACCGGGTACGCGACCAGTTCCGCCTGGCGGTGGATTACAGCCTTCAGGCGGTCGGCGCCTGGGCCGAGCGTCATGCACAGGACCCGCCGCTGATGATCGTGCTCGGAGACCACGAGCCTGCACGCTTCGTCTCGGGCGTCGAGGGGTTCGACGTGCCGATCCATGTCATCGGCCCGCCCGATCTAGTCACGCGATTCGCGCCGCTGGGCTGGAACGCGGGGCTGATCCCCGACCCGGCCTCGCCCGCGCGAAGGATGTCTGACCTGCGCGATCTGCTGCTCCAGAGCCTGACCGGGCCATGAGCAGGTCGCAACTGTTTCGTCTGCTACTGTCACTCGCCTTCCTCGCGCTGGCATTCTGGCTTGCCGCGCCCGGCGAGGTGATGCAGGCCCTTCGCCAGATCGCACCCTGGTGGCTGGCCCTCGCCGGCCTGCTGCTGGCCGCGCAGATCGGGCTGTCCGCGCTTCGCTGGCAAGTGACCGCCGACGCGCTGGGCACCCCTCTTCCCCGTCGTCGCTGGGCCTTGCAGGAATACGGGCTCTCGGTGGCGGTCAACACCTTCCTGCCGGGCGGCGTGATGGGCGATCTGACCCGCATCGCGCGCACGCGGCATCTGGGCTGGCAGGCGGCCGCTGCATCGGTGGTGATCGAGCGACTGGCCGGGCAACTGGCGCTGGCGGGGGTGGCCGTGGTCGCGGGCGCGCTCTGGCTGGGGGGCTGGCGCGGCATCGGGCTGGTGACTGCGGCGCTGCTGGTCGCGCTCGCGCTGGCCCGCCTGCTGCCCGGCCCGCGCGGCCATCTCGCACGGGCATGGCTGGCACCAGGCCTCTGGCTCTGGCAGGCTGGGCTGACGCTGCTCATCCTGGGAGTCAATCTGGCGGGCTACTGGGCGGCGGCACGGGCCGTGGGGCTCGCGCTGGCGCCGGACGCTGTCCTGACACTGATCCCGCTGACCCTGATGGCCATGCTGATTCCGGTCACGATCAACGGATGGGGCCTGCGCGAAGGCGTGGCCGCGGCGCTCTGGCCGCTCTGGGGAATCAGCGCCGCGCAGGCCGTGGCCGCAAGCCTGTCTTTCGGCCTTGCCTGCATGGCGGCCGCGTTGCTCGGGCTGGTGCCTTGGCTGCTGCGCCGACCGCACGATGATATCCGCAAGGCGTGAGCCCTTCCGTCATCGGACGTCTGGTCGCGTGAACAGCATATTCGGCCAGCCCCTGCCACCATCAATCCCGCCCCCCGGAGACGCGATTGCCCCGGAGCATTCCTGCTCCGGGGCAATCGTAGCCTTCATGGCAGCGCGTGCGCCAGGGTTCAGGCCGCTTGCACCGCCGACATCAGCGCCGTGGCCTCGTGCGAGGCAAGC
>SKYA01000103.1 GCA_007128135.1 Paracoccaceae bacterium | reverse complement strand
CTTCGCGGCGCCCCCCTTTCATAAGGCTCAATCGATGCCGCGCGTGATCCGGGCAGCAGGCACCCTCAGCCCCAGGGGCTGTGCGCTTGCTGTGACGCAGCCTGCGGGCGCGTCCCACCCGCCAGCTTCACAAGGGCCGCGATCCGGTTCTCGGTATTCGGATGAGTCGAGAACAGCTTGTCGCGCTTGTGGACATGCAGCGGGTTGATGATGAACATATGCGCTGTCTGCGGATTGGCCTCGGCGCGGTCGAAATCGATGCGCGAGGCGAAGCCCTGGATCTTCTCCAGCGCCGAGGCGAGCCACAGGGGATTGCCGCAGATCTCGGCCCCCACACGATCGGCCTCGTATTCGCGCGAGCGCGAGATGGCCATCTGCACGACCGCCGCCGCAAGCGGTGCAAGGATCATCACGAGCAACAGCGCGATGATGTTCCCGCCGCCATTGCGTCCGCCCCGGAAGAACATTGCGAAATTGGCAAGCATCGAGATGGCGCCGGCGAAGGTCGCGGTCACGGTCATGATGAGCGTGTCGTAATTGCGGATATGCGCCAGTTCATGCGCCATCACGGCCGCCACCTCCTCGCGCGACATGCGGCGCAAGAGCCCGGTGGTGGCCGCCACTGCCGCGTTCTCGGGGTTGCGGCCCGTGGCAAAGGCATTGGGCTGGTCCTGTTCGATGACATAGACGCGCGGCTTGGGCATGCCGGCATCCTCGGCCAGCTGATGCACCATGCGTTGCAGGTCGGGGTGGACCTGGCTGTTGCATTCCTGCGCATTGTGCATCCTGAGCACGGCCTTGTCCGAGTTCCAGTAGGCATAGGCGTTCATGCCTGCAGCCACGGCAAAGGCGATCAGCAGCCCGCCACCGCCGCCGATCAGGTAGCCCACGCCCATGAAGAGCGCTGTCATTGCCGCCATCAGGATGGCAGTTTTCGTGTATCCCATCATGCTCTCGTGTCCTGCTGACAAACCTGCGCCATCAGATATGGGCGCAGGCAGAGGGCTTTGCAACATTGCGCGCGCTGTGGCGGCGCGGGTCGGTTTCAGCCGCCGAAACTCTCCATCGCACGGAAATCGATCTGTTCCAGAAAGGGAATCATCACCTCGGCATCCGCGCCTTCGGCCTGCACCAGGACGCGGTTGCCCACGATGGCCTTGAGGCTCTGCTCCTCGCGCAGAAACCGCACGCGGTTGATGCGCTCGACCTGCCCGCCCATCTGCGCGATCATGGTGGCATTACCCAGCATCATGCCCAGTTGCGCCACCATCGGGTTGTCGGCCATCAGGCTCAGCTCGAAGCTGTGCCCGGCGCCGCTGTAGCGCGCACTGGCAAGGGTGCCGCCGCCCAGAAAGCCCATCATCTGCCCCGCTTCGGTATCGATGATGCGGGTCCAGCCCTCGGGCGGTTCGGGCAGGAAGCCTGCCAGCCCCTCCGCCTTCATCTCGCCAAGGATGCGCTGCGCCTGGGCAAGCTCGTCCTCGGCATATTGCAGGTCGCCGTCGCGATAGGCCTCGATCGCCGCTTCCAGCGCCTCGACAAAGGGGTCGGCCATGGCTGGCCATGCCAGAAAGACTGTCATCATCACCGTGGCAATGGTCTGTTTCATGGTGAGCTCCGGTCCTGTTATCCCGTCACCCTGCCGCAAGCCCCCTGCGCGGGCAAGCCTTTGTTCAGCCGTCCAGCCCAGCGCGCCGGAATGCCGCGCGCAGGTCGCTTTTCGGGCGCGCGCCGATATGGCCGATCACCTCGGCGGCCGCGATAACCCCCATGCGCCCTGCTGTGGCCATGTCGCGGCCCGTGGCCAGTCCGAACAGGAACCCGGCGGCGAACTGGTCGCCCGCGCCGGTCGCGTCAACCGGTGTGACGCGGGTTACGGGGATGTCGGTCCGGGTGCCGCGCTCGAGGATCGTCACCGGGTCGCCCGAGCGGGTACAGACCACAAGCGGGCAGTCCCGCATCGCCTGGGCAAGCGCGTCGTCAAGGTCATTGGCCTGGTAGAGCGACACCCATTCCTGTTCATTGCCGATGACATAATCCATGTCGTGCGCGACCAGCGCGCGGAAGTCGGCGCGGTGGCGGTCCACGCAGAACGGGTCCGAGAGCGCGATTCCGGCCCGGCCCCCTGCGCCCCGGCAGGCGCGGGCGGCCTTGAGGAACGCCTCTTTCCCCTTGTCCTTGTCGAAGAGATAGCCTTCCAGAAAGACGATTTCGGAATCTGCCATCACGCCCGCATCCACATCCTCGGGGCCAAGTTCGGCCGAGATGCCCAGATAGGTGTTCATTGACCGCTCGCCATCGGGCGTGACGAAGATCATGCTGCGCGAGGTCGGCAATTCGCCCTGCGCCACAGGCGGGTTGACGAAATCCGCGCCGGTATCGGCAGCGTAGAAGCGCCCCAGCGCATCGTCATTCACCCGCCCCACGAAAGCCGCTTTCAGCCCCAGCCGGCCCGCGCCCGCCAGCGTATTGGCCACCGACCCGCCCGAGGCCTCGGCGCGATCCTTCATCGCGCCATAGAGCAGCTCGGCGCGCTCGCGCTCGATCAACTGCATGATGCCCTTGCGGATGCTCATGTGATCCAGGAACAGATCATCGACCGTGGCAATCACATCGACAATGGCATTGCCGATCCCGGCGATCTGGTAGCGTTTCATGGTGTCTTTTCCTCAAAAGGGCACAGGTCACGGATCAGGCAGGCATTGCACAGGGGCTTGCGCGCCTTGCAGGTATAGCGGCCATGCAGGATCAGCCAGTGATGGGCATGAAGCTGGTATTGGGCAGGCACATGGTCCTCGATGGCGCGCTCGACAGCCTCGACGCTGCGCCCGGGGCAGATGCCGGTGCGGTTGCCGACACGAAAGATGTGGGTATCCACCGCCTGCGCGGGCATGCGCCACCACATGTTCAGCACCACATTCGCGGTCTTGCGCCCGACACCGGGCAGCGATTGCAGCGCTGCGCGTGACGAGGGCACCTGCCCGCCATAGTGCTCGACCAGGATGCGGCTGAGCCTGATGACATTCTTCGCCTTGTTGCGGTAGAGGCCGATCGTCCTGATATGCGCGATCACACCCTCTTCGCCGAGCTCGAGCATCTTTTCGGGCGTGTCGGCCACCGCGAAAAGCCCCCGCGTGGCCCGGTTCACACCGACATCCGTTGCCTGTGCCGAGAGCGCGACCGCGACGACGAGCGTGAAGGCGTTGACATGCTCCAGTTCCCCCTTCGGTTCGGGGTCAGCCGCGTGGAAGCGGGCGAAGACCTCGCGGATCGTGGCATAATCGAGTTGCTGGGCCATGGCGCTGCTATGCCTTGAGCGGGGGCGGGGGGCAAGGGCTCATGCGCGCACCATGGCGGCCAGATCGAGTGCCCCTGCCGCGCGCATCAGCGCACGCACCTCGTCGGTGAAGAACTCGCCATCGCCGGGGTGGCTGTCGCCCTGATGGATGACCAG
>SKYA01000007.1 GCA_007128135.1 Paracoccaceae bacterium | reverse complement strand
CGGTCAGCCCTTCCAGCACGCGGGCGCGGCCCGTGCCGTTCTTCACGATGATCGAGACCCCCGTAACCTCGGCCAGCGCCTCGGCCAGCAGGCCGAACTGCGCCTCGGCCCAGGCTGCATTGGGCTGGATCACGGCGGCCGCGCCGAAGCGGTCGATGATCACACCGGGCAGGCCATCGGCCTCGGCATGGACCAGGCGGTAGCAGGGCTCCGGATAAAGCCTTGCGCGCATGTCGAGGGCGCGCGACAGCCGGGCGCAGAGCCAGGCGCGGTCGATCTGTGCGTCCGCATCGCGGTCCATCATGCGGGCGATGATCTTCGACCCGGGATTGACCGTCACCACGCCCAGCGGGCGGCGCTCGCTATCCTCGAGCCGCGCGAGACTGCCCGGCGGCAGGGCGCGGGTGCGGCGGTCTGTCACCAGTTCATTGGCGAAGACCCAGGGGAAGCCATGCCGTATGGCGCGGGCCTCGGCCCTGGGCATAAGGCGGATTACAGGCAGATCTTGCATGGCGGGCAGTCCTTTCGCAGGCTGCCCCTGCCATATGCGAGGGGCAGGGCTTTGGAAAGACCTGCCAGGGCTTCAGCCGCGTGCGGTCATGCCGACCGTCGGCACGCGCCCGGCCAGCCGGTTCCAGGCGCTCCGGAGGGTGCGGGCGATGAATTCGGCGCGCAGTCGGCGGGCCTCCTGCTCGATGCGGATGACATCATGGAGGATGTAGTCTTGCGAATTGGTCATGGGTCTGTCCTTGTTTCGTGCGTCGGTTCCTGGTTGACGGTCATATATGTGCTGCAACGCAGCAATGTGAGCGCCGTTTTCGCAGTCCCGCCATGATTGAGCTGCATGGCTTGGTGGCTTCATTGAGTTGTTAGCGCTAACCAGCTATACCGGATTCAGTGATTCCCCGCTTTTCGACCATGGAGGCCCCGATGCCCCTTCACCCTCGCATCGACGCTGTGACCCAGCGCATCCGCACCCGCTCCGCGCCGCGCCGCGCGGCCTATCTGGCGCAACTGCAGGCGGCAGCAGAGGCCGGCCCGGTGCGTGCGCATCTCTCCTGCGGAAACCAGGCGCATGCCTATGCCGCGATGGGCGCCGACAAGGCCGCGCTGGCCGAAGGCCGCGCGCCCAATCTCGGGATCGTCACCGCTTATAACGACATGCTCTCGGCGCATCAGCCCTTTGAGCACTATCCGGAAGTGATCCGCCGTGCCGCCCGCGCAGCGGGCGGCACGGCGCAGGTGGCAGGCGGGGTACCGGCCATGTGCGACGGGGTCACGCAGGGGCAGCCCGGGATGGAACTGTCGCTGTTCTCGCGCGACGTGATCGCGCTGTCGGCGGGGGTGGCCATGTCGCATAACTGCTTTGACGCCGCACTCTGGCTTGGTGTCTGCGACAAGATCGTGCCGGGGCTCGTGATCGCCGCGGCCACCTTCGGCCATGTGCCAGCCATCTTCGTGCCGGCAGGCCCCATGACCAGCGGGCTGCCCAATGACGAGAAGGCGAAGGTGCGTCAGCAGTTCGCGCAAGGCCAGATCGGACGCGACAAGCTGATGGAGGCCGAGATGGCCAGCTACCATGGCCCCGGCACCTGCACCTTCTACGGCACGGCGAATACCAACCAGATGCTGATGGAATTCATGGGGTTGCACATGCCCGGCGCGGCATTCGTCAACCCCGGCACACCGCTGCGCGAGGCGCTGACCGCGGCCGCGACCGAGCGTGCGCTGGCGATCACGGCCCTGGGCAATGACTACCGCCCAGCGGGTCTTGTGCTCGATGAGCGTGCCTTCGTGAATGGCATGGTGGGGTTGATGGCCACGGGGGGCTCGACCAACCTCGTGCTGCATCTGCCCGCGATGGCACGCGCGGCGGGGATCGAGTTGACACTCGAGGATTTCGCCGAGATCTCGGATGTGGTGCCGCTGATGGCGAAGGTCTATCCCAATGGTCTGGCCGATGTGAACCATTTCCACGCCGCCGGTGGGCTCGGGTTCATGATCGGCGAATTGCTGGATGCGGGGCTGCTGCACGAGGATGTCTGCACTGTCGCCGGCGACGGGCTGGCGCGTTATGCACAGGAGCCGAAGCTGCGCGATGGCAGGCTGGTATGGGAAGCGGGCAGCGGCGAGAGCCTCAATGACCGTATCCTGCGCCCTGCGCGTGACCCATTCCAGCCTGTCGGCGGGCTCAAGCAGTTGACCGGCACGCTCGGGCAGGGGGTGATCAAGGTGTCGGCCGTGGACCCGTCGCGCCATGTAATCGAGGCGCCTGCGCGCATCTTCCACGACCAGGGCGCCGTCAAGACGGCGTTTCAGGCAGGCGAGTTCACGCAGGATGTGGTGGTCGTGGTCCGCTTCCAGGGACCTGCGGCAAATGGCATGCCCGAACTGCATTCGCTGACGCCCGTTCTCGCGGTGCTGCAGGACCGCGGGCTGAAAGTGGCGCTGGTGACCGACGGGCGCATGTCGGGCGCCAGCGGCAAGGTGCCTGCCGCCATCCATGTCGCGCCCGAGGCCGCCAAGGGCGGCCCGCTGGCAAAGCTGCGCAATGGCGATCTGGTGCGGGTGGATGCCGTGGCGGGACGGCTCGATGTGCTGGCCGAAGGGTTCGAGGCGCGCGTGCCCATCGAGGTCGACCTCTCGGGCAATGGCATCGGCATCGGGCGCGAGCTCTTCGCGGCCTTCCGCGCCAATGTGGGCGATTCCAGGCAAGGGGCAGGCGTCGTCGTCTGAGGCATGGACCGGAGGGCGTCAGTCCCGACGCGGCCCGAAGCCCCCTCAATGGGGGCGAGGGGCGCCCCCCTCGCGTGCATCATGCTTCGGGCGAGATCTTCCAGCGCGCCTCATTCTCCTCGATGGCGCGGATACGCTCGGCGCTGGCCGGGTGGCTCATCAGCCAGGCCGGTGCGCCACCGCCCATTCCGACCAGCTTGTCCAGCTTGCGAAACAGCGATTTCTGCGGCCCGGTTCCGATCCCGGCCTTGACCAGCAGGGCCGACGCATAGGCATCCGCCTCGTACTCGTCCTCCCGGCTCAGCCGCGCCATCAGAAGCGTGGTGATGAAATTCGCGAGAATCACGCCCAGTCCTGGCAGAAACCGGTTGAAAACCGTCGCCAACGCCATGCGGATGGCATTGGTGCCCGAGAAATCGATCAGCCGCTTGCGGGTGTGGCCCAGCGCCACATGGCCCAACTCATGCGCGATGACGCTTGCCATCTCCTCGGCAGAGACCTCTCCCATGCGATACTTGTTGTAGAACCCGCGCGTGATGAAGATCCGCCCGTCAGGCGCCGCAAGCCCGTTCACGGGCTCGATCTCATGGATATGCACAAGGATCTTTTCCACCCCAACGGCCTCGGCAAACCGGTCGGTCAGTCGCTTCAGCCGTGCATCTGCCAGCGGGCTGGAACGCTGGTCCAGCTCCTGGCGCATGCGCCAGCTCGAGAACCAGTACATCAGCAGGCCATAGCCCAGCAGCAGCAGGAACGGGGTCAGTTTCAACATGGTGCAGATATGGGGCAGGGGGCAGGGCGGGGCAATGGGTTTCAGCCCAAAACAAGCGTGAGACCCATCATCAGCGTGAAGGCAAGTGTCACGATCACGCCCAGCGTCGAGTGATCGACTGCCTCGCCGGCCTCGGGGAGAAGCTCCGAGAAGATCATCCAGAGCATTGCCCCGGCTGCCAGGCCCAGTCCGACCGGCAGGAAGGGGGCAAAGGCCAACACGAAGAGAAAGGCCGGGACCGCGAGCAGCGGCTGGGGCGCAGAAGACAGCACTGACCACCATGCGGCCTTGCCCACCGAGGCCCCGCGCGGCACCATCACCAGTGCGATTGCCAGTCCTTCGGGCACATTGTGCAGCGCAATCGCTATTGTGATGAAATCTCCCAGTTCGCGCCCGCCGCCATAGGCCACGCCCACGCCCACGCCTTCGGCTGCGGAATGGACTGTCATCACGCCCATGATCAGCAGGATCTTGAGCGCATCGGCTCCCTTGACATCGCCAACGCTTACCCCTTCGCGACTGTCGAAATAGCGCTTCGCCAGCCATATGCCGCCCAGCCCCAGCAGCAGCCCGATCAGAGTGCGCGGCGCCGAGAACTCGAATCCCTCGACCACCAGAGAAAAGGTCGCCGCCAGCATCAGCCCCGCGGCCACGGCATTGCCCATGGCCAGCACGCGCGACGAGACCTTGCGCATTGCGAGCAGCGGCAGGGCGCCCAGCCCGGTGGCAAGTGCCGTGATCAGCGCGGCAATGAAGACAAGAAGCAGCGTCGGGTCAGCCATGGCAACACCATTTAGAACGGTTCTAAACTATGGCATTTCATGGCGGATGCAAGGAGAGAATCGGGTCCCGTGCCCGGCAGCAGGGTGAAGCGTCATTCATGTCCCGCTCCAGTAGCGAGAGAGCCTGTCGCGAAATCCGCACAGGAAGACCGGACGCCAGGGCGCGCCCGGTCGATTATTGAAAGGATGTCCAGTGTCACCGGGTCCATATCATGGCACTGCGCATGGACCGTTCCGGGGGCCCGGCTATCCCGCGCGCAGGTCTGCGAAGAAGGCGGAATGCCCGCGCTTCGCCGCCCTCACATGCTCTCGCAGGGGGCCGCGCATCGCGCGCCGCTATCGACCCTGTCGCACCCCAACCCCAATCTGCATCAGGGCGCGTCGCACCGGCGCAGCCGAGTAGAGCGCTTTCAGGACTGTCGCGCGGGCATCGCGCAGGGGCCGCGCCGCGATCATTGACGCGCGGTTCAGAAGCCCGACCCCGGCCACGCGCAGCGCGACATCCGGGTAGCGGCGGCGGTGATAGGCCGCGAGCATCTCGCGGCTGCCAAGGCCCTCTGGCGTGGCCAGATCGAGCAGGGCGCCCAGATCCGCCAGTGACATGTTCAGCCCCTGCGCTCCGATCGGGGGGACGACATGCGCGGCCTCCGCCATGAGTGCCGTGCGCTCGCCATCGAATCGCTCTGCGATCTGGCTGATGATCGGCCAGACCGTGCGGCGCGAGGCGAGCTTCAGTGGCCCGAACAGGCCACAGGACCGACGGTCCATCTCGGCCTCGAACGCGTCTTCCGGCAGGGCTGCAAGTCGCAGCACCTCGGGGCCGGTTTCCATCCAGACGATGGCCGAGCAGGGCTGGCCGTTGCGGTCGGGCAGGGGCACGAATGTGAAGGGTCCGCCCGAGCGGTGAATCTCGGTCGAGACATTGTCGTGCGGCACCGGATGCGTGACGGCAAAGGCCAGCGCCTTCTGACCGAAGCGCGTGGTCCGGACCCCGATCCCGAGGGCTGCGCGCATCGGCGAGTTGCGCCCGTCAGCCGCGACGAGCAGGCGCGCGCGCACGCGCGTGCCGTCCGAAAGCCCGACGAGAGCCTCGCTCTCGCGCGTGGTCAGCTTGCGCGTCCCGACCCCGGGGCGAAAGGTGACCGCGTCCAGCGCCGACAGACGCGCCACGCATTCACGGCGCAGGAGCCAGTTGGGAAGGTTCCAGCCGAACGGCTGATCCGAGATGTCGGCGGCATCGAAATCATGCGAGACACGCGGTACCGGCGTGTCGCCTCCGGCATCAATGATGCGCATGACCTGAAGCGGCATCGCATGGGGCGCGAAACGGGTCCAGAGACCGGCGACCTCCAAGACCTCTATGGAGGGCTGCAGAAACGCCGTGGTGCGCAGGTCCGACTGCGGATCGGCCTCGGCCATGACGGGCGGGCTGGGGTCCACACAAAGCACCGAATAGCCTGCGCTGCCGAATGCCGCCGCTGCCGTCAGCCCGGCAATCCCGCCCCCCGAAACAACGACATCGTAGTGTTCCTGCATGGTAACCTCGCAGCCAGAGCCCTTGCTGGCAGACTATCGGGTTGCGGGTCCGGCGCAATGGGGCACAGGCGCGCACTGTTCTGCGTATTGTCCGGGGGCAACCGTGGGCGCCCCGTTCACGCGCTTATCCCGTGACGATCAGCATCAGCAGCAGGATCATGCCGATGGCCGCCGGCACCATCACCGCGACCAGGCCAGGCAGCCCGTAGGTCATGCCTGCAATGACCAGTATGTTCAGGAAAACCATCAGCGCGGCCCAGATCGGCCAGGGCTCGTCATCCTGCGCTGTTTGGCGGATATGGCGTGTGGTGTCGAAGGTTGTGCTCATGCATTCCTCTGCGCTTGCTTTGCTCAAGGTATGCGCAGGATATATGTTTGCTGCGAGGCGCCCGCAGCATGACAGAGTGTCGCGCGACCGAAGCGCACAGGCACCCGCTCAGCGCAGCAACTGGCCGAGAAAGCCTGCGAGATCGTCGGTATGGTGGTGGATATGCGGCGCGGGGTGGGGTTCGGGCGCGACATGCACTGTGCGCAGCCCCATGGCATGGGGCGCGGCCAGATTGCGCGGGTCATCCTCGAACATTGCCGCGCGCGTGACTTCCAGACCGTCGCGCGCAAAGATGGCGGCAAAGGCTTCTGGCTCGGGTTTCGGGCGGAAGCCTGCATGTTCCACGCCATAGACCCTATCGAACAGGCCCTCGAGTCCGCGCGCCCCGATCACACGCCGCGCATAGGGTTCCGAGCCATTGGTATAGACGATCTTGCGCCCCGGCAGCGCCGCGATGCGCGCACGCAATTCCGGGTCCGGTGTGAGCGCACCGAAATCGATGTCATGCACGGCGACCAGATAGGGAAGCGGATCAAGGTCATGCAGCCGCATGAGCCCCGCCAGTGTGGTGCCATAGTCGGCCCAGTACTGCTTGCGCAGGCGGTTGGCCTCTGGTTCGCTAACGCCGAGGGCCCGCATGACATAGGCCGTCATGCGCTGCTCGATCTGGTCGAACAGCCGCATATGTGACGGATAGAGCGTGTTGTCGAGGTCAAAGACCCAGGTTCGTGTCTCGGTGAAATACGCTGCGGGCATGGTTCGCAGGGTAGTGCAGGACGCGAAGGGGGGAAACTGGAAAATCCTTGTGATAGACGTGCCGGCGTTGGGGCAGGCAGCGCGAGCATGCAGGCGCGATCATGCGATGTCCCGGCGCACTCTTGACCCGGGACTGCGGTGTCTTTTGCACCATCGCCAGTGGCTGCTACGGGATAGAGGCTTGTCATCGTCGTCAATCCCGGGTTTTCTGTCTGCACACCGGCGGAATGTGACGATGAGCGAAAGCAGAAACCTGAAGGATGCCTACAGCCTGATCCTCGAGGCGATCGATGTCGGGGTTTACAGGCCAGGGGACCGGCTGGTGGAATCCGAGCTTGCCGAGCGTTTCGGGGTGTCGCGCACCCCCATCCGCGAGGCCCTGCAGCGGCTTGAGACGCAGTCGCTGCTCACCCGGGACGGGCGGTCGCTGATCGTCTCTTCGCTCGATCACAACCAGCTTGCGGAACTCTATTGCGTGCGCTCGGAACTCGAAGGGCTGGCCGCAAGGCTGGCGGCGCGCCATGCCACGGTCGAGGAGGTGCGTCTGCTGCGCGCCATGGTCGAGGAAGACCGCGCGCTGATCGATGACCCGCAGGCGCTGAGCCGCGCCAACAAGCGCTTTCACAAGCAGATACATCTGGCATCCCACAACCGTTATCTGGTGCAGCAACTCGACCTCGTGCATCGCTCCATGGCGCTGCTGGCCACGACCTCGCTGTCTTTCGAGGGGCGGGGGACGCAGACGCTCGAGGAGCACGGCGCGATCGTCGAGGCCATCGCCGCCAGCGACGGGGATGCGGCCTACAAGGCACTCAAGGAGCACATCTCGCGCGCTTTCGAGACACGCCTTCGGCAGGATTCGATGTCAGAGGCCCGGTTTTCAGTGTGACGGCGAAGCCGCGGCAGGGCTGAAGGCGCGAACCTGCCTCGCTTCGTGACACATGTGCAGTCTGCACGCGCTCCGGCTTCGGGGAGTCTTGACGCGCGGGCATTGCCCGTAGGGTGGGTGCTCTGCACCCACCACAGGCCACCTCAGAAGCGCGCGGCCAGAAACTCCAGCAACGCCGCTTCCGCACCGGCATTGGCCTGCGCGTCCCAGTCGCGCGAGCCTTCGACCGTGAAGGAATGCCGCGCCCCACCGAAGATGCGTGCCTCATGCGGCACGCCGGCGGCCTGCAGTTCTTCCATCAATGCCGCGAGGTCGGACATGCCCGATCCAGGCACCGGATCGGCCGATCCGTGCAACACCAGAACAGGCGCGCTGGTGGCGCTGTAATCTTGCCCCGCAGGCGTGCCGAGCCCGCCATGGAAACTGACAAACCCCGCCAGATCAACACCCGCGCGCGCGGCTTCCAGCGTCGCCGCGCCGCCGAAGCAATAGCCGGTCAGAACCATCTGCCCGGGCACACCCTCCAGCGCGGAAGCGGCCTCGACCCCGCCAGCGATCCGCGCGCGAAAGCCGGCGCGGTCGGCATAGAGCGCACCTGTCTCGCGCTGGAAGTCCGACATCTGCTCGAGCACGGCGTCGCGCCCGAACAGGTCGAGTGCAATCCCGACATAGCCCTCGGCGGCCATGGCTTCGGCACGGGCAATCTCGTGGGCATTCAACCCGTCCCAGTCATGAATGATCAGGACGGTCCCGCGCGGGGCGCCATCGGGGCGGGCCACAAAGCCCTCATAGACCACGCCATCGAGCGTGTATTCAAAGGTTTCGGACAGGCTCGCCGTGCCCGCGAGGCAGGCGACGGCAAGACACAGTGCGGGACGCAGGGCAGACATGACAACCTCCGGTTTCAGGAGATTGGAGAGCTAGCCCGAACTGCGCGAAATCCAGCCTTGCAGCCGGACTCAGGCGAGTTTTTCCTTCACAAGTGCACCGGCCTTGCCGAAATCCATCTGGCCTGCATATCCGGATTTCAGTGCCGCCATGACAGTCCCGATATCGCGCACGCTGCTGGCCCCGGTGGCTGCGATCACGCTGGCGACAGCGGCCTCCATATCCTCGCCCGTGATCTGGCGCGGCAGGAAATCCTCGATCACGGCAATCTCTGCGCGTTCCTTTTCCGCCAGATCGAGCCTTGCGGCCTCTTCGTAGGCGCGGGCCGATTCGCGGCGCTGCTTGACCATGCGTGTCAGCACTGCGGTCAGATCGGCATCGGTCAGTTCCTGCACCTCCGTCGCGCCGCGCGCCGCGATTTCGCGATCCTTGATCGCGGCATTGATCAACCGCAGCGTTGCAAGCCGGTCGGTGTCTCGCGATTTCATCGCCGATTTGAGGGCTTGCGAGATGGTTTCGCGCAGGGACATGCTGTCGCTCCAGGGTAGCGGGATTGTGAAAGCAGTCACTCTACAGCCGATGCAGGATGGCAGCAAGGCTCGCGCGGGATACAGGTATTGCCGAGCCCCGGGCGGCGCATCTTCGGGGCGGATCGCGGGTGCCGGAGCAGCTTGATTCTTGCCGCGTCAGGGCATAGGGTCCGCGCGATCCCGAACTTATGGAGCCCTCCGCCATGTCCGCCCAGTCTCTCAAGCCGACCGCGTGTCTTGCGCTGGCCGATGGCACGATCTTTCACGGGCACGGCTTTGGCGCAGTGGGAGAGGCGGTGGCGGAACTGTGCTTCAATACCGCCATGACCGGCTATCAGGAGATCATGACAGACCCCTCCTATGCCGGGCAGATCGTGACATTCACCTTTCCCCATATCGGGAATGTCGGCGTGAATCCCGAGGATGACGAGACCGCCGAACCGGTCGCGGCGGGGATGGTCGTCAAATGGGACCCGACCGCGCCGGCCAACTGGCGCGCGACCGAGGGGCTGGTGGAGTGGCTGACACGGCGCGGGCGGATCTGCATCGGTGGCGTCGATACGCGCCGGTTGACCCGTGCCATCCGCCAGCAGGGTGCGCCGCATGTGGCGCTGGCGCATGACCCGGGCGGGAATTTCGACATTGCCGCGCTCGTCGCGCGGGCGCGTGCCTGGCCCGGGCTGGTCGGCGTTGATCTGGCGCGCGACGTGACCTGCGCGCAGAGCTACCGCTGGGACGAGATGCGCTGGGCCTGGCCTGAAGGCTACACACGTCAGACAGCGCCGAAACACAGGGTTGTCGCCATCGACTATGGCGCGAAGCGCAACATCCTGCGCTGTCTTGCCTCGGCGGGCTGCGATGTGACCGTGCTGCCCGCGACCGCCACGGCAGAAGAGGTGCTGGCGCTCGATCCCGACGGCGTGTTCCTGTCAAACGGCCCGGGCGACCCGGCAGCGACTGGCGAATATGCCGTGCCGATGATCCGCGAAGTACTGAAGGCCGATCTGCCCGTGTTCGGCATCTGCCTTGGCCACCAGATGCTTGCGCTCGCGCTTGGGGCGCAGACGATCAAGATGAATCATGGCCATCATGGCGCGAACCATCCGGTCAAGGACCGAGAGACCGGCAAGGTCGAGATCACCTCGATGAATCACGGCTTTGCCGTGGACAGCCAGACCCTGCCCGATGCGGTGATCGAGACCCATGTCTCGCTCTTCGACGGGTCGAATTGCGGCATCAGGGTCAAGGACAAGCCGGTATTCTCGGTTCAGCACCATCCCGAGGCCAGCCCCGGCCCGCAGGACAGTTTCTACCTGTTCGAGCGGTTTGCCGAGTCCATGGCCGCGCGAAAGGCGATGGCCTGACGGACACAGGTTTTCCGGCGACGACACTCGCGATTAACGCTTTGTTTACCGCTTTGGCGCCTAATGGCGGCCAGGATAGCGGTGCGGGATCATGCGACAGGGCGCGGCACTTCGGACACATGTGGGAAGGCGGATTCAGGTGGACCCGCCGCTG
Source organism: Paracoccaceae bacterium (assembly GCA_007128135.1). Taxonomy (GTDB): domain Bacteria; phylum Pseudomonadota; class Alphaproteobacteria; order Rhodobacterales; family Rhodobacteraceae; genus Roseinatronobacter. The sequence continues at coordinate 1,957 of SKYA01000007.1, read as the reverse complement.
TCGCTTGTCGTCGCGCGGCGTTCGTCGCGCAGGCATGTGCCGCTGGGGCAGATCCTGATCGATATGGGCGTCCTTGCTGCCGAAGACCTTGTGCGCGCGCTCGAGATGCAATCGCAGCAGGCGGGCTTTCTGGGCGATATCCTGCTGGCCCATGACATGGTCACCGAGGCGGCACTGACCGAGGCGCTCTCGCGCCAGTATGGCACCGCCTTTCTGACCGCCACCAGCGCGCTGCCCGATCCTGCGCTGATGGACGTGCTGGGCGTACAGAACTGCCTGCTGCTGCATTGCCTGCCCTGGGCGCGCGCCGGTGATGTGACCATCGTGGCCTGCGCCCGCCCCACTGCGTTCGAGCAGAATCGCAATCGGCTCGAGGCGCTGTTCGGTACCATCGCCATGGTGCTGATCAGCGAAGGCGATCTGCATGCTGCGATATTGAGAACGCGCCGCAACCGGCTGAAACTGTGGGCAGAAACCTGCGTGGACGAGGCTGAGAGCTGTCGCCTGATGCAGACTCGCGGGTTCGGCATGACCCTGCTGGCCGGGCTTTTTGTGCTCGTGCTTCTGACCCTGTTGGCGCCGATTGCGGTGCTGCTGGCGCTGACCTTGCTGACGGCCACGGTGCTGGCCATGACCTCGGCGCTCAAACTCGCCGCTGCCTTTGCGGTCTTTCGGCGTGGCGGGGGCGCGCCAGCGCCACAGCATGCAACGACGGGCAACGGGTCCGCCGGCCCGATGCTGGTGCACCCGCGCAAGCCGATCGTCACGATCATGGTGCCGCTCTACAAGGAGCCTCGTGTGGTGCCGCGCCTCATCAACCGCCTGTCGCGGCTGACTTGGCCGCGCGAATTGCTCGATATCCTGCTTGTGGTCGAGGAAAACGACCATGCCACCCGCGCGGCGCTGGGCGCATCCGCGCTTCCGCGCTGGATGCGGGTCATTCCCGTTCCCGACGCGCCTCTCAAGACCAAGCCGCGCGCGCTCAATTACGCGATGCTGTTCGCGCGCGGTGCGATCATCGGCGTCTATGATGCCGAGGATGCGCCCGCGCCGGACCAGATCCATCGCGTCGTGCGCTGCTTTCAAGAAGGCTCGCCGCGACTTGCGTGCGTGCAGGGTGTGCTGGATTTCTACAATGCGCGCACCAACTGGCTGTCGCGATGCTTCACCATCGAATACGCCACCTGGTTCCGGATTGTTCTGCCGGGGATGCAGCGGCTGGGTCTGGCCGTGCCGCTGGGCGGAACGACCCTGTTCTTTCGCCGCGACATCCTCGAACAGCTCGGCGGCTGGGATGCGCATAACGTGACCGAGGATGCCGATCTGGGCATCCGCCTGGCGCGGCACGGCTATTACACGCAGCTACTCGACACGGTCACGCAGGAAGAGGCGAATTGCCGCGCGATTCCCTGGGTCAAGCAGCGCTCGCGATGGCTCAAGGGCTATGCCGTGACCTGGCTTGTGCATATGCGCGCACCACGGCTCTTGTGGCAACAGCTTGGCGCGTGGCGTTTTCTCGGGGTGCAGCTTCTGTTTCTGGGCACGCTGGTGCAGTTCATGTTCGCGCCGCTGCTGTGGAGCTTCTGGCTGATCTTCGCCGGGCTCGGGCATCCGTTGCAGGACAGTTTCGGCATGGCGGCCATGGTGGGCTTCACGCTGATTTTCCTGTCGGCAGAAGCGGTGACGCTCACACTGGGCTATCTGGCACTGGGCGCGCGGTCGCATCGCAGCCTGCGGCTGTGGTTGCCCGCGCTTCATGCCTATTTTCCGCTCGCGGTCCTGGCTGTCTACAAGGCGTTGTGGGAACTGATCCGCGCGCCGTTCTACTGGGACAAGACCGCCCATGGCGATCATGGTGCTGCCTGCGATCTGGTTCCCGTGGTCGCCGTGAGTCGCTAGCCCGGAACGACATCGGTTACACCCGCCGGAGGGCGCGTGGCATGGGCGGCTCCACCCT
>SKYA01000014.1 GCA_007128135.1 Paracoccaceae bacterium | reverse complement strand
TCGGCCAGGTCTTCCGGCGGACTCGCCTGCGGCAGGCGATCCCGGTCGCGCCGGCCTCGGCGGCCGCGACCTGCCGGCGCAGGGTCCGGTCTGTCTCGAGCATCGCCAGATCGGCATCGAGCCCGGTACGATACCCGGCCCAGATCGCAGGGCGCTGCGCCAGCCAGCCCCTGAAATAGCCCCGCCAGACCACTTCCTGCGCGAATTTCCCCGCCCCCTCCAGCCCACGGGCGCGGATGGCTGCGGTGACGGTCGCTTCCTCGGTCACAAGCCGCCGCCGCAACCAGGGCGAGAGGGTCGAGACATCGCGGTGCTACCCCTTCCCGCGATCATGATTGCGCCCCGCGGCATAATGCCGCCCCATGCGCGGGATGAACGCGGTCATCCGCGCCAGCCCCTCGGCGCGCGACGCCGGTCCGAACTCCATGCATGAGCCTCCATGCCTGCCCCGGTGCCAGATAATCCGGGCTGAGGCCGGATCAGTCGCGCCCGGGCACGGCCTCACGCGCGAAATCGAACTCGTCGAGCCGCGCACCGCGCCGGGTGATCTTGTCGGCGGAGATGCGGATATCGGACAGATCGCCCTGCACCTGCGCAAAATGGCTCTCGAGCCGCGCCACGCGCGCGCCCAGCCGCTCGGCATCCGCAACCATCAACTGGATCTCGCGCCGCACGGCGCGCGCCTCGTCGCGCAGGCGCAGATCCTTCATCACGGCGCGCAGCGTGTTGAGCGTGGCCATCATCGTCGAGGGCGAGACGATCCAGACGCGCGCGGCGAAACTCTCGCGCAGCACATCGGCCATGCCGGAATGGATCTCGGTATAGATCGCCTCGGAGGGCAGGAACATCAGCGCGCCCTCGGCAGTCTCGCCCGGCAGGATGTAGCGCTCGGCAATGGCGCGAATATGGGCGCGCAGCGCGCCCGCCAGCGCACGCCGGGCCGCTGCGCGGCCCGGTTCGTCACTGGCCGCCTGCATGGCCTGCCAGCCCTCGAGCGGGAATTTCGCATCCACTGCCAGCGGCTGCGGCAGCCCGATCAGCGCGTCCACCCGCCGCCCGTTCGGCAGCGTCGCCTGCAACCGGTAGGCATCGGGCGGCAGCGCGTCGCCAAGCAGCGCCTCGAGCTGCACCTCGCCAAAGGCCCCACGCGCCTGCTTGTTCGAGAGAATCTCCTGCAGACTCAGCACATTGCCCGAAAGCGCCTCGATCTTTGCCTGCGCGGCGTCGATCACGGTCAGCCGCTCGCGCAGCGCGCCCATGCTCGAGGCCGTTGCCTGGGCATTTCCTGCCAGCGTGTCGCCCATGTAGCGCCCCATATCCGCAAGCCGCGCCTCGACCAGTCCGATCACCTGGGTCTGGCTCTGCGCGACCTGTCCCAGCCCGCCCGCAAGCTGGCTCTGGCTTTCGCCCAGCGCCGAGAGGCGTGCATCGAGCACGGCAAGCCGCCCGGCCAGCGGCCCCAGCACCCGCGCCAGCCGCCACAGGATGACCAGCGCGACCACGCCCAGGCCCAGCCCGATCACGACAGGTTCCTCCCAGGACAGGCTCATCTGCGGCCAAACAGCTTTTCGATCTGTTCGAGGCTCATCTCGACATGGGTGGGGCGGCCGTGGTTGCACTGGCCCGAGAGCGGCGTCGCCTCCATCTCGCGCAAGAGTGCGTTCATCTCTTCCACCCGCAGCTTGCGGCCCGCGCGCACCGAGCCATGGCAGGACATGCGCGAGAGCACGGCGTCGATGCGCGCTCCGAGCTGCGCGCTGGTGCCCAGATCCTGCAGCTCGTCCAGGATGTCGCGGATGAGCGCGCGCGCGTCGATCTCGCCCAGGATGGCCGGTGTCTCGCGCACGGCGATGGCGCTGCCGCCGAAGGGCTCGATGCCAAGGCCAAGCCGGGCCAGGTCGGGGGCGAGGTCGCGTATCTGCGCGGCCTCATGCGCGCCCAGTTCCACGATCTCGGGGATGAGCAGGGCCTGCGCGGCAATCCCGCCTTCGGCGCGCTGGCGCTTGAGGCGCTCATAGACCAGACGCTCATGGGCCGCGTGCTGGTCCACGATCACCATGCCGCGCGCGGTCTGGGCGAGGATGTAGGTGTCATGGATCTGCGCGCGCGCCGCCCCCAGCGGTGCCTGTGCGGGGGCCTCGAACACTGGATCTGCGCGGGCGGCAGGCGGGCCTGGCCACTGCGCCTGCGCATCAGACAGCCCCCCCGCACTGACCGGTGCCTGCAACTGATAGGCGGCCTGCATGGCGCCCGTCGAGGGCCGGTCCATCTGGTAGCGGCGCGATGGCTGCGCCATCGCGCCGAGCATCCCCGCGCTGACCGTCGTGGCCGAGCGATGCCCCTGTTCGGCCAGCGCATGGCGCAGCCCCGATACCACCAGCCCGCGCGCAAGGCCGGGGTCGCGGAAGCGAACTTCGGTCTTGGCGGGGTGGACATTCACATCCACCAGTTCGGGCGCGCAGTCGATGTTGAGCACCACGACCGGGTGGCGGTCGCGCGCCATCACATCCGAGTAGGCGGCGCGCAACGCGCCGAGCAGCAGCCTGTCGCGCACCGGGCGGCCATTGACGAAGAGATATTGCGCCACCGCCGCGCCGCGCGAATAGGTCGGCAGGCCCGCGAATCCGGTCAGGCGCAGACTGTCGCGCTCGGTGTCGATGCGCAGCGCGTTCTCGGTGAACTCGCGCCCCATGAGGGCAGCGACGCGCTCTTCGAGCGCGTCGAACAGCGCGCCCTGGGCGGCGTCAAGGCGCAGGATCTGGCGCATCCCGCCCTGCGAGACATCCGAGAGGGTAAAGCCCACATAGGGTTCGGCCAGCGCAAGGCGGCGGACCACATCGGCGATGGCCTGCGCCTCGGCGCGGTCCGAGCGCATGAATTTCAGCCGCGCGGGCGTGGCGTGGAAGAGGTCGCGCAACTCGACCGTGGTGCCCTGGGGAGCCGCTTCGGGGCGGGCGGGCGCTGCGCGACCGCCCGTGACCGAGATCCGCGCGCCTTCCTCACCTGCCGCGCGCGAGGTGAGGGTCAGCCGACCGACCGCCCCGAGCGACGGCAGCGCCTCGCCCCGGAAGCCGAAGCTGCGGATGTCGAGCAGATCCGAGCCGTCGATCTTGGAAGTGGCATGACGCGCAAGTGCCAGCGGCAGGTCCCCGGGGGCCATGCCATGGCCGTCGTCGCGCACGCGGATCAGCGTCTTGCCGCCATCGGCATAGAAGATCTCGATGGCGCGCGCGCCTGCATCAAGGGCATTCTCGACCAGTTCCTTGACTGCCGAGGCCGGCCGCTCGACCACCTCGCCTGCGGCGATTCGGTTGATTGCGGCCTCGTCCAGTTGCCGGATTTCCGGGCGTATATTGCGGTCAGGTGCGTTCATCCCACAGGATATAGCACGCGCACCCGGAGCCTGCCAAGCGTCAGTTCAACCCCGCAGGCTGTCCCACGACCACGAAAAACAGCGCCTCGGGGTCGTAGAGCCGCGCTGCAACCGCGTTCAACTCGTCCAGCGAGAGCGAACGCACCATGTCGTTGCGGCGATTGACATAATCCATGTCGAAGCCCTGATACTGCATCGAGGCCATGATCGAGGCGATGGAGGAATTGCCGTCAAAGCGCAGCGGATAGGCCCCGGTCAGATAGGTGACGATGCGCGCGCGCTCGTCTTCCGAAATGCCCTCGCGCGCCATCCGCGCCCATTCCTCGCGCAGCAATTCCATCACGAATTCAACATTGGCATTATCCGTGGACACGCGGCCCTGATAGCTGTGTCCCAGCAGCCCGGACGAAAGAAACGCGCCCACGCCATAGGTTAGCCCGCGTTCCTCGCGCAGGCTGCGCATCAGCCTGGTGCCGAAGCGGCCACCACCGAAGACTTCATTCACGACAAAGGCTGCCAGAAACTCGGGGTCGTCGCGGGCAATGCCAGCATGGCCCAATGCCACGACGGATTGCGGGCCGTCGAAGGGGATGACCTCCAGCCCGGGGCTGGCCTGAAAACTGACCGGATCGGGCAGGGGGGCACCCGTTTCGGGGATGCCCTCGAACAGACGGTCGAGCAGCGGCCCGAGCGTTTCGGCGTCGATATCGCCCGCCGCCCCGATAAAGACGCGGTCGCGCGCGATGGCGCCCTGATGCGCGCTGACAAGAGCCGCGCGGTCAAGTGCTGCGACAGTTTCGAGCGTGCCATCGGTCTCGCGGGCATAGGGGTGGCCGTCAAAGGCCGCGCGGGCAAAGGCGCGGGAGGCCAGCGTATTGGGGTCGAGCGCGTCGCGGCGCAGCTTGGCCAGCATCTGTCCGCGCACGCGCTCGATGGCATCCGCGTCAAGGCGCGGCTCGGTCAGGGCAAGGCGCAGATGGTCTATCACCGCCTCGGCATCTTCGGTCAGGAACCGGGCCGAGACCGAGACTGTGTCACGCCCCGAATCGAATCGCAGCCTTGCGGCAAGTTCCTCGGTGCGGGCGGCAAAGGCCTGTGCATCCATCTCGCCCGCGCCCTCGCTGAGAAGCGAGGTCATCAGACTGACGGCGCCTGCCTGGTCGTCGGGTTCGATGGTGGCGCCGCCTGCAAAGATCAGTTCCAGCGAGATGAAGGGGATCGAGCGTTCCTCGACCAGCCAGGCCTCCAGCCCCGAGGACGAGGTGACGGGGGTGATGTCCACTTCCGCGCGCAGCGGAAAGGCGATCAGGACAAACAGGGCAATCAGGCGTTTCATTGGCTGAACTCCGTGCTCGCTTCCGGCTCTGGCCGGGTCAGGAAGCCTGTCACCGATGCGCGCGTATCGAGCAGCATCTGACCTGCGGCAATCACATCCTCGGGCGTCACGGCTTCCAGCGCGTCGATCCAGCCGCGCACATCGTCGATTGTCAGCCCGATGCTGAGCGCAACCCCATATTGACGCGCGCGGGCCTGCATGTCGTCCAGCGCATAGATCTCGGAGGCGCGCAACTGGCGGCGGACGCGCTCGAACTGTTCCAGATCGACCCCGTCGCGCAGGAATTCGGCCACAACCCGATCAAGCGCGGCCTCGCCCTCTGCCAGCGAAACCCCCTCGACCGGCGCCATGCCCAGGCTGAAGGTCGCGTGATCGCGCGCCAGCCCGTTATAGCCCGCCCAGGCCGAGAGTGCGATGCCCTCGTCGAAATTCAGCCGCCGTTCCAGCACCGACGTTGTTGCGCTGCCGCCCAGCAGGGCCGCCAGCATCTGGAGTGCCGCGGCCTCGGCCTGATCGCCCGCGCGGCGTGGCGGGGCCAGATAGATGCGGCTGACATAGGGCGTGCCGACGCGCGCATCCTCGAAACTCAGGCGCCGCGCGGCCAGATGCGGCGGCTCGGTCGGGCGTGGCACTGTCGCCACTGCGGGATTGGGCGGTATCGCTCCGTAATGCGCGCGCGCGAGGGCAAGCGCCGCGTCCGTGTCCACATCGCCGGCAATCACGGCAATCGCGTTGTTCGGACCGTAATGGGCGGCGTGGAAGTCCATCGCCATCGCGCCGGTCAGGCCCTCCATCTCGTGGCGCCAGCCGATGATCGGCGTGCCATAGGGATGGGCCTTGTAGAGCGTGGCAAGCATCGCCTCGTTGAACTGCGCGCCGACGCGGCTTTCGAGCACCTGCCCGCGCTCTTCAAGGATCACGTCGCGTTCGGGCAGCCATTCGGCCTCGGTGAAGGAGAGATTGACCATGCGGTCGGCCTCCATCTCGACCATCAGTTCCAGCCGGTCTGCCGCGACGCGCTGGAAATAGCCCGTGTAATCCCAGGACGTGAAGGCATTGTCGCGCCCGCCATTGGCCTCGACCACGGCCGAGAACTCGCCGGGGCCAAGGGTATCGGTGCCCTTGAACATCAGATGTTCGAGAAAATGCGCGATCCCCGACTGGCCGGGCGGTTCGTCCGCGGCACCCACCCGATACCAGACCATGTTGACCACGACCGGCGCGCGACGATCCTCGATCACCACCACTTCAAGCCCGTTTTCGAGCACATGATGGGTGACGGGTTCGGCCTGCACCGGCTGGAACAGGCCAAGGGGCAGCAGGGCGGCGAGGGCGATTTGGCGCGCGAACATGGGCATACTCCGGTAATGCTTGTCCGACAGTTACCCTGTCACGCTCAGGTTTCAAGCACCCCCACGCAACTGTGCGCATGGGCGCAGCCCCGGTACCGGGCGGACCCGGCACCGGGCCGGTGATCTATTCCACCGTCACGGTAATGACCTCCGAGATCAGGGGCGGATCATGCGGCACGTGGAAATCATCCGCCATGATCAGCACGAAGGTATGTGTGCCCGCGGGCAGGTCCAGCGTCACCTCGGTCTGGCCGCCGCCAAAATGCAGGTTCTGGTCGTCGAAGGGAAAGGGTTCGTTCAGATCGACATCGGCCGGGTCAATATTGATCAGCATGTGGTGATGCCCTGTATCCGGCCAGTTCGCACCGGCGGGCGCCACACCGATTCCGCGGGCGCCAAAGCGGAACGTGACCGGGTTCGAGACCGTATCGCCATCGGTCGGAGTGATGAAATAGACCTCTGCGCCTTCGGGCGACGCTGTGCGTTCGCTTGCGCCGTGATCGTGGCCGTGGCTGTCAGCCCAGCCGGGCCCTGCGGTCAGTGCGAGGGCGCCAGCGAACATGATGTGTCTGAGCATGGATTTTCTCCTCTTCGGCAGAATGCCGATGGCAGGAGGGTAGCCGAAATCGGGCAGGATGTCACAGCCCGGTCCGCGCTGGCAAGAGCGCGACGCCCGTCAGGTCAGTTTGCGGGGGGCGGGGCCGAGGGGGTGCGCACGCCTGCGCGGCGCCAGCGGTCCAGCTCGGCATATTTGTCCAGCCACATGCCCTGATAGGCATTGTGATAGACATTGACCGCGAACAGCCGCTCCAGCAGGCGGCCCCGGTTGCGGCGGCGGAATTCCAGATCCTCGGAGGCAAGCTGGTCGCGGATGCCGGCATCGCGGCCAAAACGGCTGACATGATTCACGATGCCGCCATCAACCGTGCCCCCGGCCATCGCGACAGCGGGATTGCCGCCCAGCGCGCGGGCAATGTCGGCGCGGGGTTGCGGATCGACCCGGTTCACGCCGCTGGGGTTGGGGGTGGGCAGTTCGCTGAGGCTGGGGGGCATTTCCAGCGGTCTGGTCGGCACGATGCTGAATTCATCGGGGCCGCGCGTTTCCGAGGCCGCATGCATCAGGATCGGGTCGTCGGAACTCGCGCAGGCTGCCAGCGAGAGAATCGCCGCGCCCAAACTGGCGAAGATCACCTGCCTGATTGCCATCGAGACCCCCTTCAAACTCGTCCCCGCGCTCTGGTCTTAGCGCATTCGCGCGCCCGCGTCACGCCCTGCCCAAAGGTTTCGGCGATTTCACGTTCCCGCATCTGTCTGACGGTTGCGCCCGGAAAACACAATCAGCAAAAAGGCCCCTGCAAAGACCGCCACATCCGCAATGTTGAAAGAATACGGATTTCTGAAGCCGCAACAAGACATGTTGATGAAATCGGCCACTGCGCCCCAGCGGACCCGGTCGATGACATTGCCCAGCGCGCCCCCTACCAGAAGCCCCGCCCCCAGCTGCATCCACCGCCCGGCGCCCTCGCGCCGGACCCAGACCCAGACCACGGCACAGATCAGCACGGCGATCGCGATCAGGACATGGCGCATCACGTCGCTGTCCGAGCCGAACAGCCCGAAATTGATGCCTGTATTCCACGCCATCACGAAATTGAGGTAGGGATCGAACACCGGAATATAGAGGCGCTGGTCCAGCGCCATGCGGTCGATCACGGCCCACTTGCTGGCCTGATCGGCGATGACGGTCAGCGCGAGCGTGCCGGTTGCGATCCGCATCTTCCCCCCCTTTGCGTCAGTGCCGGAAATGCCGCTGGCCGGTGAAGACCATGGCCAGCCCGGCCTCGTCGGCGGCGGCGATCACCTCGTCGTCGCGCATCGACCCGCCGGGCTGGATCAGCGCGGTCGCGCCTGCCTCGGCGGCGGCGATCAGCCCGTCGGCAAAGGGAAAGAACGCATCCGAGGCGACCACCGAGCCCTGCGTGAGCGGCGCGGGCAGGCCCAGCACCCCGGCCATGTCGCGGGCCTTGGAGGCGGCGATGCGGGTCGAATCAACCCGGCTCATCTGGCCCGCGCCGATGCCGACGGTCGCCTGATCCCTGACATAGACAATGGCGTTCGACTTGACATGCTTGGCCACTTTCCAGGCAAAGAGCAAATCCGCCATCTCGGCCCCGGTCGGCGCGCGCCGGGTCACGACCCGCAGATCCTCTGCCCGGACCATGCCATTGTCGCGATCCTGCACCAGAAACCCGCCCGCGACCTGCCGGAATTCCAGTCCCGGCAGGGCCGGGTTGGCCAGCCCCGGTGTGGTCAGCAGGCGCAGGTTCCTTTTGCTGGCGAAATGTGCGATCGCGTCGGCATTGGCACCGGGGGCGATGACGACCTCGGTGAAGATGCCGGTAATGGCCTCGGCCGTGGCCAGGTCCAGCGGCGCATTGAGCGCGATGATGCCACCGAATGCGGATGTGCGGTCGCAGTCATGGGCGCGCTGATAGGCTTCGGCCAGCGTGGCCCCGCGCGCGACACCGCAGGGGTTGGCATGCTTGATGATGGCGCAGGCCGGCCCGTCGGCGGGCAGGAACTCCGAGACCAGTTCGAAGGCCGCGTTCGTGTCGTTGATGTTGTTGTAGCTCAGTTCCTTGCCCTGATGCTGGGTGGCATTCGCCACTCCGGGCCGGTCCGAGCCATCGCGGTAGAAGGCCGCCTGCTGATGCGGGTTCTCGCCATAGCGCAGCGTCTGGGCCAGCGTTCCGGCAAAGGCACGCTTGCGCGGCGTGGGCGTGCCGATGGCCTGTGCCATCCAGTTCGAGACCGCCGCATCATAGGCTGCGGTGCGGGCAAAGGCGCGCTGCGCCAGCGTCTTGCGGAAGCTAAGCCGCGTGCGGCCATCATGGCTGTCAAGCTCTGACAGGAGCGGGATATACTCCTCGGGGTCGGTCACGACCGTGACGAAACCGTGGTTCTTTGCCGCTGCCCGAATCATCGCGGGCCCGCCGATGTCGATATTCTCGATGGCTTCGGCATGATCCGCGCCGCGGGCCACCGTGGCCTCGAACGGATAGAGATTGACCACCAGCAGGTCGATCGGCGCGATTCCGTGCGCCGCCATCGCGCCCTGATGGGCCTCGTCATCGCGCAGCGCCAGCAGCCCGCCATGCACGACCGGGTGCAGCGTCTTGACGCGGCCATCCATCATCTCGGGGTAGCCGGTCAGATCCGAGACATCCTGCACGCGCAGCCCGGCCTCGCGCAGTTCGCGCGCAGTTCCGCCGGTCGAGACCAGCGCGACATTGCGCGCGGCCAGCGCCTTGGCCAGGTCGATCAGGCCGGTCTTGTCCGAGACAGAGATCAGGGCGCGTTTGAGCGGGGCAAGGTCGGTCATCGTTGGTCCTTGAATTGTCGTCGCCTAAAGGTCGTGCAGGGCAAGAGGGTCATCCGTCACCAGATCGCGCATGGCCACAGGCATGTCCTGCGCCTTGGCCAGGCTCCAGTTGAGGCGCGTCGTATAGTCTCGGGCGCGCGAGGACAACACGATCTGCTGGCTGGGGCGCGGTTTCAGGCGGCCTTTTTCCAGATAGACCGAGGGAGCGAGGTCCAGCATCATGCCCTCGGCCCTCAACACCCATATCTCGCCCGAGCGCAACCCGATAGAGACGGCCGTGCCGTTCATGTCGAGCGAGGGCTCGGCCTCGGGGTGCAGGTGAAACCGCAGGGCAAGGGGCAGGCCCGCGCCGCCGGTGCGGGCCAGAACCTCGTCGAAGCGGCGTCTCTCGGCGCGGGTGGTGGCCAGCAGCACATCCTCTCCCGAGAGCACCCGCCCGTCGGCCGACAGGTCGAGATGGCGCAGATGCTCCAGCCCGTGACTGGCAACATAGCCGTCATGGCTGAGCGCCACGGCGCGGGCATGTGGCGCGTGCCGGAACTCCAGCCCCACGGCGCGCGGGCCATCGGCCAATTCTGCCTGCGCCTTGTGCGTGCGGGCAAACCGGGCCGAGGAATAGCCCTCGAAGGCCAGCGTCGAATGCGACGCAGTGGCGCGGCTGGCGCGGTGCCATTCCGGACCGAAGCTGCGCCCGTCGCCGCAGGAGACGATCACCGGACGCCGGTTCGACGTCATCTCGAAGGCCAGCGTCGAGGCATGCGCCTGCGCAGGTGCCGCCCCGAGCGGTGGCGGGGCCGCGTCGATGATGACCGTGCACCGCCCGGCGGCGAGCCGGGCATACCCCATTGCCTGGTCGGCTGGCCGCAGGGCAGTGCGTTTGCGCAAGTCGTCATGGATGCCCAGAGCGGCGGCCAGCACGCCTTCGGCGCCGCGCCCGCCGCCGTGGAACCGCGCCAGCCCGCCATCGGCATGTCGCAGCACCCTGAGCGCGCCTGCGACCCGGTCCAGAAGCCCGCCGAGCTTTTCATTCAGCGGCCGGTCATGGTCGGCCAGCGCCTGTGCTGCCCAGGTCAGCAGTTCGAAGACCGCCAGCAGGTCCTCGGGATTGCGCGTGGCGATCCCGCCATCCGGCGCGATCTGGTCCTCGGCCGCGGCCAGCACTCCGGCGCTGGCCTGTGGCACGCGCGCCTCCATGCCGCCGAGCGCGAGCGTGGCATAGAGCAGCCCCACCTGCGCCTCGATCCGTGGCAGGCCGGGCGCTGCGCGCCCGGCACGGCGCGCAAGCAGACCGGCATGTTGTGCCAGCGCCCGCAGGAAATGATCCTGCCGCGCGGGCGCCATGCCCTGCATCAGAAAGACCGCATGCACGATCCAGCGGATCGTGCGCCGCCCGACAAGACCCGGAGTCCAGCCGGGTCCGCGCCCGGCGCCGAAACGCGCGAACCATTCCTCGAGCCCCGCCTGCGCCAGGGCGCGCGCGCGCGAATCGCCAACGGTGGCGAGGTCGTCGAGCCAGACAAAGCCGTGCAGGGCCTCGAGCGCGGCGGCGCTTGTCGCGTCGAACGGGACGCGCCCCGCCGGTGCGGCCAGAAATTCGCCCGCCATCAGGAAATTGCCCGCCAGCATCTGTTGCCCGCGTGCGAATTGCCCCACCGCGCGCGGTTCGGGCTGCGAGGTCAGCACGGTCGGTCCCGCACGGCGCAAGAGCCAGCGCGCCAGAAGGCGATCCATCAGACGGACAGGATTTGCGCCCGATGCGCTGTGTTCACTCACGACAACCTTGCCTCGGCTTGTCGGCCCTGCTGGCATGGGGCCATCCTGCGCTCTCTCTAGCGGGCAGGCGGGCGGCTGTCATGCCCTGTTTCGGCGCGATGCCCCTGCGGGACGCGCTTTCAGGCAACATGCTGCAGCAGTGCGATATAGAACCCGTCGATCCCGCCCTTTTCGGGCCAGTGGTCGGGGCGGGTGCGCAGACTGCCATCGGGCGCGACCCAGTCGTGCGGAACACCCGGCACCTGCGCGGGCAGCACCCGGAAGCGGTGGCGCTGCTGTGCGGCGCGGATCTGGTCCTCGCCCTCGGATGGCAGCAGCGAGCAGGTGCAATAGACCACGCGCCCGCCTGCGCGCAGCAGACCCTGTGCCGGGTCCAGCACCCGGTCGAGAAGCGCCGCCTGAAGCGCGCGCAGCCGCGCGACATCCTCGCGCCCGCGCAGGAAGGGCAGTTCCGGGTGCCGCCGGATCGTGCCCGTGGCCGAACAGGGCGCATCCAGCAGGATCGCGTCGAACGGCCGGTCGGGCTGCCAGTCGCGCGCATTGGCGACGACCGGCCGCGCTGCGAGCCCGGTTCGCCCAAGGTTCTCGCGCAGGTGATCCATGCGCGCGTCGGAAATGTCGAGCGCGGTCACGTCGAGCCCCATCGCGGCAAGCTGCATCGCCTTGCCGCCCGGCGCGGCGCACAGGTCGAGCACCCGCGCGCCCGCCATGTCGGCAAGCAGCCGCGCAGGCAGTGCGGCGGCGGCATCCTGCACCCACCACGCGCCCTCGGCATAGCCTGGCAGCGTGCTGATCTGGCCGGGGTCGCGCAGGCGCAGCGTGCCGGTGGGCAGCATCTCTCCCGCGAGCCCATCGGGACGCGGGCCGCGCAGGGTCAGGTCCAGCGGCGCCGGGACGAGATGCGCGGCCTCGATGGCCGCCGTGACCCTGGCGCCATGGGCATTCTGCAAGGCCCCGCGCAGCCAGTCGGGCAGGCGTGGCACGGGGGCGGAGTGCCACTCCAGCCCCTCGGCCATCCCGCGCAAGACGGCATTCACCAGCCCTGCGAGCCGGGGCAGACCTGCCAGGCGGGTCAACTCCACGGCATCATGGATCACCCCGTGCGGCGCGGCCCCCTCGACATGCATCTCGACCAGCGCCAGCCGCAGCACCCAGCGCACCGGCTCGGGCGGGGGCTTGCGCAGGGCGCGGCGCAGGTGATGGTCGGCCCGGCCGGCATGGCGAAACAGGCTCAGGGCGAGGCGCTGCGCGCGGGCGCGGCCCTCGGGCGGCAGCCGGGCGAAGTCCTGCGCTGGCTGGGCAAGGACCTCGGACAGGCTGCGCCGGGTTTCCAGCACCTGCGCCACAAGGCCCAGTGCGGCGGCGCGCGGGGGAATCGAGGTGGAGCTGGAGCTGGCGGCGGACATGAGGGCAGTGACCTTGTCGAGGGGCGCGCGCGCGGTATAACAGGGGCAAACGAGATGACAAGGGACGCCGCCCATGACCGACCAGCAAGAGCCCGCGCCCGAGGCCCGGCAAGACGAG
>SKYA01000165.1 GCA_007128135.1 Paracoccaceae bacterium | reverse complement strand
TGTTTTCCGCCTGCCTCGCCGCTGATGCGCAACGCGCCCGTGCGTCATGGGTTCCGCCTTTGCACCAATGTGCCGGTGTTCGCCACCTGACGAAAGAGACACGCAGACGGCTGGGAACCCCCCGGCGACATTACTGCATCCCGCAGCGAGGCAAAGCTGTCTGCACGCGCTGCAACATGCCCGGCCGAGGCTGTGTGAAAACCCCAGATGTGGTATGCTTCCTGAGCTACGGGAGTGCATTTATGTCAGGCTTCATTGAAGGGGTTGATCGGGGCCAGGTGACGCTGTTTCCGGACCGTCTTGAGGACCGGATTGACTAGGATCATCTGGTTCGGATGGTGGATCTGTTTATTGACCAACTTGATCTGGCGGGCCTTGGTTTCTCGCGCGCGGCCCATGCGCGGACAGGGCGGCCGGGATACCATCCGTCTGTTCTGCTGAAGCTGTTCATCTATGGCTATCTGAACCGGGTCCCCTCCAGCCGCAGGCTGGAGCGCGAGGCGGGGCGCAATGTCGAGGTGATGTGGCTGCTCGGGCGGTTGGTGCCGGACCACAAGACGATTGCGGATTTCCGGCGTGAGTTCGAAGGATCAGAAAAAGATCCGGGGGATCGTTTTCCCAGAGAACGGCGGGGCCATCCGCAAGACCTGCGCGCAATTCGTGGAACTGTGCCGCCGGATCGGCACGCTGAAGGGCGACTGCGTGGCCATCGACGGCGAGCCAAGTTCAAGGCGGTCAATAACCGCGACAAGAAATTCACCAAAGGCAAGATAGCTCGGTGTTCAGTCCCGGCATCTGGTGGATCGATTTCCCGCCGGACGGGGGCGTGGTCGCCTGATCGGCCGCACGAAGGGTGGCATGAACACCAAGCTGCATGCTGTCGCTGATGCGATTGGTTGCCCGATCCCCTTCTCCATGACGGCGGGTCAGGTCAGCGACTACACAGGCCTTGCTGCCCTGCTCAGTCATCTGCCAGAGGCCGACTGGCTGATTGCAGATCGCGGCTAATGCGAAGGTGAACGCCATCGGTTCGAGTGAACCGAAGCAGGCAGACTGGTTCAGAGAAGCGTTGAAAGACAAGGAGATAAAGCCGCGCATTCCCGGTCGCAAGGCGCGCAAGCTGCCAGTGAAATACGACAAGCGACGCTACAAGCGGCGCAACCGGATCGAGATCATGTTCGGACGGCTGAAGGATTGGCGACGGATCGCAACCCGCTATGCCAGATGCCCCAAGGTGTTCCTCGCCGCCGTCGCCCTCGCGGCAACCGTCCTGTTCTGGCTTTGAATATCAATGAGTCTGGAGCCAAACAATTCTCTTTGAGAAAGGTTGTTGCTCTGTTTTTGTCGCGGCAGTGACCTTTCTAGAGCGAAGTCTATGACAACTCCCCAGCTACTTATCTTTTCGATCCTGCTCGCCACGATGGCGTTGTTCGTCTGGGGGCGGTTTCGGCATGACATCGTCGCGTTGATGGCGCTGATGGCTTGTGTCGTCGGAGGGCTTGTGCCGACAGTCGACGCCTTCGCGGGCTTTGGCCATCCGGCGGTGATCACCGTGGCCTGCGTGCTGGTCCTGAGCCAAGGCTTGCAAAACACCGGCGTGGTGGACTGGTTGGCGCGCGCCGTGTTGCCGCACGAGGCCGGGCGACTCAGCAGCATGGCCGCGCTGATGGGACTTGGCGCGCTGTTATCGGGCTTCATGAACAACGTGGGGGCCATGGCGCTCCTGATGCCGATCGCGGTACAGGTTTCGGGACGGCTGGACCTGACGCCTGGGCAGGTGCTGATGCCGCTGGCCTTCGGTACGATCCTTGGCGGCATGACCACGCTGATCGGCACCCCGCCCAATCTGATTGTTTCTGGTTTCCGGGAAGAGGCCGGATTGGGGAATTTCGCCATGTTCGACTTCGCCCCCGTGGGTGTGGCTGTGGCCCTGGTGGGCGTGACCTTTGTCGCTCTGATTGGCTGGCGACTTGTTCCCGCACGCAAATCATCGGCCGCAGACGGGTTCGATACGGAAGCCTACCTGACCGAAGTGCGCGTCCCGAAAGACAGCAAGGCAGTCGGGCTGTCCCTGCGCGCCTTCGAGCACGAGGTCGAGGACAGCGAAGTGCAGATCGTCGGTCTTGTACGCAACGAAGTACGCATGATCGCGCCTCACGGCGGTCGTCGCATCCGAGCCGATGACATTCTGGCGCTGAAAGCCGACGTCGATGCACTGGCCGAAGCGCTCTCGGTTTTCGACATAAAGCTGGAGGCGCAGGAACCGTCGGACGCCAAAAAGACGAAAGCATCGAAATCGGCCGAGGCGTCGGATGACGAGGGAAAGAACGCCAAGGTCACCAAGGCCGATGATGAAGAAAGCTCGAAGCGCGACGAAGATATCGTTCTGCGCGAACTGGCCGTGCTGCCAGGGTCCACCATCGTCGGGCGTTCTGCCAGCGACCTGCGGTTGCGCACGCGCTACGGGCTCAACCTTCTGGCTATCTCGCGCGAAGGGCGGGCGCCAAAGGCGCGTTTGCGTACGCTCAAGCTGAAGTCGGGCGATCTGCTGCTGATGCAAGGCCCGTCCGAGGTCATGGCGGACTTCATCAACGACACGGGCTGCGTTCCCTTGGGAGAACGCGAATTGCGCATCCCCGACAAGCGCATGGCGATCATCGCTGGCGCTATCATGCTGGGGTCGGTCGGCGTCGTCACGCTGGGGCTGCTACCCGCGGCCGCAGCATTCACATTGGGGGTAATTGTTTCCATGCTGTTGCGGACCGTGCCGCCACGCCAAGTTTATACAGCCATCGACTGGCCTGTGATCATCCTCCTGGCCGCGCTGATCCCGGTTGCCGGCGCGATGCAGACCACCGGGGCGGCCGATTTGCTGGCGCGGTTTCTGGTCGACACTGTCGCGCAGGGCAATGCCATCGCGGCGCTGGCGGTGGTCCTGATCACCACCATGTTCCTGTCGGATGTGATGAACAATGCCGCCACCGCTGCCGTGCTGTGCCCCATCGCCATCGGCATCGCCGCCACACTGGGCGTCAATCCTGACAGCTTCCTGATGGCAGTGGCAATCGGCGCCTCCTGCGCCTTCCTCACCCCCATCGGCCACCAGAACAATACCCTGATCCTCGGCCCCGGCGGATTTCGTTTCGGGGATTACTGGAAGCTTGGCTTGCCGCTGGAGGTGCTGGTGGTGGTCGTCAGCATCCCGCTGTTGCTGATTGTATGGCCACTGTGAGGCGCCGATGACACTCACGATTGGACTGTTTCTTGCGATTCTGTTGTTGGCGCTGGTCCTTTTCGTTACCGAACGGATCCGCATGGATCTAGTCAATTCAAGTGTGTTCACTGCCCCCGGCCGACCCCCGCTGCGGAAAATATCGACAACGAATATGGGAATGCCCGGCCAGAAAGCTCTTGAAGGCGAGGGAAGATCAGCGCGCCAAACATAAGAGATACCAACAATGGGAGTCTTGTGATCCAACGAAAGCCTAATCCGACGCCCGCGACCGAAAGCATCACCCCGGACATCGCCATGGCCGCGATCATCCATGCCTGCGCGAATGTTGACGTGTCAGGATATCGGGGTTTGCTGGTGGAGTATCCGCTGCTAGGTATCATCATCCTCTAGCTAGGAGGAGGTGCACAGGGCTTCGCAGATGGGTAAGTCGCCGCGCTCTGCGGATACGCGATAGGCCAAAATAGCGACGTCTTTCCTATGTTTGAAATAACGCTCTGTCATTGCCACGGACCGCCAACGATGCGCGACGTCGCTCTCCCGGCAAATCGAATTGCCCTGAAGAATTCCAGCAGGTCATGGGAAAACAAAGACCGCATCTTTCGCTGTCATATGCCGTGCACTGTCAGCCCCTTCGGTCCAGAACCGCTCCTCCATGGCCCATAGTTCGTCTTCGTTGGTCATGATTGATGCCCTTCCGAATGGTGCCGTCAAATGCCTCCCCCAAGCAGTTCGGGATGGCGGTCGAGGACGCTCGTACTTAACGGTCTACACACTGTCCGAGAACTTTTCGAGTGTGCTCACAGGCCCGGTTGGTTCAACATCGTAGACCGCGAGACACCCCGGGGGTTATGCGCGAAGCCGGATGCACGGGGCTGACCATATGCATGTCCGCTGGCTTGTCCGAGGTCATGGCATTGTGCAGCCAGTTGCTCTAGTATGACAGAATGAAGGTCGAGGAGTGTTTCGAATGACGGAGCACGACACCCGCATCGGTCACATTGTCCGGCTCGGTGGCGGCGTTGCCGACATCCGGTTCGACGGGGCGTTGCCCGCGATAACGAACCGTCTGGTAACGTTGACCGATCCCGAGATTGTGATCGAGGTCGCCGGCCTGCCGGGCAGGGGCCTTGCCCGCGGCCTCGTCATGAACCCATCGTTCGATCTGCGCATTGGCCTTGCGGTGCGCGACACCGGCGGCCCCATCGACGTCCCGGTCGGCGAGGCGGTGCTGGGCCGGATGTTCAACATCTTTGGCGAAACCATTGATAACGGTCCGCCGCTGGCTGACATGCCCCGCCGCCCGATCCTGCGCACACCGGTGCCGTTGTCCGAGCGGCGGGTCGAAGGCGCGATCTTCGAGACCGGGATAAAGGCGATCGACCTGCTCAGCCCACTGGAACGGGGCGGCAAGGCCGGCTTGTTCGGCGGCGCGGGCGTGGGCAAGACGGTCCTGATCACCGAGATGATCCACAACATGGTCGCCGAATACGATGGCGTCAGCCTGTTCTGCGGCATCGGCGAACGCTCGCGCGAAGCCGAGGAGTTGTACCGCGAGATGGGCGAGGCGGGCGTACTGGCCAACACCGTGATGATGTTCGGCCAGATGAACGAAAGCCCCGGCGTGCGCTTTCGCGTCGGCCATGCCGCGCTGACCATGGCCGAGTATTTCCGCGACGACCTGCGGCGCAACGTGCTGGTGCTGATCGACAACATCTTTCGCTTCGTGCAGGCCGGGTCCGAGGTCTCGGGCCTACTGGGACGCATTCCCAGCCGGGTGGGCTATCAGCCGACCCTGGGCACCGAACTCGCCGATCTGCAGGAACGGATCTGTTCGACCGACCGCGGCACGATGACCTCGATCCAGGCGGTCTACGTGCCGGCCGACGATTTCACCGACCCGGCCGCCACGCACACCTTCGCCCATCTCTCCGCTTCGATCGTGCTGTCGCGCAAGAAGGCGTCCGAGGGGCTGTACCCGGCCATCGACCCGCTGAAATCCTATTCCCGCATGCTTACGCCCGGCACGGTCAGCGTGCGCCACTACCGTATCGCCCGCGCGGTGCGCACGACGCTGGCCGAATACGACGATCTCAAGGATATCATTGCGATGCTGGGCCTCGAGGAATTGTCCGAGCACGACCGCGCCACCGTGCGACAGGCCCGCCAGCTTGAACGGTTCCTGACCCAGCCGTTTTTTTCCACCGAGGCGATGACCGGCAACCCGGGCCGTTTTGTCCCGCTCGACGAGACGCTGGACAGTTGCGAGCGCATCCTGTCGGGTGAATTCACCGACCGCGCCGAAGGCGATTTCTACATGATCGGGTCGATCGACGACCTTGCCCAACCGGCGGAGGCCCCCGATGCGGCTTGAGGTCATCACCCCCATGGCCGTCCGCGTCGATCGCCCCGTTGCGCGCATCGTGGCCGAGTCGCCCGACGGGTTTTTCGGGATGCTGCCGGGCCACATCGATCTTGTCAGTGAGCTGGTGCCGGGCATCCTTCTCTATGAAACAGCGGAAGGCACCGAGCGCTTCGTCGCGGTCAATTCCGGCACGCTGGTAAAATGCGGCGATGTCGTGCGCGTGGCCGTGCGCGGCGCGATCGAGGGCGACGATCTGGCCGAATTACGCGCGCGCGTCGAGGCCGATTTCCACAAGCGCGACGAGGACGAGCGCGATGCCCGTGCGGCGCTGGCGCGGCTGGAGGCGAGCATGATCCGCCGCTTTCGAGACCTGGGGATGGCGGGGTCATGACGAAGGACCTCGACAGCGAGACGGAAACCATCGCCCGCAAGGCGAAGCAGATGGAAGAGGCCCGCAAGCGCCGCCGCGAAAGCGCGTGGTACGGGCTGGGCATGTTCGGGCTGGTGGGCTGGTCCGTTTCGGTGCCCATCGTGGCGGGCATCGCCCTCGGGGTCTGGATTGACGGGCGCTGGCCAGGCGAGGTGTCCTGGACGCTGACGCTGCTTTTCGTCGGTGCGGTGCTTGGCGCACTCAACGGCTGGTACTGGATCCAGCGTGAGGGGCGCAATGACTGAGGGGGCCGGCTACGGGTTGTTCATGCTTGTGCTCGGCGGTGTCGTGCTGCTTGCCGTTCCGATCAGGAGCGCTCTGAGGAGGGCAACCCTGCCTGCGCTGATCGGCTTCATCGGCCTCGGCCTCTGCCTGTCCGCCGCTGACCGGTCTTTGGGTGGCGTCACGCGCGCGCTTCACGATCAGATCGAAATGCTGGCGCAACTGGGCCTCGTCGCCCTGTTGTTCCGGGTGGGGCTAGAAAGCGATCTGGACCGGCTCATCGGACGGCTGCGGCGCGTGGTGGCTGCATGCATCTTCGGGCCTGGCGTGGTGAGCCGGCTTCTGGGTTACGAAGCACGGCGAGGGGCGGGGGCGAAATGAACACTGGCCCCGTCATACTGATTGGTGCCGCCTTGGTGGGGGCGGTACTCGGAGCGCTTTATCTTGGGCTGCTCTGGGCCTCGGTGCGGGTGCTGGCAGGGCAACGCCCCGCCGCCACCTTCGTTGCGCTGGCGCTGGCAAGGGCGGCGCTCGTCCTTGGCGCGCTCGCCGCCGCGCTCGCCCTCGGTGCCGGGGCTGGCGCGATTCTCGCAGCGCTCGCGGGCTTTGTCGCAGTTCGCGTCGCAGCCACCCGGCGCGCCCGTGCAGCCGAAGGAAGGCAGACATGGAAATAAGCCCCGACGCCTGGGTGTTCTACGAATGGCGGGGCCTGTCGCTCAACGCCACGATCGTCTTTACCTGGGTGGTCATGGCGCTCCTCGTCCTAGGCTCATGGGCGGTCACCGCGCGGCTGAGCGAGGGCGAAACCGTGTCGCGCTGGCAGGTCGCGCTTGAGGTGATAGTTACCACCATCCGCGACCAGATCGCCGAGGTCGGCGCCGATCAGCCCGGCCGCTATCTGCCCTTCATCGGCACGCTCTTCCTGTTCATTGCCACTGCCAACGTGCTGGCGGTGGTGCCGGGCTATCAGCCTCCGACGGGGTCGCTTTCGACCACCGTCGCGCTTGCGGTCTGCGTTCTGGTGGCGGTGCCGCTGTTTTCCATCGGCGAGCGCGGGCTTGGCGGCTACCTGCGCAGCTATTTGCAACCGACACCGCTGATGCTGCCCTTCAACATTATTGGTGAGGCATCGCGCACCATCGCGCTGGCCGTGCGCCTTTATGGCAACGTAATGAGCGGCACTGTCATCGTGGGCATCCTGATCAGCGTTGCGCCGTTCTTCTTTCCGGTCGTGATGCAGGTTCTGGGCCTGCTGACCGGGCTGATTCAGGCCTACATTTTTGCCATCCTCGCGATGGTCTACATCGGATCGGCCAGCCGCACCCGCCACAAGACTGAAAACCCCTCCGCCACCAACACAGGAGACTGAGCATGGACGCAGCAACTTGGATTGCCGTGATCTCGATCTTTACCGCCGGGCTGACCATCGCCATCGGTTCGATCGGCCCGGCGCTGGCCGAGGGGCGGGCCGCGTCGCAGGCGCTTCAGGCCATCGCGCAGCAGCCTGACGCCGCCAACACCATCACGCGGACGTTGTTTGTCAGCCTTGCGATGATCGAGTCGACGGCGATCTACTGCTTCGTGGTGTCGATGATCCTGATCTTCGCCAATCCCTTTGCCAACCTTGCCGTCGAGGCCGCCTCGCAGGCCGTTGGAGGCTGATGCCATGCAGATCGACTGGCTGACCGTTGTCGCGCAGATCGTCAACTTCCTGGTTCTGGTCTGGTTGTTGCAGCGGTTTCTCTACCGTCCGATCATCACGGCGATGGCACGGCGGGAAGAACGGATTGAAACCCGCCTGTCCGAGGCGAAGGCCGCACGCGCCGAGGTCGAAGCCGAGGCAGAGCGTCTGCGCGATCAGCAGCAGGCGTTGCAGTCCAGCCGGGAGGAGATGCTGCGCGAAGCCCGCCAGGAGGCTGCCGATCTGCGCGCCCGGCTTGAAGGCGACATCCGTGAAGAAATGGAGGCCCGGCGCAAGACCTGGCGGACCCATCTGCAGGATGAGCAGGACGATTTTGCCAACCGGTTGCGCCAGCGCGTCGGACACCAGGTGATCGACATTGTCGGGCGCGTTCTGCGCGACTATGCGGGCAGCGACCTTGCCAGCGAGGTGGCCGGAACCTTCACTGACCGCATTGCCGAGCTTGACGCCAAGGCGCGGGACAAGCTTGTGGACGCGGCAAGCCGCGCGGCGGCCCCCGCCCGCGTGGACAGCAGCGTCGCGCTCGATCCGGATGCGCGAACCCGGATCTCGCGCGCGATCCATGACAGCATCGCCCCCGATATCGAGGTTGAATATCACGAGGACAACGCCCTCATCCTCGGCGTGCGACTGACCGTGGGCGAGCAGACCGTCGAGTGGTCTGCCGCGCGGTTCCTGCACCGTCTGGAAACGACGCTCGACGAGGTGATCGAAGGCGGTAGCAGGCCCCGGTCCGGTCGCGCACCGGCAACGGGCTGAGGGGCGTGCGATGACCTTTGACGATCTGCACGACACGCTCTTCGTGCCGCTCGAGGACGCGCTGGCACGTGTCAAACCGGCGCTCGAGATTGCCGAGATCGCTCACATCGTGTCGGTGGCCAACGGCGTGGCAGAGGTCGCGGGCTTCACCGACCTGCGCGCGGACGAACTTCTGCGCTTTGCGGGCGGCGTCATGGGCATAGCCTCGAATCTGAGTGAAGATCGCGCGGGTGTCATCGTTCTGGGCGCGACCGCAAGTCTGCGCCCGGGCGATCCGGTGCGCCGCACGGGTCATGTCGTCGATGTGCCGGTGGGCGCAGCGCTGATCGGACGGGTGGTGGATGGGCTTGGCCGCCCGCTCGACGAGGCGGGCCCGATACAGGCAGAGGAAGACCTGCCGGTGGACCAGCCCGCACCGCCCATCATGCACCGCGCGCCGGTGCAGGTACCGCTGCAGACCGGGATCAAGGCCGTCGATGCCGCGATCCCTATCGGCCGCGGCCAGCGCGAACTGATACTCGGCGACCGGCAGACTGGCAAGACCGCCATCGCCGTCGATGCGATCCTGAACCAGAAGGACACTGGCGTCCTGTCGATCTACTGCGCCATCGGCCAGCGCGCCTCGGCCGTGACCCGCGTGATCCAGAGCCTGCGCGAGGGCGGCGCGATGGAGCGCACGATTGTCGTTGTGGCCAGCGGCGAGGATGCGCCGGGCCTGCAATTCGTCGCACCCTATGCCGCCACCTCGATGGCGGAGCATTTCATGGCGCAAGGGCGCGACGTACTGATCGTTTATGACGACCTGACCCGCCACGCCCGCGCCTATCGCGAATTGTCACTGCTGTTGCGCCGCCCGCCAGGGCGCGAGGCCTATCCGGGCGATATCTTCTACATCCATTCGCGCCTTCTGGAGCGCGCCACCCAGCTGCGTGAGGAGCACGGCGGCGGCTCGCTCACCGCGCTGCCGATTGTCGAGACGCAGGCGCAAAACATCTCAGCCTATATCCCGACAAACCTGATCTCGATCACCGACGGACAGGTCTATCTGTCGCCTTCGCTGTTCTCGAAAGGTCATTTGCCGGCCATCGACATCGGCATCTCTGTCAGTCGCGTGGGCGGCAAGGTGCAACTGCCCGCCTTCCGCGCAGTGGCTGGCAACCTGCGGCTGATGTATGCGCAATTCGAGGAGCTCGAGACATTCGCCCGTTTCGGCACTCAGCTCGACGCCGAGACCCGTCGCAAGCTGACCCGCGGATTGCGCGTGCGCGAGGTGCTCAAACAGCGCGAGCATGATCATCAGGAGGTTCCCGAGCAGATCGCGGCGCTGCTGGCGGCGACCGAGGGCTTGTTCGACGACCTGGACCCAGACGCGGTGGGCGAGGCCGAGCAAACCGTCCGAAAGGTCGCAAGGGCCGGGGCCCCAGACATCTGCGACAGGATCGCTGCCGGCGAAAAGCTGGAGGACACGGACCGCGCAAGGCTGATCGAGGTGATGCGCGATGCGCTGGCCGGGGCGCAGACGGAGGTCGACGATGGACACGCTTGAAAGCCTGTCGGACGCGCTGGAGACAACGGGCGACATCCAGTCCATCGTTCGCACGATGAAGGCACTGTCATCCGTCAGCATCCGGCAATACGAACAGGCCGAACAGGCGATGGCCTCCTATGCCCATACCGTGGAACTGGGTCTGAGGGCGGTCTTGCGCCAGCGCCGTGCGGCGGGCCTACCGCTGCCGGGCGCTATCGACAGCAACGCAGGCGAGGCGCTGATCGTGATCGGCTCGGATCGTGGCCTGTGCGGCGGCTACAACGACAGGATCACCCGATTTGCCCTGTCCAGGATGGGCGATCGGCCCAAGGTGCTTGGCGTCATCGGCGCGCGCGTTGCTTCTCGGCTTGAGGCGGACGGGCGTAAACCCGATGCCGTGCACCTCCTGCCCGGCTCGGTCGAAGGGCTGTCGCGGCTGGTCCAGAGCGTTATCGTTGAAATCGAGTGTTGGACCCGCATCGACGGTGTCGGACAGGTTGTGCTGGTCCACAATCGCCGCGAGGGGCGCACCACGGCGATGCCGCAGGAACACCGGCTGCTGCCGCTGCCCGAAAGCTACCTGCACAAACTGGCGCACGCCGACTGGCCGGGGCGGTCGCTGCCGATGGTCCGGATGGACCCCGACCGCCTGATGTCGTGGCTGGTGCAGCAGCGGCTGTTCGTGGTGGTCTACCGCGCGCTGACCGAGGCGCTGGCCAGCGAGCACGCATCAAGGCTGGCCGCGATGCAGGCCGCCGAGCGCAACATCGACGAACGGCGCGACAGCTTGCACCAGCTTTACCGCCAGCGCCGCCAGGAA
Source organism: Paracoccaceae bacterium (assembly GCA_007128135.1). GTDB lineage: Bacteria > Pseudomonadota > Alphaproteobacteria > Rhodobacterales > Rhodobacteraceae > Roseinatronobacter. Next base: position 1,702 of record SKYA01000165.1, on the reverse strand, counting down.
ACGATCACACGCGAACTGCTTGACGTGGTGTCGGGCTTCGAGGCCGTCAGTTCGGCCGACTGAGTGGCTCCGCCCCCACGCCCTAACGTCGCAACGATGGTTGAGTTGGCTTTGGCCATACCCCTGCACGACCATGTTCTCTGGTGGCACGCTGAAATAATCGGTCAACGCCAACGCCACTGACTCGGCCCGCCGGTCAGATAGCAGCAGGTTGTAGCCTGCGGGTCCGGTCGCATCGGTGTGACCTTCGACAAGGAACAATTCGGTCGGATCATCGCGGATGACATCGCGCATGAACAGGCCCGTCTCGCGCTGCTGCTCGGCCTGTGACGGCTGGATCGCGGCCGAGTTCGTGGCGAATGTAATGCCCGCGAGATCGATCTCGGGCGCGAGTTCGCACACCTCGACATGGTCACGGACCTGTCGCAGGCTAAAGCTGCGGCCTACGTCGCGCCTGTCGGCTGCCAACAATGCCAGCCGCAGGCTTTCACGATCAGTCGACGCGCGATAATCGAAATCGTCGTAGACGGGCCTTGGCAGGTCACGCACGATCACCGGCTCGAAGCTGCGGGTGTCGCCGATCAACAGATATTCGCGCCCATCCGGTTCGATGCGCAGGCGGCGCAGTGCGCGTCCGGTGGAATCGCGGATGATGATGATCTGGGTGCCATTGTTGAGGGTGACGGTGGTGCGGGTCGAGCCGTCCTCGAATCGTTCCGTGCGCACTTCCGATCCCGGCTGACGCAGCAGCGCATCGTCATCCTTGAGTACCTGGTAGGTGACGCAGCGCCGGAGACGGTCGGCGACTAGCGGCTTGCAGACGGAGCTGTGTTCCGCGAAGCCACGGGCACCTGGCGTCGGCCCATTCTCACATTACCGGCACGGTCGCAATTTGCGTCTCGGTGTGGGCGTCGCGCCGCTCCCGGCCAAACTGATCCAGGTAAATGCTGCGCGCGATGGATTCATCATGATCTGGTGCGCTTCATGTGGCGCGGGCGGGTCGGGAGTATTGAATTTCGCCGAGCGAAGGCCTGTCGCCGGCCCCAATCGAAAGTGAGATCAACCATGACACATACAAACATCATCGGCTTCGTTGCGCTTACCGTCGGCGCGGTACTGCTCTTTTTTGCCTGGCGCGGCTCACAAGCGCCGATGGACCAGATGTCCGAGGCGCTAACTGGCAGATTCACCGGCAACACAATGTGGTATCTGCTGGGGGGGATTGTCGCCGTCGTGGTTGGTGCAGGGTTGCTTTACCGGGGGTAGGCTATCAGCCCGCCACAAGGCAGGCGGTGACAATCGAGCGGTTACGAAGTATCAGACCCCGGAAGAGTTCGCCGCCGCGAGGCCCTTCGACAAGACGCAATGGGCGCAGCCGCCTGAGCTACCTGATGGCTCTGCGCCTGCGCCCATTGCTCATGCCGCTGAATGATGGCACACAAACGGAGAACAGACCCGACTTACGAGTGGCCCTGAAATCGGGGGCAGGTCACACTCCCTCTCGCTGCGCATTCCGGGCTGACTTGAATATCCAGAATGGAGGCGTTAGCAGGTAGCGAAGGGATGGGTGGCCGAGCGGTTTAAGGCACTGGTCTTGAAAACCAGCGTGCGTGAAAGCGCACCGTGGGTTCGAATCCCACCCCATCCGCCACTTGCCCTCGCGAAAGCGTTCTCCCGATCCGGCTGCGGCCGGATTTTCTCG
>SKYA01000107.1 GCA_007128135.1 Paracoccaceae bacterium | reverse complement strand
GGGCGCGCCGCCGAAGGCGGCGCGCCCGGTAGGAACCGGAAAACGCGGTCCCTGCGTCCCCCGACCTCGCCCTGAACCGGTCAGAGCGGCAGCAACGACGCGCGCCCGCTCTCGGTCAGGGTCCAGACCTGCCGGTTCTCGACGACAATGGCGGTCAGGGGACCGCCATAGGCCGCGCGACTGTCGATATTCACGCGATTGCGATAATGCATCGGGCGTGGGATGGCAGTGTGGCCATGGATGACCAGCAGCCCGTGATCGCGCGTGTCGCTCAGGAAAGGCTCGCGGATCCAGAGCAGATCCTCTTCGTCCTGCGCGTCGAAGGGTACACCGGGACGAATGCCGGCATGCACATAAAGCACCTGGCCACAGGAATAGGTGAGCGGCCGCTCTGCCAGAAAGTCCAGATCGTCCTGCGGCACCGCCGCGCGCGCATCCGCACGGACCTTGCGGATGTGAAAGGCGCTCGGGCGGAACAGCCCGTAGGAGATGAGCGTTTCCGCCCCACCAACGACCGGGTGCAGATAGGTAACATCGTGCGACATGCGCGGGTCGCGCCAGTCGGGCATGGTCAGGAAACGCTCGAACAGGCGGTCATGGTTGCCCTTGAGCACGATCCAGTTCTCGCCCCGCGCGATCCCCTCGCGCAAGGTGCGGATCACGCCCGCGCTGTCAGGCCCGCGATCAACCAGATCGCCCAGATGCACGATCGGCGCCGCGTCATCACCACAGGCGGCACGATCAGCGGCAATACGGGCATGTGCCTCTTGCAGAAGGCCCGAGTGGCCGTGAATGTCACCAATGGCATAGCTGCGCATGCGCAATCTCCTGCTGCAGGCTGGCGCGGCCACAAGGCCGCGCCAGCCTGGTCACGCGGTCTCGAAGGCCAGCGGGCGGACCTGCCGGAACAGACCCGTCGCGCGCAGCTTCTCCAGCACCGGCTCGGGCGCAGGCGCATCGAGATACAAGAGCGCAATCGCATCCCTGCCTGCCTCGGACCGGCCCAGGGTGAAATTCGCGATATTGACGCCGTTCTCGCCCATCGTGTTGCCCAGCGTACCGATGATGCCCGGCACATCGTCATTGGTGGTGTAGAGCATATGCGCGCCGACCTCGGCATCGATGGTGATGCCCTTGATCTGGATGAAACGCGGCTTGCCGTCGGAAAACACCGTGCCCGCGATCGACCGCTCTCGCTGCGCGGTGACGATGGTAAGCTTGACATAGGCATCAAAGACCCCGGATTTCGCCTGCGTCGTGGTCGAGATCTGCACACCCCGCTCGCGCGCGACAATCGGCGCCGAGACCATGTTCACATCCGGATTGGTCGCCTTCATCACCCCGGCAATGGCCGCACAGCTCAGCGCCTCGAGATTCAACTCGGCCACCTTGCCGTCATAGAGAATGTTGATCGCCTTGATCGGCTCGTCCGTCAACTGGCCCGCAAAGGCCCCCAGATGCGCGGCAAGCTTGACCCATGGCCCCATGATCCGGGCCTGCTCGGCCGTGACCGACGGCATGTTGAGCGCATTCGACACAGCCCCCGAAAGCAGGTAATCGGACATCTGTTCGGCGACCTGCAGCGCCACGTTTTCCTGCGCCTCGGTGGTCGAGGCCCCCAGATGCGGCGTGACGACGACATTGGGCATGCCGAACAGCGGGTTCTCGGTGGCAGGCTCGTTGGCAAAGACATCCAGCCCCGCCCCGGCGACATGGCCCGACCTGAGCGCCTCGGCAAGGGCCGCCTCGTCAATCAGTCCACCGCGCGCGCAGTTGATGATGCGCACGCCCTTCTTCGTCCTCGCGAGGTTCCCGGCCGACAGGATGTTGCGGGTCTTGTCGGTCAGCGGCACATGCAGCGTGATGAAATCGGACCGTGCCAGCAAATCGTCCAGCTCTACCTTGGTCACGCCCATCCTGACGGCGCGCTCTTCGCTCAGGAAGGGATCATAGGCGATCACCTTCATCTTCAGCCCCAGCGCACGGTCGCAGACGATCCCGCCGATATTGCCCGCGCCGATGACGCCCAGGGTCTTGTTGAACAGTTCCACCCCCATGAAGCGCGACTTCTCCCATTTTCCGGCATGGGTCGAGGCATTGGCCTCGGGGATCTGGCGCGCAACCGCCATCATCAGCGAGATGGCATGCTCGGCGGTGGTGACCGAATTGCCGAAAGGCGTGTTCATCACGATCACGCCCTTGCGGGAGGCCGCCGGGATATCGACATTATCAACGCCGATCCCGGCCCGGCCGACGACCTTGAGGTTGCTCGCCGCTTCGAGCACCTTTTCGGTCACCTTCGTGGCCGAACGGATGGCCAGGCCGTCATAGTCACCGATCACCGACAGGAGCTTTTCCCTGTCCTTGCCGATGGAGGGGTCGAAGGTGACGTCGATGCCGCGGTCGCGAAAGATCTGGACAGCGGTTTCAGACAGGGAATCAGAGACGAGAACCTTGGGTGCCATGGTCATGTGGCTCCTGTGATGTGAGGGGATGGTGGGCGCACCGCACCCACCCTGCGAGGGGGACAATCGTAGGGTGGGTGCTGTGCACCCACCGTGTCTCAGGCTGCGTCCGAGAGCGCCGCGTGCTCGGTGTGATAGGCCCAGTCGAGCCATGCCATCAGCGCCTCGACATCGGCCATCTCGACCGTGGCGCCGCACCAGATGCGCAGCCCTGCGGGCGCATCGCGATAGGCGCCGATGTCGAAGGCGACGCCTTCGGCCTCCAGCCGCTTCGCCACGGCTTTCGCGAAAGCGGCCCCATCCGCGATGGTCGGGTCCGTGAACCGCAGGCAGACCGAGGTGGTCGAGGCCGTCGCCGGGTCTTCGGCCAGATTGGCGATCCAGTCATTTTCGGCACAAAAGCGGGAGACCACGGCGGCATTCGCCTCGCAGCGCGCGATCAGCGCTTGCAGGCCGCCAATGCCGCGCGCCCAGTCCAGCGCGACAAGGTAATCCTCGACCGCCAGCATCGAGGGCGTGTTGATCGTCTCGCCCTTGAAAATGCCTTCGATCAGCTTGCCGCCCTTGGTCAGGCGGAAGATCTTGGGCAGCGGCCAGGGTGGCGTATAGCTTTCCAGCCGTTCCACCGCGCGCGGGCTCAGGATCAGCATCCCGTGCGCCGCCTCGCCGCCCATCACCTTCTGCCATGAAAAGGTGGTGACATCGAGCTTGTCCCAGGGCAGGTCCATCGCAAAGGCCGCCGAGGTCGCATCACAGATCGTCAGCCCCGCGCGGTCCGACGGGATCGCTGCGCCATGCGGCATCCGCACGCCCGAGGTCGTTCCGTTCCAGGTAAAGACGACATCCGTATCGTAATCGAGCGCGCTCATGTCCACGATCCGGCCATACCCGGCGGTGCGCACATCGGCATCGAGCTTGAGTTGCTTGACTGCATCCGTTACCCAGCCCGCGCCAAAGCTCTCCCAGGCCACCATCGTCACCCTGCGCGCGCCCAGAAGCGACCACATCGCCATCTCGACTGCACCGGTATCCGAGGCAGGCACGATCCCGATACGGTAATCCTCCGGTACGCCGAGGATCTCGCGCGTGCCGTCGATCGCGGCTTTCAGCCTGGCCTTGCCCACCGACGCGCGGTGCGACCGGCCCAGCGGGGCATCGGACAGCATGTCCAGCGAGAATGTGGGAATCTTGGCACAGGGGCCGGACGAGAAGCGCGGATTGACCGGGCGCTTGGCCGGTTGAGCAGGTCTGGTCATGGTATCCTTCCAGATATTCGCCCTTCGTTGGGGAAGGGTGTCCCGCTGACGCCATTACGGTGCAATCGCGTCTGGTGCAAGCACGAAAATTGGCCTAGAGCGGCGTCCGAACGTGCAGGAACGACACAGCCGGAGCCGCGCCCATGTATATCGCCACGCTTGTGACCAACCCCGCCAGCCCGGCGCTCGATCAGGCCACGGTCGAGGCGCTGCGCAATGCCTGGGGCGGGGGCGATGCGGTCTGGCTCAACCCCGGCATCGCCGCCGAATTCGCGCTGCCTGTCATCCCCGACAACCGCTGGCAGGTCTGGCAGGATCTTCAGGCGCGGGCCATCGACATGGTCCTTCAGCCTGCCGAGAACCGGCGCAAGCGGATGCTGCTGGCCGATATGGACAGCACCATGGTCGGGCAGGAATGTATCGACGAACTGGCCGACGAGGCAGGGGTCGGGGCCCATGTCGCCGGGATCACGGCGCGGGCCATGAATGGCGAGCTGGATTTCGAGGCTGCGCTGCGCGCGCGCGTGGCGCTACTGCGGGGTCTGCCCGAGAGCGCCATTGCAAGGGTGCTGGCCGAACGCATCAGCTTCACCCCCGGCGGGCGCGACCTCATCGCGACGATGAAGGCCAATGGCGCGCATGCGGTTCTGGTCTCGGGCGGGTTCACGGCCTTCACCGCGCATGTGGCCCAGGCGCTGGGCTTTGACGAGCACCGGGCGAACCTGCTCGAAATCTCGGATGGCCAGCTGACCGGGACTGTCGCCGAGCCGATCCTGGGACGCGCGGCCAAGGTGGCCGCGCTGGAGGAAATCACGGCACGCCTGGGCATCACCCCGCAGGATGTGCTGGCCGTGGGCGACGGGGCGAATGATCTGGGCATGCTGGGCCGGGCCGGCGCAGGTGTCGCACTGCATGCAAAGCCCGTGGTCGCCGCGCAATGCGATCTGCGTGTCAACCATGGGGACCTGACGGCCCTGCTCTACCTGCAAGGCTATGCGATCGATGATTTCGTGAACATGTGACGTTTTTCGCCGCCCGCCCCCGTGACATCAGCGCGCAAGCTGTGGCATTGTCGTACATGGACGCGAGGCCATCGGCCCGCACGCGACAACAGGGGAAAACCATGCCGATCCGAAACCGCTTTGCCGAACTCCTGCCCGAAATCACTGCCTGGCGGCAGGATTTCCATGCCCATCCCGAACTCCTGTTCGACTGCCACCGCACCGCTGGGGTCGTCGCCGGAAAGCTTCGCGACTTCGGCTGCGACGAGGTCGTGGAAGGTATCGGGCGCACTGGCGTGGTGGGCGTGATCCGGGGCAAGCGCACCGGGTCAGGCCGTGTGGTGGGCCTGCGCGCCGATATGGACGCGCTCCCGATCTACGAGGCGACGGGGCTTGACTATGCCTCGAAAGAGGCCGGCAAGATGCATGCCTGCGGCCATGACGGGCACACGGCCATGCTGCTCGGGGCCGCGAAATACCTCGCCGAGACGCGCAATTTCGATGGCACCGTGGTGGTCATCTTCCAGCCCGCCGAAGAGGGCGGCGGCGGCGGCGACGAGATGTGCCGCGACGGCATGATGGAGCGTTTCGGGATACAGGAAGTCTATGGGATGCATAACTGGCCGGGTCATGCCGCCGGCTCCTTCGCGATCCGTCCGGGCGCATTCTTCGCGGCCACCGACCAGTTCGAGATCGCGGTCGAGGGGCTGGGCGGGCATGCCGCGAAACCGCACCAGTGCATTGATACCACCGTTGTCGCCGCGCATCTTGTGATCGCGCTGCAGACCATCGTCAGCCGCAATGCGGACCCGACCAGGGAAGCCGTCGTCTCCGTCACCTCCTTCGTCACCGAATCGCAGGCCTTCAACGTGATCCCGCAGCATGTCACCCTGCGCGGCACCGTGCGGACCATGGACCCGGCCATCCGCGAACTGGCCGAGACCCGTATCAAGGCACTGGCAGAGCATACGGCTGCGGCCTTTGGCGCGAAGGCGCATGTCGAATACCGGCGCGGCTATCCGGTCATGGTCAATTCCGAGACCGAGACCGGATACGCCGCCGAGGCCGCGCGCGCCGTGTCGGGTGATTGCGCCACCGCACCGCTCGTCATGGGCGGCGAAGATTTCGCCTATATGCTCGAAGAGCGCCCCGGCGCCTATATTCTGGTCGGCAATGGCGACACGGCCGATGTCCACCACCCGCAATACAATTTCAACGATTCCGTCATCCCGGCGGGGTGCAGTTTCTGGGTGGAACTCGCCGAGCGCCGGTTGGCGGCGGCATAGACCGAAAAAGCCCCGGCCTGTGCCGGGGCTTTCGTGGTGTCGCGTGCGGGCAGGGCGCGGGCGGGACGCGACCCACGCCTCCGCGCGTTGTGCCCCGCCGTGCTCCAGGCGTTGTCGGCCAAGGCGACACGTCCGATATGCACCGCCTGCGATGAAGTTTCAGCGATGCGGTCATCCCGGCGGGGTGCAGTTTCTGGGTGGAACCCGCCGAACGCCGGCTGGCGACGGCACAGACCGAAAAAGCCCCGGCCTGTGCCGGGGCTTTTCCAAGTCATTCCGCAAGACCCGGTCAATGACAGGATGCGGGGTGATGTGATCCTGTCTCCGGTGCCCGGCCCCTTCAGGGGCAGGCGGCCTCGTAATAGGTGCCATCCCCGCGGGCATAGGCGCAACGGCCAGTGGCCGTGTTCTGTGCCAGCAAGGTCCCGGCTGCAGCACCGGCGACGGTGCCGATGATCTTCCAGTTGGTGTTCGCACCGAACAGGTTGGCAACGGCAAGCCCGCCGGCTGCGCCGGCGAGGCCGCCCACCACGGAGCGTTCAGTCTGTGTCATCTGGCATCCGGCAAGCGCCACGGTGGCGGCCAGAAGAGCGGCTGGAATGAGTTTTATCATCTGTTCTCCTCGGGCACGAAGGCCCAGTTCATACTATGTGGGGCAACCTTATCAGATTCTGGGGTCTTGTCATCCGTGTTGGCCATAATGAGCGTGAAACCACCCATCACAACAACATGAAGACGAATCTGCGCGGCCATGTATCCGCTGCCGGTCGGTCTGGCGGACCGCGCCCGCCGCCGCTGCGGCACCCCGCCTGCGTCGCGCGCAGCCTGACGGAGTTCCGCGCCGCTCCGCGCTGTGACGCGCCTTATCGCCCCGCACCGTGCCGCGCCCTGGCATGTCATGTTGTGCTATTCCTTGCCGCGCCTGCCGCCGCGCCACGCGGCTTGTGTTGCGCGGAGCCTGTCGCGACCGCATGTCTTCGCTCCATGACGCGCCAAGCCGCACCGCACTGTGCCATGGCGCGCCCCGCGCCGGGCTGCTGCGCTATGGCACGCCGCGCTGTGCCCTGCCGCGTCGTGCCGTGCCCTGCCGCGCAGAAGCGCGGTATCCGATGCCGCCGCGTCTGACGTCCCGGCGCACTGATCGGGGCGAGAGGCATGAATCGTCGTGTCTCATGTCCCGTCGGGCGACGCGTCGTCCCGGTGGCGCGGCGCGGCGGCTGCATGCAGATGCAGGCGCAGCAGACCCGGCGCGCGGGCAAGGGTCAGCGTCATCTTCTGCGCGCCCAATTCCTGCGCGAGCAGCCCGAAATGGACCCTGGCCGCGTTCAGTTCTGCGCCCGGGTTTTGATGGTCGAGCATGCGCCAGAGCCCCTCGTCCAGCTTCATGCGCTCGGCCCTGGCAGCGAGTTCCAAGCCGTCAGCCGCTTCGGCAATGACGATGTCCCCGCCCCAGGGAAGCGCGCTTTCCACACAGAGGATCAGCAGAAACACCAGCTTGCTGTAGCGGCGGTTGAAGTGGCGTGCGTCCTGCCATTGATAGCTGTGGCGCCCGTGCAGGCTGAGCGCCTGCAACAGCGAGCCGATCTCGCTTTGCGAGATCATCTGCCCGTCGCCGACCGTACCGAAGGCCAGCCGATACAGCCGCAGCCGGGTATTGGCATGGGTGATGCTCTGTTCGATCAACTCCATTTCGGGCCCGCTGACACCCCTGGCCAGTTGCAGCAGTTCCACCCCGTTGCCGATTGCCCCCATCGGGCTGATCAGGTCGTGGCAGATGCGCGAGGCAATCAGTGCGCCAAGTTCGTCCGGCGCGATTGTGCTTTGCGCTTGGGCGCGGGGCGCTGTATTCATCACGACATGAGTCATCTCATCCTCGCCCCTGGCATGTTCGTTCGCCACCCTCACAACCTCCAATGGGGAATCGGCCAGGTGCAGTCCCGGGTCGGCGATCTGGTGACTGTCAATTTCGCAGATGCAGGTAAAAAGGTCATTAATGCCTCTCGCAGCCCGCTGGTTCTGGTCACGAATGAGAAGCTGTAGTCTCACACAACCCATGCGTGTAGGCAATGCCGGTTGTGAAAACAGAGTGTCACCTGTTGAAAAATGGTCTCGGGATGCATCTGCATGACCAGACCCGCATCTGACAGATACGACCCTCCGGCAGCGGTGCAGGCCCAGACCTCGCTCAGCGTGCGGCTGGCGCGCGACAGTCGCGACCTGCGCGCGGCGCAACACCTGCGTTACCGCGTGTTCATCGAGGAGATGGGCGGCGCCGGGCCGCTCGTCGACCACGCGGAACGGCTGGAACGCGACGCCTTTGACCCGGTCTTCGATCATCTGCTCCTGATCGACAACGCGCGCGACCCCGACGCGGGAGAGCATGTCGTGGGCGTCTACAGGCTGCTGCCTGATTCGCGCCTGAGCGAGGCCGGGCAGTTCTATTGTGACGACGAGTTCGACCTTGCGCCGCTGCGTCGCTCGGGACGGCGTTTGCTGGAATTGGGCAGGTCCTGCATCGATTCGGCGCATCGCGGCGGGGTTGGAATGTTGCAGATGTGGCAGGGACTGGCCGAATATGTCCGCGCCCGCGAGATCGAGATCCTGTTTGGCGCGGCCAGCTTTCGCGGCACCGATCCGGCGCTCTGGGCGCAGCCGCTAAGCTGGCTGCATCAGCATCACCTGGCCCCGAAAGAGTTGCGCGTGCGCCCGCGCGTGCCATGTGCGGATCATCTGCTGCCGCCCGAGGCGCTGGACCGCAGGCAGGCGCTGATGCAGATGCCCTCGCTGATCAAGGCCTATCTGCGGCTCGGCGGTGTCGTGGGCGAGGGGGTCTACGTCGATCCCGCCTTCCACACCACCGATGTCTGCATCATTCTCGACACCGCCCGGATGTCGGCACAGGCGCGCGCCTTCGCCGCGCGCGGTGCAGGCGGGTGACACGCCCGGCATGATCTGGGTATCGGACACACCGCCGCCGCGCAGCCCGATCCCGCCCGGGGCGTGGCCGCGACTTGCCTTGCGCGGCAGCGCCGTGGTGGCGCTGCTGCTTGCAGGGCTTGTCCTGCATGGCCTGCTGCGCCTGCTCGAGCGCCCGATTTGCGGCCTGCGCCGCCCTGCAAGCGGCCGTCTTGTACAGGGGATCTGCGCGCTGGCGCTGCGCCTGCTCGGCTTGCGGCTGCACATCGAGGGACGCCCGATTCAGGGCCATGGGGCGATGGTGGCCAACCACGCGTCATGGCTGGACATCCTGGTGCTGAACGCCGCCAATCCGGTGCATTTCGTCTCGAAACACGAGGTTGCGGCCTGGCCCGGCATCGGGCTGCTGGCGCGCGTGACCGGCACGGTCTTCATCCGCCGTGACCGGCGTCAGGCGCGCGCGCAGACCCTTCTGTTCGAGGCGCGGCTGCGCGCGGGCCAGCGGCTGCTGTTCTTCCCCGAGGGCACCAGTTCCGACGGACGGCGGGTACTGCCCTTCAAATCCACCCTGTTCGAGGCGTTCTTCGTGCCTGAACTGAAGGATATCCTGCAAATCCAGCCCGTGAGCGTGATCTACCACGCCCCCGGGGGGCGCGACCCGCGCTTTTATGGCTGGTGGGGAGAGATGGCGCTCGGGGGGCACCTCACACGGGTGCTGGCCGAGCGGCAGCAGGGGCGGGCAGAGCTTGTGTTCCATCCACCGCTTCGCGTGGCCGCGACGGAAGGACGCAAGGACATGGCGCAGCGCTGCGAGGCGGCCGTGCGCGCGGGAATGCTGCGCAAGTGGTCGCCCAGGGGCATCATGACGGGCGAAACCTGACCCTGCCTTGCCGCGTGCGGGGGCGAAGCTGGCCGTGGAATCACGGACCGGGCGACAGGGTGCAACAGGTCAGGCGCCCGGAAACACGCAACTGCGGGCAGAGGATGTGCCGCGCGCTCTGCGAGCGTTTCACGCGGGTTGTGGTGCCAATCCTCGCAAGAACAGGCAGATCCAGACAGCCTCCGCCAACCTGATACCGAGGCGCAACACCTCGGTCAGGCGATGCGCGTGACCTGCCTGCACCGGCGGCCCCGGTCGCGTGTCGACTCGCGCCGCCCACGCGCCGCATGCCCCGGCCCGCTGCCCTATGGCAGGTCTTGCCTGCCATGCGCGCGCTCACCGCAGCGGCGCGGTCAGGTCGGTCAGTGCGGCCAGCGGGTCATCGGAGGCCCAGATCTCGGTGCCGATGGCGAAGAAATCGGTCAGCGGGGCCAGCGTCTCGACGATATCGCGGGTCAGCGCGCCTTCTGCGACGACCGGCAGCGCGATCATTTCTGACCACCAGGCAAACAGCTCTGCCGGAGCCAGCGCGCCGCTGCCCAGACCAGAGGCCCCGACCGGGCCGAAACTTACATAATCGGCCCCGGCCTCGCCTGCGCTGATCCCGTCATGACGCGACGTGCCGCAATAGGCTCCGATGATCGCTTCTGCGCCCATCTCGCCGCGCAGCTTGCGCAAGGGGCGGCGCGCATCGCCCAGATGCACCCCGTCCAGCCCCAGCCGCTCGACCATCAGCAGATGATCGGCAATCACCAGCGGGATGTCGCGCGCATGTGCCAGCTCGCGCAGCGCGTCGCCCGTGCGCAGGATCGTGTCCTCGTCCTGACTTGCGAGGGAAAGACGCAGGCAGGAAATCGGCTGCGCATCGCAGATCCGCGCCAGTTGTGCGGGGAAATGCTCCAGGTCGATCAGCGGCGGCGTGATAAGGTAGATCTGCGGGATCTGGGCCGTCATGGGCGTGCTCTCCGGGGCAGGACGCGCCCTCTTAGCGCGGCCCCGGACGGGAAACAAGCCGCGCTTGCCGCAATGGCCGCTTGGCGCTAGGAGAAGTCCGCACCACCCCGTGCCGCAACCCGGAGAGAGCATGACCCCGCTTGACGACAGCCTGTTCGACGCGCCCACGCCGCTGATGGTGCTGGTGCGTCCGCAGATGGGCGAGAATATCGGCGCGGCGGCGCGGGCGATGCTGAATTTCGGCTGCGCGCGGATGCGCCTCGTCGCCCCGCGCGACGGCTGGCCGAACCCGAAGGCGACCGCAATGGCGTCGGGCGCCTCGCCCGTGCTGGACCGCGCCGGCGTCTTCGACGACCTGCCCGCAGCGATTGCCGATTGCGACTATGTCTATGCCACCACGGCGCGCGCGCGCGGGCTGACCAAGCCCGTGCGCACACCCGAACGCGCCATGTCCGAGGCCCGCGCGATGACAGCAGCAGGCAAGCGCGTCGCGGTGCTGTTCGGCCCCGAACGCGCCGGGCTCGAGAACACGGATGTGACGCGCGCGAATGCCATCATCACGGTGCCGGTCAACCCGGCCTTCTATTCGCTCAATCTGGCGCAATGCGTGCTGCTTGTGGCGTATGAATTCATGCGCCAGACCAGCACCACCCCGCCTGAGGTGATGGCCATGGCGGGCACCGATTTCGCCAGCGCCATCGAGCGCGAGAAGCTGGGCGACCATGCCGAGGCGGAACTCTTGCGCGCCGGGTTCTTCTTTCCGCCCGAAAAGGCCGGGATGATGCAGCTGAACCTGCGCAACATGTGGTCGCGGCTGGGGCTGACTCGCGCCGATGTGCAGACATTGCACGGCATGCTGCGCCAGCTTTCCCGCCAGACGCGCGGCCCGCGCCCGTAGGGTGGGTGCTGTGCACCCACCCTCCGCCGGATTGCGGGCTGCCGGACCGCAGGACAATGAAAAACCCCCGCAGGCCAGGCCTTCGGGGGTCGTCCATCCGGCCGGGCACAAACCCTGCCGCTTCGGCCCTGTCACATCAGAGCATGCCTTCGCGCTGCGCCTTCTTGCGCGCCAGCTTGCGCGCACGGCGAATCGCTTCAGCCTTCTCGCGGGCCTTCTTCTCGGAGGGTTTCTCGAAATGCTGCTTGAGCTTCATCTCGCGAAACACGCCCTCACGCTGAAGTTTCTTCTTCAGCGCCCGAAGGGCCTGATCGACGTTATTGTCGCGAACCGATACCTGCATGTGGTTTTCACCACCTTTCCAAGTTAGAGTTGCATGATCTTGCAGGAGCCCTGCCTCTAGCAAAGCGACGCGCGCCTGTCCAGTCACCTTTGACCCCTTGACCGCGCCGCGCCATATTCCGGCCTGTTTTCTGCAGTATCAAAAGACCAGCCAACATTCTGCAAGGGGGTCGGATGCTTCGGATCGGCAGTGCAATTCCTTTTCTGGCTGTCTCGGCAGTCATCTTCCTCATCGGCTGGAAGCAGTCCGGGGATGTGATGGTCCTGGGCGCGCTCTTCCTGCTTGGCGCGCTCGTCCTGCTGGTGCGTGACCGGGCACGGCAGTCGGCGCGACCGGGGCGGGTGATCCTGCTCGATGGGTCGAACATCATGCACTGGCAGGGTGGCACGCCGCGACTCGAGGCTGTGCGCGAGGTGGTCGATCACCTGACGGCGCAGGGCTACACACCGGGCGTCGTGTTTGACGCCAATGCAGGCTACAGGCTCGATGGGCGCTATCTGCATCATCCCGCGCTGGCGCGTGCCCTGGGCCTGCCGCCCGAGCGTGTCATCGTCGTCAACAAGGGCGAGGTGGCGGATGCGCTGCTGTTGCGCGCGGCCGAGGATATGGGCGCGCGTGTCGTCTCCAATGACCGGTTCCGCGACTGGGCGGCGCAGTTTCCCAAGCTGGGCGAGCCTGGATTCCTGATCGCAGGGCGGTATCGGGGCCGGGTGCTGGAACTGGATCTCGCCTGACGCGGCGCGCGTGCCGCCCGCGCCCGCAAACGG
>SKYA01000098.1 GCA_007128135.1 Paracoccaceae bacterium | reverse complement strand
GGATGAGGTTGCCAAGGCATTCAGCGAGGCTCTCGGCCAGAGCCAAGCCGCCGCCGAGAAGTGGATCGACGGGGCCGAGGAAAACTTTTCGATGTCGGTCGAGAACTTCTGCAAGTGGACCAAGGAGTATTTGGAATCGAAGGGGCCGCAGCACCGCTCGGTGAGCCCGTGTCGAACTTCGCCAAGCCCGACTATCTGGCAGCCGTCGAACGGGCAAAGGCGTATATCCGCGCCGGCGACATCTTCCAGGTTGTACCCTCGCAACGCTGGTCACAACGCTTCGCGCTGCCGCCTTTCGCGCTTTACCGCTCGCTGCGGCGCACCAATCCGTCACCCTTCATGTTCTATTTCGATTTCACACGAGCGGGCGCGGCCTTCCAGATCATCGGCGCAAGTCCCGAGATTCTCGTGCGGCTGCGCGATGGCGAAGTCACGATCCGCCCTATCGCCGGGACTCGCCCTCGCGGGGCAACGCCCGAGGAGGACCGCGCCCACGAGGCCGACCTGCTGGCCGATGAAAAGGAGCTGGCCGAACACCTGATGCTGCTCGATCTTGGGCGCAACGATGTGGGCCGTGTGGCCAGGGTGGGCACAGTGCGGCCCACCGAGGAATTCGTGATCGAGCGCTATTCCCATGTGATGCACATAGTCTCGAATGTGGTGGGGGAACTGGCCGACGGGCAGGACGCGCTCTCGGCTCTTCTGGCAGGGCTGCCTGCAGGTACGGTCTCGGGGGCGCCCAAGGTGCGCGCAATGCAGATCATTGACGAGCTTGAGCCCGAAAAGCGCGGTGTCTATGGCGGCGGTGCGGGTTATTTCGCCGCCAATGGCGAGATGGACATGTGCATCTGCCTGCGCACGGCGGTGCTCAAGGACCAGACGCTCCATATTCAGGCCGGAGGCGGCGTGGTCTATGACAGCGACCCCGAGGCCGAGTATCAGGAGACCGTCAGCAAATCCCGCGCCCTGCGCCGCGCGGCCGAGGATGCCGGGCGCTTTGCGGGCGGGAACGGATAGAGCCTTGCCTCCTGCAACGTGATGCCCGCTGCGGGGTCAAGCCTGGTTGGCGCGTTGCGGGGCTTCGAGAACCTGTGGGGCGATATCGGCATTTTCGACCGGAACGAATATGCGTTCGAATGGGCAGCGGCGTTGGCCGGATGAGGTGAAAGCGCGGATTGTGGCGGAGACAAGCTCTGCTGCACAATTCCCGTGAGGGAGTCATCTTGTGAATCCATTGGGGTAGCAGGAGGGCATGAGCAGACCCAATACCCCGCCTGCAAGACCAGGAACTGGCCGGCCTATGGTAAGCCGGTGAGGCTCCATTGGTTCGAGCCCAGCGACGCACGCGCTCACCGGAAGTATTCAATCGAGCGTTCGCCGGACGTCATCCGCAGCCATGCCGGCACCCATAACGGTGAAATCGGCGTGGTTGATCGTTGCGCGCAAGACTGGCGCAAGCCTTCTGGGGGCGCGCCACGACGTCTCCCCGCCCGGCGAGAACCTCGCAGCCCAGAAAACCCTCGCGGCCGGTCAGAAATCCCCGGCGCCCTCCTCAACGCCTTTGACCCGGGCAGGGCCCGCGCCGGACAGGGATATGGCTACGGCTATCGCAACAACCACACCCGGCGCGACCGAGACAGCGAGAAGGTTGCGGCGGTGACAGACCCTTGATGATGCATTCAGACGTGTCCGGAATGCCCATAACCTTGATGCATGCCATCCTTACGCCAATTCGCTTGTCATGAGAAGATGGCTGACATTAACTGTGGGCGCGGAGTGGCACATCGGATACCGGCAGGCCAGCGAACCGGCAAGGGACAGGAAAGACATGCGGCAGAGTGACGAATGGTGGCGCGGATCCGTGACGTATCAGATCTATCCGCGGTCGTTCATGGACAGCAATGGCGACGGGATCGGGGATCTCAAAGGGATTGCCGAAAAGCTCGGGCATGTTGCGAGTCTGGGTGTGGATGCGATCTGGTTCTCGCCGGTCTTTCCCTCGCCGATGAAGGACATGGGCTATGATGTATCCGATTATCTGGGCATAGACCCAGTCTTTGGAACGATGGCCGATTTCGATGCCATCATCGCGCGCGCACATGCGCTGGGGCTTAAGGTCATCATCGACATGGTGATATCGCATGCTTCGGACCAGCATCCGTTCTTTCAGCAGTCGCGCCAGTCGCGCGACAACCCAAGGGCGGACTGGTTCGTCTGGGCGGATGCCAAACTCGAAGGCTCGCCGCCCAATAACTGGCAGTCGATATTTGGCGGTCCGGCCTGGCAATGGGACCCGCTGCGCAAGCAGTATTACCTGCATAATTTCCTGAAAGAACAGCCGGACTGGAATTTCCACAACCCCGATGTGCAGGATTACCTGCTGGGTGTCATGCGGTTCTGGTTGGAGCGCGGCGTGGATGGCTTTCGTCTGGATACAGTCAATTACTACTTCCATGACAAGCTGCTCCGCGACAATCCGGGCAATTATCTCGACTGGTCGCAGGACGCGTTCCGCCCCTATGACATGCAATATTGCCTGTTCTCGAAAAGCCAACCCGAGAATCTTGCCTTCATGGAGCGGATCCGGTCGGTGATGGATGAATTCGATGCGCGCGCGACTGTCGGTGAGGTGGGCGACACGCATCATTCGATCGAGATCATGGGCCAGTATACCAGCGGCAAGCGTCTTAACATGGCCTATTCCTTCGACCTGCTGGGGCCGAATTACGCACCCGACTTCTTCCGCTCCCGCATCGAGGAATTTTTCCGCAAGGCACCCGAAGGCTGGCCCTGCTGGGCGTTTTCCAACCATGACGTGCCGCGTCATGTGAGCCGCTTCATTCCGCATGCCAAGGACCGTGACGCGTTGGCCAAGCAGTCGGCTGCATTGCTGCTGTCCTTCAAGGGCTCGGTCTGCCTCTATCAGGGCGAGGAACTGGGCCAGACCGATACGGAGCTGGAATTTCACGAATTGACCGACCCCGAGGCGATCAATTTCTGGCCGCATACCAAGGGCCGCGACGGGTGTCGCACTCCGATGGTCTGGCAGGTGGACAAGCCCAATGGCGGATTTTCGATCGCCAACAGAACTTGGCTGCCGGTGAAGCCGCCGCAACTGGCCCGCGCCGTCGATACGCAGGAGGCGCCCGGTTCGGTACTGAATTTCTATCGCGAAATTCTGGCATTGCGACGGGCCGAGCGGGACCTTCGCCTTGGCGAAATTGCGTTTCTTGATCTGCCCGAGCCTGTGCTTGGTTTCACGCGCGGCACCGAGTTGGTTTGTGTCTTCAACCTTTCTGCGCAGACAGTCGCCTGCGACATGAGCGGCGCACTCTTGCCGTTGCTGGCGCAGGGCGCCAAGGTGACGGATGACAAAGTCGATCTTGCGGCCAACGGGTTCCTGATTGCCAGACGCACGCCGAACTGAAAGAGGCGAGATGACATCTGATCACAACCTGCCGCCGCATCTGACCCCAGAGGATATCGACCGGCTGATGCAGGGGCGTCATTGCGAGCCGTTCAGGCTGCTGGGGCCCCACCGGCTGCGTGACAAGGTCTGGGTGGTGGCAATGGCCCCAGGCGCGACGCGGCTGGAGGCGTTATTCACGCGCAAGACGGTCGAGTTGGCGTGTCTTGCCGGACCAGTATTTGGTGGGCCTGTACCGAAATCGAAACATGCGTACCGGCTGCGTGCCCACTACGCCGATGGCACGCAATGGGAGCATGACGACCCTTATCGCTTCGGGCCGGTGCTGGGCGAACTGGACCAGTATCTTCTGGGCGAGGGCACGCATCGCCAGCTCTGGCGGGTGCTGGGCGCGCATGTCATGGAGCACGAGGACGTTGCGGGTGTGCATTTCGCACTCTGGGCACCCAATGCGCAGCGGGTCTCGGTGGTGGGCGATTTCAACCACTGGAACGGTGCGCAATACCCGATGCGCCGCGTGGGAAACACCGGCGTGTGGGAACTGTTCCTGCCCGGGCTGGGTGAAGGCGTGATCTACAAATACGAGATGATCAACGCGCAAGGCCATGTCACCCAGAAGGCAGACCCGGTCGGTTTTGGCGCGCAACACCCGCCCGAGACGGCCTCTGTCGTGCGCGACCTCGCGGGTTATCGCTGGAAAGATGACGCATGGATGTCAACCCGCGCCCTGAGCAACCGCCGTGACCAGCCCATCTCGATCTATGAGGTGCATCTGGGCTCATGGAAGCGCCGCTGGGACGAGGGGGGGCGGCCCTTTTCCTATCGCGAACTGGCGACCGAGCTGGTGGACTATGCCGTGGACATGGGCTTCACCCATCTGGAATTGCTGCCCGTCAGCGAGTTTCCCTTCGATGGCTCCTGGGGGTATCAGCCGGTCGGGCTATACGCGCCGACGATCCGGTTCGGCCCGCCGCATGAGCTCCGCGACCTGGTTGACGCTGCTCATCGCGCGGGGCTTGGCGTGATCCTGGACTGGGTGCCGGGGCATTTCCCGGCAGATGCCCATGGGCTGGCACAGTTCGACGGCACGCATCTTTACGAACACGCCGACCCGCGCGAGGGGTTTCATCAGGACTGGAACACGCTGATCTACAATTACGGGCGCATCGAGGTGCGCAATTTCCTGACTGCCAATGCGCTGTATTGGCTGAAGGAATACCATATCGACGGGCTGCGGGTGGATGCGGTCGCCTCGATGCTCTATCGCGACTATTCACGCAAGGATGGTGAATGGATTCCCAATCACATGGGCGGGCGTGAGAACCTTGAAGCGATCGCTTTCCTTCGTGAGATGAACACCATCGCCTATGGCGATGTCGAGGGCATCCTGACCATGGCCGAGGAATCGACGGCCTTTCCGGGCGTGTCCACTCCGGTCGATGCCGGGGGGCTTGGCTTCGGGTTCAAGTGGAACATGGGCTGGATGAACGACACCCTGCGCTACATCGAGAAGGACCCGATCTATCGCAGCCATGACCATCACCTGATGACCTTCCCCATCGACTGGGCCTTTACCGAGAATTTCGTCTTGCCGATCAGCCATGACGAGGTTGTGCATGGCAAGCGTGCAATGATCGACAAGATGCCCGGCAGCGCGTGGGAGAAATTCGCCAATCTTCGTGCCTATTATGCTTTTATGTGGGGGTTTCCGGGCAAGAAGCTTCTCTTCATGGGCTGCGAGATCGCCCAGCATGGCGAGTGGGACCACGACAAGTCGGTGGACTGGGACGCGCTCGCTGGTGAAAACCATCGCGGCGTTCAGGCGTTGGTGCGCGATCTCAACCGGCTCTACCGCGCGACGCCAGCGCTTTACCGCCGCGATTGCGACGCCGTCGGGTTCCAGTGGATCGCCAATGAGCCCGCCATCTCGAAGATCGCCTTTGCCCGGCATGGCGGCGCAGATGATGTGCCGGTCCTCGTCCTGTGCAATTTCACGCCTGTCGAGCGGAGTGATCTGTGCGTGGGTGTGCCCGAGCCAGGGCACTGGGAGGAAGTGCTCAACACCGATGCCGGTAGCTACGGCGGTGGCAATCGTGGCAATATGGGCGGGTGCGACAGTGTGTCGGGAGAGTGGGACGGCTGCGCCCAGCATATCCGGGTGACGCTACCGCCTCTGGCGACGCTGTTTTTCCGTTTGCGTCGAGAGTGAGGATTGGGACGACAGGGAGGGGTGACAAGATGGTGGAGACTTCGAGACTGGCACAACGCTCGATGGCGTTCGTTCTTGCCGGCGGGCGCGGATCGCGCCTCAAGGAATTGACCGACAACCGCGTGAAACCGGCAGTCTATTTCGGCGGCAAGACGCGGATCATCGATTTCGCACTGTCCAATGCGCTCAATTCCGGCATTCGCCGGATGGCCGTGGCCACGCAATACAAGGCGCATTCCCTGATCCGGCATTGCCAGCGCGGCTGGAACTTCTTTCGCGCCGAGCGCAATGAGTATCTCGATATCCTGCCGGCCTCGCAGCGCATGGGCGAGGCGATGTGGTATCGCGGCACCGCCGATGCCGTGACCCAGAACATCGACATTATCGACAGCTATAACGTTGATTTTATTGTTATTCTGGCAGGAGATCACATCTACAAGATGGATTATGAATTGATGCTTCGCCAGCATGTGCAGGCCGGGGCGGATGTGACCGTCGGCTGTCTGACCGTGCCGCGCGACGAGGCTTCGGCCTTTGGTGTGATGGCAGTTGATGACGCAGGCCGCATCACGTCCTTTCTTGAAAAACCTGCCGATCCGCCCGCGATGCCGGGGCACCCGGACAAGGCGCTTGCCTCGATGGGGATCTATGTCTTTTCCTGGCCCTTTCTGCGCGATCTCTTGCTGAAAGACGCCGAAAACCCCGCCTCCAGCCATGATTTCGGCAATGACCTGATCCCCGAAATCGTGCGCCACGGCAAGGCTGTCGCGCACAAGTTTGACGAGTCTTGCGTGCGCGCGCCCGGTGCCGAGGCCTATTGGCGCGATGTCGGCACGATCGAGGCCTTCTGGCAGGCGAATATCGACCTGACCGATTTCACTCCGACACTCGATCTGTGGGACACGAAATGGCCGATCTGGACCTACTCCGAAACTGCCCCACCTGCGAAATTCATCCATGACGAGAAGGACCGGCGGGGGGTGGCGATCTCCTCGATGGTCTCGGGCGGCTGTATCATCTCGGGGACCGAAGTACGCAATTCATTGTTGTTTACGCAGGTGCATACCAATTCCTACGCGGTGCTCGACCATGCCGTGGTTTTGCCGCATGTCGTGGTCAACCGGTCCGCGCGGCTGCGAAATTGCGTGATTGACCGCGGTGTGGTCATCCCATCTGGGCTGGTGGTGGGCGAAGACCCGATCGAAGATGCAAGGCATTTCCGCGTCACCGAGCGCGGTATAACCCTGATCACCAAGCCCATGATCGAGAATTGGAAAGCCGCGCAGTGATCCCTGTCCTGTCTGTCACATCCGAAGCCGCCCCCCTGGTCAAGACCGGAGGGCTGGCGGATGTGGCCGGGGCATTGCCGGGTGCACTTGCCGCGCATGGTGTCGGGATGCGCACGCTGCTGCCCGGCTACCCGGCGGTCATGGCGGAGCTGCGCAAACCCGAGACCTGCGCCGAACTGAACGATTGTTTCGGTGGCCCGGCGCGGGTTCTGGCCGAGCCGGTGCGCGGACTGGATCTGCTGGTGCTGGACGCGCCGCATCTCTACAAGCGTGGCGCTGGCCTCTATCTGAGTGAAACCGGGCAGGACTGGCAAGACAATCCCGAGCGTTTCGCGGCGCTGTCCTGGGTTGCCTGCGAGATTGCGAATGGCCTGATGCCGGACTGGTACCCTTCGCTGGTTCATGCGCATGACTGGCAGGGCGCGCTTGCGCCCTACTATATTGCCCGATCCCGTGCCGCCGGGCGTGTGCGCACAGTGCTGACCATCCACAATATTGCCTTTCAGGGACTTGCGCCGGTCTCGAGGCTGGCGGCGCTCCGGCTGTCCCCGGCCGATTACCGACCCGACGGACTGGAATACTGGGGCCAGGTCTCGGCTCTGAAGGCAGGACTCATTCATGCTGATTGGCTGACGACTGTCTCGCCCACTTATGCCGAGGAACTTCTGACACCAGAGTTCGGCATGGGGCTGGAGGGCGTTCTGCTGGAACGGCGCGCAGAGCTTCTGGGCATCCTCAACGGGATCGACATGGAGGTGTGGTCGCCGGAAAGGGACCCGCACATCGTTCCCTATCATGCTCCGGCGGGCAAGGCTCCAAACAAGGCCGCGCTGCGCGCCGAGTTTGGTCTGCCCAGGGCGGAGGGGCCGCTTTGTGTGGTCATCTCGCGCCTGACCGCGCAAAAGGGGCTCGATCTGCTGCTCGAGGCGCTGCCTGCGCTGCTTGAGCGCGACGGGCAACTTGCGCTGCTCGGGACAGGTGACAAGGTTCTGGAAGCTGCCTTTCGCAAGGCCGCCGAGCACCCTAATGTCGCGGTTCGCATCGGCTATGACGAATGGCTGGCGCACAGGATGATCGCCGGAGCCGATGCGATCCTCGTGCCGTCGCGGTTCGAGCCCTGCGGGCTGACCCAGCTTTACGGGCTGCGCTATGGCACGCTGCCGTTGGTGGCGCTCACTGGAGGGCTGGCGGATACTGTCATTCCGGCCACCCCTGCCACGCTCGCAGGCAAGGTGGTCGCGACCGGGCTGCAGTTTCACCCGGTGACGGCGTTGGCGCTGTCGAACGCGCTGATGCGTCTTTGCAGTCTCTACCAGCAAACCGGCCTCTGGCGCACGATCACCCGCAATGCTATGGCGCATCCGGTTGGCTGGGATCACTCAGCCACGGCCTACGCGCAACTTTACAAGGACTTGCTGGGCAAGCGAATATGATCTCCAGTTTTCAGCTGACTGCAGGGCGCCCCTACCCACTGGGCGCGACCTTCGATGGCGAGGGCGTCAATTTCGCAGTGTTCTCGCAGCACGCGACCCGCGTCACATTGTGCCTTTTCGATGGCGAGGGCAATGAAGTCTTCCTGATCGACCTGGCCGAGCGCGACGGTCATGTCTGGCATGGCTATATCTCGGGCATGCGACCAGGCCAGCAATATGGTTACCGCGTTCACGGACCCTATGCCCCCGAAGAGGGCCACCGTTTCAACCCGCACAAACTGCTGATCGACCCCTATGCAAAGAAACTGACAGGTCATCCGGTCTGGAATGATGCACTCTATGGCTACACCATCGGTGACCCGAAGGCCGATCTGAGCTTCGATTCGCGCGACAGTTCTCCTTTCATGCCACGCTCGGTTGTGGTGGATCCATCATTCAGCTGGAGTCCGAACAAGATCCAGCCCCGTCACAGCTGGTCGGAAACAGTGATCTACGAGGCCCATGTCAAGGGCCTGACCGCACAACGCAGCGATGTCCCCCATGCCGGAAAATTCCTCGGCATGGCCTCGGACCCGATGCTCGAGCATCTGACGAAACTGGGGATCACGGCAATCGAACTCTTGCCGGTGCAGGCTTTTGTCGATGATCGCTTTCTGGTCGAGAAGGGGCTGCGCAACTTCTGGGGCTACATGAGCTATGGCTTCTTCGCCCCCGAACCGCGCTACCTCTCAGCGGGAGAGATTGCCGAATTCCAGCAGATGGTCGCGCGCTTCCACGCAGCCGGGATCGAGGTCATTCTCGACGTGGTCTATAACCACACTGCAGAGGGCGACCAGATGGGCCCGACACTCTGTTTTCGGGGCTTCGACAACGCCGCCTATTACCGGCTGGCCGAGAACAGACGCTATCTTCTTGATGACACAGGCTGCGGCAATTCCATCAACATGGATCACCCTTTCGCCCTGCGCCTGGTCATGGACAGCCTGCGCTACTGGGTGGAAGTGATGCATGTCGATGGGTTCCGTTTCGACCTGGCCTCTACGCTGGCGCGCACCGGGGGGATTTTCGACCGCGACGGTCCGTTTTGCCGCGCCGTGCGACAGGATCCGGTCCTCAACAAGGTCAAACTGATCGCGGAGCCCTGGGATCTTGGCCCTAACGGCTATCAGCTTGGTGCCTATCCCGCACCTTTCTGCGAGTGGAACGACAAGTTCCGCAACACGGTCCGCAGCTTCTGGCGGGGGGACGAGGGTCAGGCGCGAAAGCTCTCGCGGCGAATTTCCGGCTCGGCGCTGCATTTCGACCATGACGGGCGGCCAGCAACCTCGTCGGTCAATTTCCTGACCGCGCATGACGGCTTCACGCTGATGGATGTCGTCAGCTATTCGCGCAAGCACAATCATGCCAATGGAGAAGGCAACCGCGACGGCCATAATGGCGACATGTCCGACAATTGCGGCCAGGAGGGACCGACAGAGCATGCCGCGATCATTGATCTGCGTGCGCAGAGGCGGCGGAATATGTTCGCGACCCTGTTGTTGTCGCAGGGCACGCCGATGATCCTGGCGGGCGATGAACTGGGCAATTCGCAGGGTGGCAACAACAATGCCTATTGTCAGGACAATCCGGTTGGCTGGGTAGACTGGGATCAGGCCGATCCGGAGTTCCTGGAGTTCTGCCGCGCTGCCATCGCCTTTCGCCGCGACAACCCGGTGCTTCGGCAAAAGCGCTTTCTGCACTCGAAGCCCCGTCCCGAGGATGGCAAGGCCGATCTGGTCTGGCGCAGGCCCGATGGTCGTGTCATGCGCGACGAGGACTGGAATAGAAGTGAGCTGCGATTTGTCGGGCTCGAAACCCGGATGGCCCATACGACTCCTGCCTATGAACGCCGTTTCGATGCGCTCTATATCGCTTTCAACGCGGGTGACGATGTCACTCTCACCATGCCCGAAGCCATCGAAAACCACTTCTGGCGCCGTGTCTTCGACACGAAGTGGCCCTCTGGTCGACCCTTTGAAACCCAACCTTCGCAGAGCGCTTCGCTGGTTTTCGCCAATTCGGTGGCGGTGTTCAGGATGACGCGAGATGCACCGAGGCGTGCGCGACCACGCCGCCGGACCAAGGACGGCTGAGCCCGGCGCATTGTCATGATGCGGCCTATGTCCGCGCCTGACGCATCCCCCGGGGCCAGGCATCTCGGCGCCATGGGCTCCGGCCCAAGCCGCAATGCTGGTGGAGTCTGGCGGTCGATGGTGCAGGCGTGTCCTCGCTCGCGCTGTGAACATGTCGCAAGACGCGCCCGGATCATGGTCACCATGATCGCGCTCACTGTTTCAAACGTCTGGCGGGCTACAAAAATGGAAGAGACTCCGGGCCGCCTGATCGGTCGTTTCTCTTTTCGTTCAAGTTTCTGCACCCTTACGGAGCGATGCGAGAGGGGGCGGCATTGAAGGTCAGGCTTATCGGTCCGAGAAATGCAGGGCCCAAACTGGTAGGAAACCTGCTGCGCAATGGGCATGATCTGATCGTGTTCGACCTTGACGCGGCCAAGCGTGCCGAATTCGTTGTGCAGGGCGCAGGCCTGGCCGATAGCGCAAGCGCTCTCAAGCACACCTGCGACGTCTTGAATAACAGCTGGTAGCCGCGGTCAACACCATGGTGCGCATCTGTTTCATCCTGCTATACCCTGCTTGATGACGTTTGATCGAAACAGGCCTGTGATGACCCGGCGAGACATTCTGGTCCTGCCGCTGGCCATCATGGGCGCGAGTGTGAAGGGAATACCTGCCATGGCATCGGCTGACGCCATTATCGACGATCTTTCAGGGTTGCGTTTGCGCGCTGCGAATGGTGCCGCGTGGGAGATGATTTCAGATCGAGTCATGGGCGGCATGTCACGCGGAGCGATGACGCGTGACACAGTGCGCGGGCGGTCGTCGCTTCGGCTCAAGGGATCGGTCAGTCTCGAAAACAGCGGCGGATTTATCCAGATGGCGCTCGATCTCGCCCCGCGCGGCCGCACGATCGACGCACGCGCGTGGAACGGGATCGAGATCGATGCTTTGGGCAATGGAGAGCAGTACAATCTGCACCTGCGCACTGCGGACGTGGTGCGTCCTTGGCAATCCTATCGTCAGGTTTTCACGGCAACGCCCGACTGGCGCTCATATCGGTTCCCATTTGGCGCGTTCGAGCCACATCGGATAAATGCGCCGCTCGATCTGAGGACTCTGCGCAGGATTGGGCTCGTTGCCATCGGACGCGCCTTCGATGCTGATCTTGCCATCAGTGGGGTTCGATTCTTTGCTTGATCGGGTGTCATCCCACGGCTCTGTTTATGCCATAAGGTAACGCGCCCTTTCCTGCCTTGGGTCTGACCTATCCCTGCAGGACCGGGGAATCCGGAGATTCGCGCGCAGATGAAAGGGATGCGGCACGCAGCAAATGTTCGCTCAGATCACGGCCATCACTTCGCCGGTCTCCAGCCGTTTCACATAATCCACCGTCGCCCCGTTCCAGTGATACGCGAAATGTCCGCCGTGCGTCGGGATTGGAATGACATCCGGCCAGAATACCGCGATGCAGCGGCCGTCCGAATAGCGAACGCTGGGCCAGGTGATGCCGTGCGACCCGGCAGCACGGCGCTCGGCACCGAAGATCTGCGAGGGCCGGTAGTCGTCGGGGTCCAGCAGATCGGTGCGGCCGGTGGCGTCGTCCAGATCGGCATCGATCGATCCGATCAGTTCTCTGAACTGCGATGTCCAGCCCGGGGCCTCGTTCGTCGCGCGCATGAAGCGGGCGTGGTGGTGTATGGTCTCGGCGATGGCCACCTCGGTGCGGTCCCCCGCATAATAGAGGCCGAAGCTGCCATCGGAGAACCGCCCCGGCCGCAGGGGCGAGCAATGGACGAAGGGCGCCATCACCCAGCTGGCGCCCGGCCCCGTCACGCGCCGCGCGACGGGCACCTTGGACAGATCACCGATGCTGTCGCGGATGCGCGGGTTGAACTTGGCCTCGGCCGAGGCGAGCGCCTCCCAATCGGCAGGGTCGGCGATGTCCTCGAACAGGTCGATGGGCGGGCGGATCGAGCGGATGATGCGGACGGTGCGCGGCCAGGTCACGCGGGCCGTGGGCGCCGTCACCAGGCACCCCGCTCGGCATCCAGATAGGTGCGCAGGTCGATCAGGTCGGTGATCTCGCCCCGCAGCATGATGTCCAGCGCCGACAGCCCCGCAAAGGCCGCATTGGGCTTGCGGATCCATGCGTAGCCGCGCGCGGGGTCGATGAAGATGGTGCGCAGCGCCTTGTGGATGCCCATCAGGATCGCCATCCGGGCGCGCAGGTCGCGGTCGATCCGGCCGATATCGCCGGTCTTCCAGCGCGCCCAGGTGCGCTGCGCCATGTCGCCCAGAAGCGTGCGCGCTTCAGCGTCCGTCAGGCCCCAGGCGCGGAACAGGTTCACCGTGGCACGCGCCAGCGCTGCGGCCTCGGCATCCGTGAT
>SKYA01000078.1 GCA_007128135.1 Paracoccaceae bacterium | reverse complement strand
GGTCGGGCAACGGCGTGCTGGCGCTGGGTGGCAGGGGGGTCGCACTGCCGGAGCCCGGCTCGGGCACGCGCTCGGGCGCCGGGTCAGGCTCGGGACGCGCCGGGGCGGGTTGCGCGGCAACCGGAATCAGCAGCATCTGCCCTTCGCGCACGCGCATTTCCGGGTCGAGCCCGTTCCACTCGGCCAGCGCACGCGGGCTGACATTGTAGAGCCGGGCGATCTGGAAGGCGGTTTCGCCGCGCGCGACGCGGTGGCGGGTTGGCTGCTGGCTGGCCGGTTGCGTGACCTGCGCGCTTGGCGAGGGTGCGGGCGCGCGCCCTTCGGCACGGGCAATCGCGCTGTCGGCGAGGGTCGATATCTCGATCCGGCCAGACGGGTCCGTGCCCGGCGTCGCCCCGCCAAGCAAGCGCGGCAGGGCAAGCACCTCGCCCGCGCGCAGATCGGTCTCGGGGGTGAGGGCATTGAAGCTGGCAAGCTCGCGCGAACTCATCCCGATCCGTTCGGCGACATCGGCCACGGTGTCGCCCGCGCGGGCGACAACGACCTGATATTCGGGATAGGTGATGATGCCGCGGGCATCGGCGCGGGGTCGCGCCGCGGTGGCCTGGCGCGCCGCCTCGGTGGTGGAGAAGCCGTTATCTGCGCGACGCAGGTCCATGTCGAAATCACTGTAGGCCCCGAGCGCGAGCAGCGCGACACTGCCCAGCAAGCCGACCCTGAATCCTGTCATCATTGCATCTGCCCTCTGCCCTTGCGCCACACCTGCGGCGGTTGGTCCGCCATCACTGCTGCGGCTGGTTCTACTGGCCAAGTCCCTCGACCAGGGGAACAAAGCGCACGGCGCGCAATTCCTCATACTCGAATCCGTCTTCGTGCCGGATCGCGCGGATCAGTGTCTGCACCGTGTCCGACTGCCCCACCGGCACGATCATGATACCGCCAATGCGCAACTGCGCCAAGAGGGGGCCAGGCGGGTCTTCGGCGGCTGCGGTCACGATGATGCGATCAAACGGTGCCTGTTCGGGCAGGCCGAAGCTGCCATCCGAGACGAAAGTCGTGATGTTCGTCAGGCCCAGCTGGTCGAAAACCTTCTGCGCGCCCTGCGCAAGCGTGCGGTAGCGCTCGACCGTATAGACGCGCCGCGCAAGCTGGCTGAGGATCGCGGCCTGATAGCCTGACCCGGTGCCCACCTCGAGCACCTTGTCGCGTGGCCCGACCTGCAGCGCCTCGGTCATCAGCGCCACGACCGAGGGCTGGCTGATGGTCTGTCCGCAGGCAATCGGCAGCGGCATGTCCTCATAGGCTCGGTCTGCAAACACGCCCGTGACGAAGGCGCGGCGGTCGATCCTTTCCATGGCCGAGAGCACGCGCGCATCTGTCACCCCGCGCGAGCGTATGGTATAGATGAAGCGCATCCGTGCCTCGGTCAGATCCTCGTTCATTCCAGCGCCTTCCGCACGGATTCGATCGCGTCATGGGCGGTAAGATCCGCGCGCATCGGTGTGACCGAGATGTATCCTTCGAGATTGACCGCTGCATCGGTGCCCGGTGCCGTGGGCAGGTGTTGCGGCCCGCCGGTGATCCACAGGAACTTGCGCCCGGACGGCGAGATATGAGGCTCGACGCCGAAAAACGTATCCTTCCTGTAGCCTTGCGGGGCGATCTTCATGCCCTTCACGTCTTCGCGCCCCACTGGCGGGAAGTTCACGTTGTAGAACAGCCGGTAATCGCCCGTGTCCCAGATGCCCTGTGCGAGCAGCTTTTCCACCAGCGCCTGCCCGTGGCCGATGGCGGCGTCGAAGATCGAGGGCAGGTCCTCGCTCAGCGGTCCCATGTATTGCGACAGCGCAATCGCGGGCAGGCCCTGCAGTGCTGCCTCCATGGCGCCGCCCACAGTGCCGGAATACATGGCATTCTCTGCCGAGTTGTTGCCCCGGTTGACGCCCGAAAGCACCAAATCCGGCCGCGCGCCCTGCAACACGTCATAAAGCCCGGCCAGCACGCAATCTGCGGGCGAGCCTTCGGCGGCGTAGCGGCGAGTCGAGAGTTTTGCGATCATCATCGGGTGGGTGTAGCTGATGCAATGCCCCACGCCCGATTGCTCGAAGGCCGGGGCCACGGTCCAGACCTCGCCGCCGGAGCCCGCGACATTGCGCGCGATCTGCTCGAGCACCGCGAGTCCCGGCGCGTTGATCCCGTCATCATTGGTTACCAGAATCCGCATCCTGCCCTCGCATGTCGCACATGACCTGATTAGAGCAGCGACCGGCCGGGAACAAGAGTGTCAGGGCGCGAGGCATCAAGGCACGAGGCGCTGACGCCTGCATCAGCCCTTGCGCCAGGGCGCTGCGGCGCTTATCTCGGCTGCGATGCGGATGGTCGGATGGCCGCGCGCGCCGGTTTTCGGGGCGTGAGGAAAGTCCGGGCTCCACAAGGCAAGGGTGCCGGGTAATACCCGGCCGGGGCAACCCGAGGGAAAGCGCCACAGAAAACAGACCGCCCGGCCATTGCGGCCTGGCAAGGGTGAAACGGTGGGGCAAGAGCCCACCGCAGGACGGGCAACCGGACTGGCACGGCAAGCCCCACCCGGAGCAATGCCGAATAGGGACCTCGCGCGAGGAATTCGCAGGGCCGCCTTGGCCCGGGGTCCGGGTAGGCAGCACGAGCCCCTGCGCAAGCACGGGCCCAGATGAATGGCCATCGACGGGGGCAGTGCCCCCCGAACAGAACCCGGCTTACAGACCATCCGCATCAGACCCTCGCCCCCTCGCCGCGCCCGCGCGCGGCCTGTGCATGCGCCGCCCGCAGCGCGACGGCCCTGCGAAAACCGCGCATCCGCGCCAAAAACCTGCGCCTTGCCAGTTGACACCCGTCTCCAGAGGCGTAGAAGGCGGGTTCAGATTTCACGGGCACGGGCGGGATGAGCGCGCCGCCCGATGCAGGAGACATGACCCATGGCGAAGCCGACCACCATCAAGATCCGCCTGAACTCGACGGCAGGCACCGGGCATTTCTACGTCACCAAGAAGAATGCCCGCACCATGACCGAGAAGATGACCGTGCGCAAATACGACCCGGTCGTGCGCAAGCATGTCGAATACAAGGAAGGCAAGATCAAGTAATCCTGCCCGCTTTGACTGACTGAGAGCCGCGCCTTCCGGGGCGCGGCTTTTTTCATCGCTGCAAGTGCAATCGGTGCGGCTTCATCTTGCTGAAAATACTCAAAAGCCCCCAGGGAACGGCGACAGCCGCGCGCTACGCGTCCCCGCCCAAGGCCGCGCGGAGTTGGTCACGCAGGGCGGTGGCTTTCTGGTGGTTGTAGGGCATGTGCTCGGGGTCAAAGACCTCCAGCGCGGCCTCGACATGCGCCAGGGCTGCGCGCAGATGCGGCACCGGGTCCGGGCAGGAGTCGTGTTGAGCGCGGGCGACTTCAACGATCGCCAGATTCTCCTGCGTCATGGCCCAGTCCACCGGGTGATCGGCGCGGGTGCGGACCTCCAGCGCTTTGCTGTAGGCATCGACCGCCTGTCCCAGCAGCGCCGCGCCCTC
>SKYA01000101.1 GCA_007128135.1 Paracoccaceae bacterium | reverse complement strand
GGGGGGCAGGTCGGCGCCTGTTACCCCAGTTCGCGGCGCAGGTTCAATGCCTCACTGCAAACGCGGCCTCTGCCTCTTGCAACCGAACCGGGCGCAGGCCCAGAAGCGGGGCCACGCGGCGGGTGATCTCGGCCGAGACCGGCACTGCGGTCCAGCCTGCGGTTCGGCGCGGTTCGGGGCCTGTCGTATCCACCGGCTCGTCCAGTGTCACGATCAGCACATAACGCGGGTCATGCGAGGGAAAGACCGAGGCAAAGGTCGCCAGCACGGCGTCCTTCTTGTAGCCGCCCCCGCGCGGGTTGGGCTTGTCGGCAGAGCCGGTCTTGCCGCCCACCGGATAGCCGGGAATGCGTGCAAAGGAGGCCGTCCCTTCCTGCACGGTCTGGTGCAGCATCAGCCTGATCTGGTCCGAAGTCTGCGCCGAGATGATCTGCTCACCCCCCTGCACGCGGCTCTGTTTCAGCAGCGTCGGTGTCACCTTGCGCCCGCCATTGACAAGCGCGGCATAGGACGCCGCCAGTGCCAGCGGGCTGGTGGACATGCCATGCCCGTAGGAGATTGTCATGACCGACAGATCGGACCAGCGCTCGGGCACGAGCGGGCGGGCGCGCGCGGCCTCGGCCAGCTCCAGCGGCATCGAGTCCAGTAGCCCGAACCTGCGCAGGAACGCCTGCTGCCGCTCGGCCCCGACGGGCTGCATGATGCGCGCGGTGCCGATATTCGAGGACTTGACCATCACATCCTTGACCGAAAGCTGCGGGCCGTAATTGCGGAAATCGCGAATGTTGAAGCGCCCCCAGGTCAGCGGGCCGCGCGTGTCCACCATGGTCTCAGGCGTCACCTGCCCCTCATCGAGTGCCTGCGCCACTGCAAGGGCCTTCATCACCGAACCGAGTTCGTAATACCCCTGAACCGCCCGGTTGAAGAGCGGGCTGTCGGCAGGCTCGCCCTCGGTGGGGGGCGGGGGGCGGTGATTGGGGTCGAAATCGGGCAGCGAGACGAGGCTGAGCACCTCGCCGGTATGGACATCCATCAGCACCGCCGTCGCGCCGTGGGCATTGAGCATCCGCTTGCCGCCCTCCAGCACTTCGGTCACGGTGGCCTGCACGGTCAGGTCGAGCGCGAGTTGCAGTGGTTGGTCCACGCGGGCCGGATCGCGCATCTGCTCGTCGAAAAAGAGTTCGATCCCTGCCACGCCGACCACCTCGGCCGCGCGCACCCCCTGTTGGCCGAAACGCGCGCCCCCCAGCACATGCGCCGCCATGCGTCCGTTGGGATAGACGCGCATCTCGCGCGGGCCGAACAGAAGCCCCGGCTCGCCTATCTCATGGACGGCCTGCTGCTGCTCGGGCGAAAGCAGTGTGCGTATCCAGATGAAGCGGCGGTTGGGGTCGGTAAAGCGCGCGGCCATCCGCTCGGCATCGATATCGGGGAAGATGCGCGCAAGCTCCTGTGCGGCGCGCTCTGGCGCGACCATGCGCCGGGTCTCGGCATAGAGCGCATGCGTGGGCAGGTTGGTCGCCAGCACGCGGCCCTGTCGGTCGATGATGTCGGCGCGCGCGCTGGAGATGTCCTCGGTCAGCCCGCGCGCGAGTTCGACCGGTTCGGTGGCCGCCAGCAGCCCCATCCGCGCGCCCAGCACGCCGAAGGCACAGACGAACATCAGCGCCAGCGCCAGCAGACGGCCTTCGGCGCGGCTGCGCGCCTGGTCGCGCGCGGCTTCCTGCCGCAGGCGGCGGTTCTCGCGTTCGATCAGGTCGGGGTTCTCGCCGGTCTCGCGGGCCTTGAGCACGCGCGCGAGAGGGCGCAGCGGGGTGCGGATCATGGTGCCTCGTCCTCTTCCATGTCATCGGCCATCAGATGCTCGATGGCGCCGAACACCTCGATCGTATCGACCACCTCGGAGCGGTGTTCAGGCATCGGATAGGCAATCTGGCCGATCTCGCCGAAATGCTGGGCCGTGACCGGCACCAGTTTCAGGCGTTCGAAATTCACGTCCACCAGTTCGCGCAACCGGTCGGGGCGGTTGAGATAGGCCCATTCGGTGCGCTGGATGCTTATGGCCTCGGTCAGGGTCGCGATCTCGCGCTCGAGCGCGCGGCGCTCGTTCATGGCCTGCTGGGTCATGTGGTTCTCGCGATAGGCCCAGGCGGCAAGGCCGATCACCGCAAGGGCTGTGCAGAGATAGAGCAGACTTCGCATGATGCGCTTATCCCCCTGGCTTGAGCGTGATGTCCGGCAGGCCCAGACCGGCGCGGTCCACCGGCGCTGCCGGTGTCTCAAGTCGCTCGGCAAGGCGCAGCCGCGCCGAGCGCGCGCGCGGGTTGGCGGCAAGCTCCTGCGCGTCGGCGGTGATGCCGCGCTTCTCGATCAGGCGGAAGCGGGGCGCGTCCTGCGGTGTGTCGGGCGCGTAGCGGTTGGCCCGCCCGCCCTGCCCCGCGCGCAGCGTCAGAAAGCGTTTCACGATCCTGTCCTCGAGCGAGTGGAAGCTGACCACCGCCAGCTTGCCGCCCGGCCGCAGCGCGCGCTCGGCGGCCTCGAGCCCGTCCACAAGCGCGTCGAATTCGGCGTTCACGGCAATGCGCAGCGCCTGAAAGCTGCGGGTGGCAGGGTGGCTCTGGCCCGGTTTCGGGCGCGGCAGGCAGGCGCTGACAATCGCGGCAAGCTGAAATGTTGTCTCGATGGGCGCGTCGGTGCGGGCGCGGAGGATCGCGCGCGCGATGCGGCGCGAGGCGCGTTCCTCGCCGTAGTGATAGATGATGTCGGCCAGCGTGGTCTCGCTGGCCTCGTTGACCAGATCGCGCGCCGAGCGCCCCGCCTGCGCCATGCGCATGTCGAGCGGGCCGTCGCGGGTGAAGGAGAAACCGCGCTCGGGCTGGTCAAGCTGCATGGAGGACACGCCCAGATCCAGCACCACCCCGTCCAGCGGGCCGTCCGCGTGCCGGTCGAGTGCTGCGAAATTGCCCTCGACCAGGCGCAGCCGCGCGCCGAAGCCCGCGCCCCAGTCGCGCGCCATCGCCAGCGCCAGCGGGTCGCGGTCCACGCCGATCACCTGGTCTGCCCCGGCCTCGAGCAGGGCGCGCGCATAGCCGCCCGCGCCTAGCGTGCCGTCCAGCCAGACCCCGCGGATCGGGCCGAGATGCGCCAGGATGGGAGCAATCAGGACAGGTATATGCGGAGGGGAGGCCGCGTCCTGCATCACGAGTCT
This sequence comes from Paracoccaceae bacterium, assembly GCA_007128135.1. Lineage (GTDB taxonomy): Bacteria > Pseudomonadota > Alphaproteobacteria > Rhodobacterales > Rhodobacteraceae > Roseinatronobacter. Next base: position 9,745 of record SKYA01000101.1, on the reverse strand, counting down.
CTGGGCTGGGAATCGGCTTGGGCGTACAGGATGCGCGGGTCGTAATCCGGCCCCAGGTCCTCGTCCTCGTCCTCTTCATCCTCGCTGAAGGCGACCTCGTAGGTCTCGTTCTTCCAGATCTGGAAATGGTCGTTCATGCCGACGAAACGCGCCTTCTCGTCAGGGATGAGTTCGAGCTTGTCGCGCAGGCTCTGGGACAGGATGATGCGCCCGTCCTCATCGATCTGCGCCTCGAGCGCATGGGCGTGATAGATCCGCTCCAGCCGCTTGCGGTTGCGCGACCCCGGCGGCAGCGCGTCGATATTGCGGTCGATCTCTTCCATTGCGTGCAGGGTGAAGCAGTCCAGCCGCTTCTGATAGTTCAGCCCGAAGACGATGATGAAATTCGGTCGCAGACCGTCGGTCCAGGCAGGGTCGCCCAACTCGATCACGCGGCGGAACGAAGCCGGGACCGACACGCGACCCTTTGCATCCACCTTCTGGTGGTATGTGCTTCTGAACTTCGGTGCCACGGTCGGGCGATCCTTGTCCGCATGTCCTGCCCGCATTTGCCGGGCACAAAAATGAAAACGGCGGATCGAGCTGCTGCCACTGCCCGATCCGCCGACTGTCCCATCGCTGGGTGCCCGGTTGACGCTCGCTCCTTGGGGGGAGGGGATGCTGCTCGCGAGCGCGCCGGATCTCTTTGTTTCAAGATAAGCGGGTGCCTGTATGAAACCGTTGCCTCTGTGGGGTCTTGGGTGCCCCTTGCTGCCCGTCTATCTTGCTATCTGGAATGACATGGAACTTTGTGGGCGGCAACTAAAAAGATCACTTGATTGCGCCAGGAGGGGATCAAAGTTTCCAAAACTTACCCACAGGATGCTGTGGATAATCCAGAGCCAATACCATATATAGTGAGAACATGAGAAGAACTCATCGAAATGGTGGAAAATTGCTGCGCCACATCCAGGAAAATAGGAAGGTTCCACAAAATTCCAGATACTTTGCCAATCGCCGCGTCCTGTTGCCCAATCACCACAGTATTCCCGCCGAAACTGTCGATCACGACCAGATTCAACCTGAAAAACGCAGCTGTGAACAGCGAATCACGCGTGGTCACGGCCGAGTGATTCGGCCTGTCCGCCGGTTCCAGGCAGATTCCATCAGATTCCAGAAAGGCCCCGGCAGGGCTCAGAGCACTTCGATCAGCCGCGCCGCCATGCGCTCGTAGGCCTTCGCCACGGGGCTGTCGGTCGCGGCCACCGGCACGCCACCGTCGCCCGCAAGCCGCACCTCTATACTCAGCGGCAATTCACCCAGGAAGGGCAGGCCCTGCTTTTCCGCCTCGCGCCGCACGCCGCCATCGCCGAAGATATGCTCCTCATGGCCGCATTTCGGGCAGATGAAGGTGGACATGTTCTCGATCAGCCCCAGCACCGGGGTCTTCAGCGTCTGGAAGGCGCGCAACGCCTTGCGCGCGTCCAGAAGCGCCACATCCTGCGGGGTCGAGACCACGATGGCCCCCCTCACATCGAATTTCGAGCACAGCGTCAGATGGATATCACCGGTGCCCGGCGGCATGTCCACCAGCAGCACGTCCAGTTGGCCCCATTCGACCTGGGTGAGCAACTGCTGCAGCGCGCCCATCAGCATCGGGCCGCGCCAGATGACGGCATCGCCTTCCTTCAGCATCAGCCCGATCGAGATCATGGTCACGCCATGCGCCGTCAACGGGATGATGGTCTTGCCATCGGGCGAGGCCGGCCTGCGGTCCACCCCCATCATGCGCGGCTGGCTGGGACCATAGATATCGGCATCCAGCAACCCCACGCGCAGCCCGTGCCGCGCCAGCGCCACCGCCAGGTTTGACGAGACGGTGGACTTGCCCACCCCCCCCTTGCCCGAGCCCACGGCAATCAGGTGGCGCACCCCCGGAACCGCCTGCCTGTCGGGCGCGCCAGTGGGATGGCGGCCCAGTTTCAGCGCGGGGGCAGGCTGCTGTGCTCTGGCCGCCGGGCCATGAGCGGTCAGCGCGACCGAGACGCGGCTCACCCCATCAAGTGCCTGCACGGCGGCCTCGGCGCGCGCGCGCACTTCGGCAAGGGCGCGCGCCTGCTCGGGACTCTCGCTCTCGATCACGAAGCGCACGGCGCCATCCTCGACCACAAGTGCGCGCACCAGATCGCGCCCGACCAGATCGCCCCCGTCGGGCAGCTTTACCAAGCGCAGCGCCTCAAGCACCTTGTCGCGTTCCACGGTCATGTCAGTCTTCCCTTGCCTGTCGCCCTGTACATGAGCATTTCCGCCCGCACGACAAGAGCCCCAGGCGTGCAAACGGGTTTGCACCTGTCCGGGCAGCATGCGAATGTGGCCCGCGCACCACGGCACCGGAGCCCTGCCCATGAAAGACTGTCTGTTCTGCAAGATTGCCGCCGGGGACCTGCCGGCGCACATGCTGCACGAGGATGAACATGTCATGGCCTTTCTCGACCTTCATCCGATCCGCGAGGGTCATGCGCTGGTCATCCCGAGACAGCATGTCACCTGGTTCGAGGACCTGCCCGAGGCGCTTGCAACCCGCGTCACCACCTGCGCTCAACGGATTGCGCGGGCGATGAAGCGGCTCTACGGGGTCGAGCGGGTGTCGATGTTCTATACCGGCATCCATGTGCCCCATGCCCATGCTCATGTCGTGCCCATGCATCATGTGCATGACGTAACCTCGCAGGCCTATCTGACCGAAGGGGCCGACTCGTTCAGCGCCCCGCCCCGCCTTGCCCCCGAAAAGATGCAGGATATCGCCAGCAGATTGCGCGAGGCCCTGTAGAATTGCCGGTCCGTGGCGCAGGGCGTTCAGGTTCCGCAACCGTTTTGAGCAACTGCGGCCCGGCAAGTTCAAAAACTGATCGTTTCCAGGATTACCTAGCGTAAACATGCTTCTAGCGCATAGCTGCAATGCAGCAATAAGCATTGTGCAGTTGCAGCGAATTGCTATCTTTGTCTCAACGCAGCGAGGCCTGACCCTCGCAGAGACACAGAGGTAGCATAATGATGGCGCAGTTTGCAGAAACACTGAGCACCCGACACCCGAGCGGCCTTTTGAATGGTCTGCTCGCTCGCTTTACCGAGCGCCTGGAGCGGCGCCGGGTCTATAACCGGACCTATGCCGAGCTTGCAAATCTGAGCACGCGCGAACTGACAGACCTTGGCATCAGCCGGTCCATGATCTCGCGCCTCGCCCATGAGGCAGCTTACGGGAAGTAAGGAATTTCAGACCCCTCTCCTCCTCCCTGGGGTCTGATTGCGACGATGGCCACTCCTCCTCCCTTGGCCATCGTCACAACTTCCGGAACGGGCGCGCAGGCGTCCGGAACCGGGCAACGGACGCCTGCCCCCTCCTCCTCCCTGGGGCGGTCGTGAGAAACGCCGAGGCCCTCCTCCTCCCTGGCCAGAGCGTTTCGTGAATACCGGGTCTTCGGACCCCGAGATTGCAAGGGCCCTCTCCTCCTCCCTGGGGTCTTGCAAATTTGGCGGCGGCCCCCTCCTCCTCCCTGGGGTCGTCGCCTTTTTCTTTTTCGGCAGGCCGTCAGAAGGGCACGTCATCCGCCTGTGCGGCAGGGACGACATATTTCGCCACGACATGGCGCGCGCCCGACTTCTCGAATTCGACGAACAGCTTGTCGCCTTCGACCGAAGTCACACGGCCATAGCCGAATTTCTGGTGAAACACCCGTTCGCCCGGTCCGAAAGCCGGGCTGGCGGTGGCGTCGATCACCATCTCGCGCGCCTCGCGCGGCTGGCCCATGCGCCGTGCCCCCGCAGCCTGCAAGCGCCGCCATCCGGGGGAATTATAGACATCGGCCCGCGTTGCCCGGTCCTCGACAGTGCTTGCAGCGGCGGCCATGCCACCGCCATAGAGCCCCGGCGGGGTCAGCACCTCGACATGCGCGCCCGGCAGTTCATCGACAAAGCGCGAGGGCATCTGCGACTGCCACTGGCCATAGACGCGCCGGTTGGCGGCAAAGCTGATCGTGCAGATCTGCTCGGCCCGCGTGATCCCGACATAGGCCAGGCGGCGCTCTTCCTCCAGGCCCTTGAGACCGGATTCGTCCATCGAGCGTTGCGAGGGAAACAGCCCGTCCTCCCATCCCGGCAGAAAGACGACCGGATATTCCAGCCCCTTGGCCGCGTGCAGTGTCATGATCGTGACCTTGGCCTCGGCGGCGTCGCTGTCATTGTCCATGATCAGCGCGATATGTTCGAGGAATCCCTGAAGGTTTTCAAATTCTTCCAGTGCCTTGATCAGTTCCTTGAGGTTCTCCAGCCGCCCCGGCGCCTCGGGCGTCTTGTCGTTGAGCCACATTTCGGTATAGCCCGACTCCTCGAGGATCTGCTCGGCCAGTTCGATATGCGAGCATGCGGGCGCCGGTGCCAGCGTCTCGATCAACTCATCCTCGACCACCGGGCCAGTGCTGCCCACAGCCGCGTGCCAATGCGCGATTCCGTCAATCAGCGCCCGCAACTGCCCTGCCCCCCGGCCCTTGATCTCGCCCGCCTCGATGGCCAGCGCAGCGCCCTGCACCAGCGACACGCCCTGCGCGCGCGCTATGCGCTGGATGATCTGCTGCGCCTTGTCGCCCAGGCCCCGCTTGGGGGTGTTCACGACCCGCTCGAAGGCCAGGTCATCCGCCGGGCTGACGGCAAGGCGGAAATAAGCCAGTGCGTCGCGGATCTCCATCCGTTCATAGAAACGTGGGCCGCCGATGACGCGATACGGCAGACCGATGGTCAGGAAACGGTCCTCGAAGGCGCGCATCTGGTGGCTGGCGCGCACCAGAATCGCCATCTGGTTCAGGCTGAACGGCTCCAGCCCGCGCGTGCCGCGGCTCAGGTCCTCGATCTGCTCGCCGATCCAGCGGGCCTCTTCCTCGCCGTCCCAATGGCCGATCAGCCGCACCTTCTCGCCCGCGCGCGCCTCGGTCCACAATGTCTTGCCCAGACGCCCCTCATTGGCGGCAATCACATGGCTGGCGGCGGCCAGAATATGCGGGGTCGAGCGGTAATTCTGTTCCAGCCGCACCACCTGCGCGCCTTCGAAATCACGCTCGAAACGCAGGATATTGCCCACCTCCGCGCCGCGCCAGCCATAGATCGACTGGTCGTCATCGCCCACGCAGCAGATATTGCGATGCGCTTGCGCCAGCAGTCTCAGCCACAGATACTGCGCGACATTGGTATCCTGATACTCGTCCACCAGAATGTAGCGGAATTTCTTCTGATAGCTCTCCAGCACATCCGGATGCGCCTGAAAGATGCTCACGCAATGCAGCAGCAGGTCCCCGAAATCGCAGGCATTGAGCGTTTTCAGCCGCTCCTGATAGGCCGCGTAAAGTTCGGTGCCGCGATTGTTGAAGGCGCTGGCTTCGCTTGAGGGCACCTGTTCAGGCCGCCAGGCACGGTTCTTCCACTGGTCGATGATCGAGGCCAGCAGCCGCGCGGGCCAGCGTTTCTCGTCGATATTGGCGGCATGGATCAGCTGCTTGAGAAGCCGCAACTGGTCGTCACTGTCCAGAATTGTGAAGCTGGATTTCAGCCCGACAAGCTCGGCGTGATTGCGCAGCAGTTTCGCGCTGATCGAGTGAAAGGTGCCCAGCCAGGGCATCCCCTCGACCACCTCGCCCAGATAGCCGCCGACGCGCAGCTTCATCTCGCGCGCGGCCTTGTTGGTGAAGGTGACCGCCAGAATCCCCGATGGCCAGGCCCGGCCCGTGTTCAGCAGATGCGCAATCCGCGCGGTCAGCGCCCTGGTCTTGCCGGTGCCCGCGCCTGCCAGCATCAGCACCGGACCGTCCAGCGCCTCGACCGCCTTGCGCTGCGCGGGGTTCAGCCCGTCAAGATAGGGCGCGGGACGCGCGGCCATGGCGCGGGCGGACAGGGGCAGATCGGTGTTGAAATCACTCATGCGCGCGAGTCTAGCGCGCCGCGCCGCAAAGGGGAAGCGGTGTTCCATCAATGTTCTCTCCGGTGGTCAAAATTTTCCAGCCACAGCGCCAAACATGCCCGCCCGAGAGCCGCCCGATTGTAACGAAACCTTTCCAGTGCTTTACCGCAGTGCAGAAATCGGTCTAGAAACCTGACCAGTGCAGGCACCTTTCGGGACAAGGGGACAGACATGGCAAGGTTCAACAAGATCCTCATCGCCAATCGCGGCGAAATCGCCATCCGGGTGATGCGCGCGGCCAACGAGCTGGGCAAGCGCACGGTCGCGGTCTATGCCGAGGAAGACAAGCTGAGCCTGCACCGGTTCAAGGCCGACGAAGCCTACCGCATCGGCGAGGGACTTGGGCCGGTCGCAGCCTATCTCTCGATCGACGAGATCATCCGCGTGGCCACGGAATCGGGCGCCGACGCAATCCATCCGGGCTACGGGCTGCTATCCGAAAACCCCGCGTTGGTCGATGCCTGCGTGGCCAAAGGCATCACCTTCATCGGCCCGAGGGCCGAGACCATGCGCGCGCTGGGCGACAAGGCCAGCGCGCGGCGCGTCGCCATAGAGGCCGGTGTGCCGGTCATCCCTGCGACCGAGGTGCTGGGCGATGACATGGCGGCGATCCGCGCGATGGCCGACAAGATCGGCTATCCGCTGATGCTCAAGGCCAGCCACGGTGGCGGGGGACGCGGGATGCGTGCCGTCAACGGCCCTGACGAAATAGAGGCAAAGGTGCGCGAGGGCCGCCGCGAGGCCGAGGCCGCCTTCGGCAATGGCGAGGGCTATCTGGAAAAGATGATCCTGCGTGCCCGCCATGTCGAGGTGCAGATCCTGGGCGACACGCATGGCAATCTCTATCACCTTTACGAGCGCGATTGCACGGTGCAGCGACGCAACCAGAAGGTCGTCGAGCGCGCGCCCGCCCCCTACCTGAGCGACGACCAGCGCGCCGGGATCTGCGAGCTGGGCCTCAAGATCGGGCGCGCGGTGGGCTATCAGAACGCGGGCACGGTCGAGTTCCTGATGGATATGGACACGGATGAATTCTACTTCATCGAGGTCAACCCGCGCATCCAGGTCGAGCATACCGTCACCGAGGAAGTGACCGGCATCGACATCGTGAAGGCCCAGATCCGCATTGCCGAGGGGGCGACACTGTCCGAGGCGACCGGCACGCCCAGCCAGGGTGATGTGACGTTGACCGGCCATGCGCTGCAATGCCGCGTCACGACCGAGGACCCGCAGAACAATTTCATCCCCGATTACGGGCGCCTGACGGCCTATCGCTCGGCCACGGGGATGGGCATCCGGCTGGATGGCGGAACGGCCTATGCCGGCGGGGTCATCACCCGTTACTACGACTCGCTGCTGGTCAAGGTCACGGCATGGGCGCCAACGCCCGACGAGGCCATCGCGCGGATGGACCGCGCGCTGCGCGAGTTCCGTATCCGGGGCGTGAGCACCAATATCGCCTTTGTCGAGAATCTGCTCAAGCATCCGACCTTCCTCGACAACAGCTACACGACCACCTTCATCGACACTACCGAAGACCTGTTCAACTTCCGCAAGCGGCGCGACCGGGCGACCAAGATCCTGACCTATATTGCCGACATCACAGTGAACGGGCACCCCGAGACCGCGGGCCGCCCGCTGCCGCCCGCGGCGGTCCGGGTGCCGCAGGCCCCGAGGGTCAGCGGCACACCACCACGCGGCGCCAAGCAACTCCTGGACGAACAGGGGCCACAGGCCGTCGCTGACTGGATGGCGGCGCAGAAGCAGCTTCTGCTGACCGACACCACCATGCGCGACGCGCATCAGTCGCTGCTTGCAACGCGGATGCGCTCGATCGACATGATCCGCGTCGCGCCCGCCTATGCGCACAAGCTGCCGCAGCTGTTTTCGGTCGAATGCTGGGGCGGGGCCACCTTCGACGTGGCCTACCGCTTCCTGCAGGAATGCCCCTGGCAGCGGCTGCGCGACCTGCGCCGCGCGATGCCGAACCTGATGACACAGATGCTGCTGCGCGCCTCCAACGGTGTCGGCTACACGAATTACCCAGACAATGTGGTGCAGTTCTTTGTCAAACAGGCTGCCGAGACCGGGGTGGACGTCTTCCGCGTCTTCGACAGCCTGAATTGGGTCGAGAACATGCGCGTGGCCATGGATGCGGTGATCGAGGCGAACAAGGTCTGCGAGGGGACAATCTGCTACACCGGCGACATCCTGAACCCCGAGCGCGCGAAATACGACCTGAAATATTATGTGACCATGGGTAAGGCCCTGCGCGAGGCGGGCGCGCATGTGCTGGGGCTGAAGGACATGGCGGGCCTGCTGAAGCCGGCCTCGGCGCGGGTGCTGATCAAGGCGCTGAAAGAGGAGGTCGGCCTGCCCATCCACTTCCACACACATGATACCGGCGGCATCGCGGGCGCGACCATCCTCGCCGCCGCCGAGGCCGGCGTGGACGCGGCGGATGCGGCGATGGATGCGCTGTCGGGCAACACATCGCAGCCGACACTCGGCTCAATTGTCGAGGCACTGCGCTTCACCGATCGCGACTCCGGGCTGGACATGGGCGCGATCCGTCAGATCTCGGATTACTGGGAGGCGGTGCGCGCGCAATATGCCGCGTTCGAATCCGCGCAGCAAGCACCCTCTTCAGAGGTGTATCTGCACGAGATGCCGGGCGGGCAGTTCACCAATCTCAAGGCCCAGGCGCGTTCGCTCGGACTGGAGGAACGCTGGCCCGAGATCGCCCGCGCCTATGCCGATGTGAACATGATGTTCGGCGATATCGTCAAGGTCACGCCTTCGTCCAAGGTGGTGGGCGACATGGCGCTGATGATGATCAGCCAGGGGCTGAGCCGCGCCGATGTCGAGAACCCCGACAAGGAGGTGAGTTTCCCCGATTCGGTCATCGACATGCTGCGCGGCAATCTGGGCCAGCCTCCGGGCGGCTGGCCCGAGGCGATCCTGCGCAAGGTGCTCAAGGACGAAGCGCCGGTGACCGACCGTCCCGGCCGGCATCTGGCCCCGGTCGATCTGGAAGCGGTGCGCGCGCAACTGAGCGCCGATCTGGAAGGCTTCAAGATCGATGACGAGGATCTCAACGGCTATCTGATGTATCCGAAGGTGTTTCTCGACTACATGGGCCGCCATCGCATCTATGGCCCGGTGCGCACCCTGCCCACGCGGACATTCTTCTACGGGATGGAACCCGGCGAGGAGATCTCGGCCGAGATCGACCCCGGCAAGACGCTGGAGATCCGCCTCATCACGGTGGGCGAGACCGCGGATGATGGCGATGTGAAGGTGTTTTTCGAACTCAACGGCCAGCCGCGCACGATCCGCGTGGCCAATCGCGAGATCAAGGCCAGGACCGCGCAGAGGGTCAAGGCCGATCACGGCAATCCCGCGCATGTCGGCGCGCCGATGCCGGGGTCTGTGGCCTCGGTCGCCGTAAGCGCGGGAACGAAAGTGAAACCGGGAGATCTGTTGCTAACCATCGAGGCGATGAAGATGGAGACCGGGCTGCATGCCGACCGCGAGGCGGTGGTCAAGGCAGTGCATGTTGCCCCGGGCGCGCAGATCGAGGCGAAGGATCTTCTGGTCGAGTTCGAGGACTAGGGCCAGAACCGGGGCCAGAACCGGGGGATGCCAGGGCAGGGGGCATCGAACCCCCTGCCCTGGCGCTGCCGCGGCGTCTGGTCAGCAGGTCCCGCCTGATCCTGCACCCGTCATTGATGCACATGGCCCGCCCCTGCCCCCATCAGG
>SKYA01000026.1 GCA_007128135.1 Paracoccaceae bacterium | reverse complement strand
GGATCTGGTCTTCGAGGACATGCTCTGGCTGTGCGAAACACAGGTCCGGTCTGCCTTCGGTCCCGACGAGGACCCGAAGGATCAGGGCTGGCTTGGCGCGGTCATCACGCTGATGGATCGCGAGGTGGAATTCGGAGTGACAGACAGCACCGCATTGCAACTTTTCGAGTGGTTTTCCTTCACAATGGATGGCTGCGAGATCGACCTGGATGAGTATCATGACTGACCATCGCCTCTGCCCTGCGATTGATGCAACTGCGCCACAACCCCAACGGCTGCGCAGATTTTCGTGGTCAGGATTCTATAAAAGCAGTATTGTCGGTCCGTATGCGTCAATTCTGGCCCATGCAGTTCAAAACCAATGGGTGCGGGCGGAATGGAATCCGTGCCCCGGCAATACGAGCAGGAGTAAATTATGGCGAAACTCGCACTTGTTGCAGTGTTCCTGGTGTCCTTCATCCCGGCAACCTGCGCACGCAAGGCACCCGAACCCGTTCAGCATTTCGAGCCGATCTCGGCTCCGGTCTATGTCGAACCGATGTCGACGAAGGGCCGTTACCGCTGATCCCGGCGCGGGGCAGGGCACCAGCCCTGCCCCGGCAGCCCGGCAGGCCTGGGGGCCTGTCTTTGCGACCGTACCAAAGTTGCGTCGCACCAATCTCCTGTGGTCAAGCGACGGGGTTTCCATTAGTCTGACGAGTCGGCACGGGTGGACAATCCGCCTTGTCGTCATGCCGGGTGGGGATGCTGCCGCTGATGCCCCGGCTGCTTGCTGCAACAGGAGATATTCATGTCCAGACTCACCCTTATCGCTGTCATCGGTGCAACACTGGTTGTGTCCGCATGCGCGCGCAAGGCACCGCCTCCGCCCATGGAAGTCCAGCCCGTCGTCGTCGAACCCGTGGCGGCCAAGGGCAAGTATTGACACACTGACACCGGGACGGGTGCGTTCACCCGTCCCGGTGCTTGCCGGCAGTCGGCCAGCCGGAGTGCGGCCATGCTGAAACACCGCGGTTTTCCCGGTCGGTTTCCCGGCACCGATTTCCAGTTCACTATCCGCCGAGCCAACCCGAAGGGTGTCACGCCGCTTGTTGCGCGCAAGCGTTTTGCCGACCGCCGCCTGATCGACCGGCGCGCGGACGAGGCCTTTCTCGGAGCGCTGATCGCCCATTTCGGCGACGAACCCTTCGAGCGCGGCAATCTCGATGCAGGCCGCCTGTCCTGGCTCCTGGGCCGCGAAGTCGTGCCCGCCAGCGAATCTTTCGACCCCGTAAGCTATGACGCGCTCCTGCGCGTTGATATGCGCGCCGCCGAAGCTGCCTTCCCGCAGTTGTTCGACGGCTCGTCCGAGTTTGCCTTTGACACCCGGGAAGAGTGAGATGGCCTTCCCCCAGCCCATCAAGGAGCCTGCATGTTCTCGAAGATCCTGATTGCCAATCGCGGCGAGATTGCCTGCCGTGTCATCAAGACCGCCCGCAAGATGGGCATCAGGACCGTTGCGGTCTATTCCGATGCCGACCGGCATGCGCTGCATGTCCAGATGGCGGATGAAGCCGTCCATATCGGCCCGCCGCCCGCCAACCAGTCATATATCGTGATCGACAGGATCATGGACGCCATCCGCCAGACCGGGGCCGAGGCGGTGCATCCGGGCTACGGGTTTCTGTCCGAGAACATGAAATTCGCCGAGGCGCTGGCCAATGAGGGCGTGGCCTTCATCGGCCCGCCGGCCAATGCGATCGAGGCGATGGGCGACAAGATCACCTCGAAGAAGCTGGCGCAGGAAGCGGGCGTCAGCACGGTTCCCGGCTATATGGGCCTGATTGCCGACGCCGACGAGGCAGTGAAGATCTCGGGCGAGATCGGCTATCCGGTGATGATCAAGGCCAGCGCCGGGGGTGGTGGCAAGGGGATGCGCATTGCCTGGAATGATGACGAGGCGCGCGAGGGTTTCCAGTCCTCGAAGAACGAGGCGGCCGCCAGCTTCGGGGATGACCGCATCTTCATCGAGAAATTTGTCACCCAGCCGCGCCATATCGAGATTCAGGTGCTGGCCGACCAGCATGGCAACACGGTCTATCTGCACGAGCGCGAATGCTCGATCCAGCGCCGCAACCAGAAGGTCATCGAGGAGGCCCCCTCGCCGTTTCTGGACGAGGCGACGCGCCGCGCGATGGGCGAGCAGGCTTGCGCCCTTGCGGCCGCCGTGGGCTACACCTCGGCGGGCACCGTGGAATTCATCGTCGATGGCGACAAGAACTTCTATTTCCTGGAAATGAATACCCGCCTTCAGGTGGAACACCCGGTCACCGAACTCATCACCGGGGTCGATCTTGTCGAACAGATGATCCGGGTCGCGGCGGGCGAGAAGCTGCCCTTTGCGCAATCGGATCTCAAGATAAACGGCTGGGCCATCGAGAGCCGCCTCTATGCCGAAGACCCGTATCGCAACTTCCTGCCCTCGATTGGCCGTCTGACGCGCTACCGCCCGCCTGCGGAACTGGCAGAGCCGACCCGGGCCGTGCGCAATGATACGGGCGTTTATGAGGGGGGCGAGATCTCGATGTATTACGACCCAATGATCGCCAAGCTCTGCACCTGGGCGCCCACGCGTGCACAGGCCATCGAGGAGATGCGCCTCGCGCTCGATGAGTTCGAACTCGAGGGCATCGGCCACAACCTGCCCTTCCTGTCAGCCGTGATGGACCACCCCCGCTTCGTCTCGGGCGAAATAACCACCGCCTTCATCGCCGAGGAATACCCGGAAGGTTTTGCAGGCGCATGTCTGCCGCAGGACCTGCTGCACCGTGTCGCAGCCTGCGCCTGCGCAATGAATCGCGTGGCCGAGATCCGGCGGGCGCGCATCTCGGGGCGGATGGACAATCACGAACGGGTCGTGGGCACCGACTGGGTGGTCAATATCGCCGACGAGAGCCTGCCCGCCCGGATCCGGGCCGACCGCGAGGGCGCAACCGTCATGCTGGCGGGCCAGGACTTCCGCATCACATCCGACTGGAAGCCCGGCCAGCCGCTTGCACGGCTCATGGTCGATGGCACCCCGCTGGTGATGAAGATGAACCGGATCCCCGGGGGCTACCGGCTGCGCCTGCGCGGGGCCGATCTGAAAGTGCATGTCTTCTCGCCGCGCCAGGCGGATCTCGCCCGGCTCATGCCCGAGAAGCTGCCCCCCGACACCTCGAGACTTCTGCTCTGCCCGATGCCCGGCATGGTCGTCTCGATCGCCGTGAGCGAAGGCGACGAGGTCCATGAGGGGCAGGCGCTGGCCACGGTCGAGGCGATGAAGATGGAAAACATCCTGCGCGCCGAACGCAAGGGCCGTGTGGCCCGGATCAACGCCACTCCCGGCGCTTCGCTCGCAGTTGACGATGTCATCATGGAGTTCGAGCCATGAAACGCACGCAACTGCGCCTGTTTGTGGTCTATCTGGTCAGCTTCATGGCCGGGCTTGTGCTCGCCGCGCTGGTCCTGACCCAGGTTGCCGAGGGCGTGCGCGCGGGGCAGCTTGTTCTGCTGCTCATGCCGCCGCTTGCCGGAATGGCGCTGTTCCATGGCATCTTCCCGATCCTGAGCAAGCTCAGGCTCGGGCTCGAATTCGTCGCCGTGGGGGGTGGGCTGGTCTATGGACTTGGCGCGCTGATGGTCGCAGCCGTCTGGGCCGGGATGCTCGATCCGGGGACGGCCGTGGTCTTCTGGCTGGTGGGCACCTTTGGACCGGGATGGTGGCTCATGCTGCAATGGGCCGAAAAGCAGGGCTACTTTCAATGAGCCCTTCATCCTTGCCCAAATATCCGCGGGGGCATGCGCCTCAGGCGCATGGGGGCGTCAGCCCCCCCACGAAGAAAAGGCGTGGCGCAAGCCGCAATCTGATTGCCGCTCAGCGCCCCGAGGGCAGGCGTTCGAGTATCTCCTGCCGCCGGGTCGGGAACCGGTCGATCATGGCCATGAGTTCGCGCCCCGTGCGCACCCCCGGGCGGCGTGCCTTGACCTCGCCATCCTTGTCGATGATCGCGGTCATGAACCCGCGCGGGCGCATGACCTGGCGCAGCGGGCTACGGTCTTCGGGATGGGCGTCGAAGATCACCACCGCGTCGCGGGCAATAAACTCGTCCTCGCGGTCGCGTATCGCGTCGAGCTGGCGGGTGAATTGCGGATCATCCGGCGTGTCCGCCATGATCACGATGATGCGGTTGACCCAGATGTACTCGCGCACATCCGCCTCGCGCGCATCCACGAACAACAGCCCCTCGGGCTCGGCCTCGTTGGCCCCGGCCAGATCTTTTTCGTCCGCGGCAGCTTCTTCCACCAGATCCGGAGCCGGCGTGCCCGCCAGCATCTCTCCCTGTTCCGACGCCAGCGCGCCGGCGGGAAAAACCATCGCGAAAACAAGCGCAAAAATCGATTTCATGACGCCTCCTGCTTGCACCGAATATAGGAGGTTTCGCGCAGAATACACCAGAGGGTGCGAGAAATTCCGTGCCCCATGCCAAAGAAAGGATCTGCCATGAGCGACGCCAAGCGCCGCTGGTCGGAGATTGCCGTCCGCGAGATGAAGTCCCGCCCGCTCGAGAGCCTTGCCTGGAACACACTCGAGGGTATCCCGGTCCAGCCGCTCTACACTGCCGATGACGTGGCGGGTCTGCCGCATCTGGGCACCATCCCCGGCGAGGCGCCCTATACGCGCGGGGTACGCGCCACGATGTATGCGGGTCGCCCCTGGACGATCCGTCAATATGCGGGCTTCTCCACGGCCGAGGAAAGCAATGCCTTCTACCGCAAGGCGCTTGCCGCCGGGCAGCAGGGGGTGTCCGTGGCCTTCGATCTGGCCACGCATCGCGGTTATGACAGCGATCATCCGCGCGTGACGGGCGATGTCGGAAAGGCCGGTGTGGCCATCGATTCGGTCGAGGACATGAAGATCCTCTTCGACGGCATCCCGCTCGAGAAGGTCAGTGTCTCGATGACGATGAATGGGGCCGTGATCCCGATCCTTGCCAGTTTCATCGTCACCGGCGAGGAGCAGGGCGTGGACCGCAAGCTGCTGTCAGGTACGATCCAGAATGACATCCTCAAGGAGTTCATGGTCCGCAACACCTATGTCTATCCGCCCGAACCGTCGATGCGGATCATCGCGGATATCATCGAATACACCTCTGCCGAGATGCCGAAGTTCAACTCGATCTCGATCTCGGGCTATCACATGCAGGAAGCGGGCGCGAACCTTGTGCAGGAACTGGCCTTCACCCTGGCCGACGGGCGCGAATATGTGCGCGCGGCGATTGCGCGGGGCATGGATGTGGACGCCTTTGCCGGCCGGTTGTCGTTCTTCTTTGCCATCGGCATGAATTTCTTCATGGAGATCGCAAAACTGCGCGCCGCGCGACTGCTGTGGTCGCGGGTTATGGAAGAATTCAATCCCAGGAAGCCGCAATCCTCGATGCTGCGCACCCATTGTCAGACATCGGGCGTTTCCTTGCAGGAGCAGGATCCCTACAACAACGTGATCCGAACGGCCTATGAGGCGATGTCGGCGGTTCTGGGCGGTACGCAATCGCTGCACACCAATGCGCTGGACGAGGCCATTGCCCTGCCCACAGAGTTCAGTGCCCGCATTGCCCGCAACACGCAGTTGATCCTGCAGGAGGAAACCGGCGTGACCAATGTCGTCGATCCGCTGGCGGGCAGCTACTATATCGAGAAGCTGACTCATGATCTGGCCGAGGCCGCCTGGGCGCTGATGGACGAGGTCGAGGGCATGGGCGGCATGACCAGGGCGGTCGCCTCGGGCATGCCCAAGCTGCGCATCGAGGAAACCGCTGCAAGGCGACAGGCCCTGATCGACCGGGGCGAGGAAGTGATCGTCGGGGTCAACAAGTATCGCAAGGACAAGGAAGACCCGATCGACATTCTCGATATCGACAACATCAAGGTGCGCGATTCACAGATCGCACGGCTCGAGCGTATTCGCGCCAGCCGCGACGAGGCCGCCTGCATTGCCGCGCTTGACGAGGTGACGCGCTGCGCGGCCGAGGGCGGCAATCTGCTTGACGCGGCTGTCGCGGCAGCCCGAGCGCGGGCCTCAGTGGGAGAGATCAGCATGGCCATGGAAAAGATCTTCGGCCGCCATCGTGCGGAAGTCAAAACCCTTGCCGGTGTCTATGGCGCGGCCTACGAGGGCGACGACGGCTTCGCCGCCATCCAGGCTGATGTGGAAGCCTTTGCCGAGGCCGAGGGCCGCCGCCCGCGAATGCTGGTGGTCAAGATGGGGCAGGATGGGCACGACCGCGGCGCCAAGGTGATCGCCACGGCCTTTGCGGATATCGGATTTGACGTCGATGTAGGCCCGTTGTTCCAGACACCGGCCGAGGCAGCACAGGATGCCATCGACAATGACGTGCATATCATCGGCATTTCCAGCCAGGCCGCCGGGCACAAGACGCTGGCCCCCGAACTGGTGCGCGAATTGAAGGCCGCAGGCGCAGGCGATATTCTGGTCATCTGCGGGGGCGTGATCCCGCAGCAGGATTACCAGTTCCTGTATGACTCCGGGGTGAAGGCGATCTTCGGTCCCGGAACCAATATCCCCGAGGCGGCCAAGAAGATCCTTGATCTGGTGCGCGAGGCGCGGGGGATGAAGGTCGCATTTTGAGCGTATCGGGGACAGGGGGCCGGCCAGAGCATGCGCCCACCGGCTGCCCCGGCAAGGCTGTCCGGGCCGGTTGGCGGCGCAGTGTCAGCCCTGCTTGTGCAGGGCCGGGGACGACAGTGCCGTGACCCGCATCCGCGCCATGTCTCGCCTGCGGGCGGGACGCGGCGGCATGGCCGATGACCAGCGCACGAGCATGTCTCATGGCCGGTTGCGTCCTGTGCGGGGCGTCTGTCGCTGAGGCGCGGCAGGCCGCATCACGCTTGCGGCTCTTTCGCTCGCCGGTATCCTGCGCTAAAGGCTTGCGCCTGACGTCACGGAGATCGCGCCCATGAAATTCCTCGATCTGGCCAAGGTCCATATCCGCTCGGGCGGCGGAGGATCCGGCTGCGTCTCGTTCCGGCGCGAGAAATTCATCGAGTATGGCGGCCCTGATGGGGGTGACGGGGGCCGCGGGGGCGATGTCTGGGCAGAGGTCGTGGACGGGCTGAACACCCTGATCGACTTCCGCTATCAGCAGCATTTCTTCGCCAGGTCCGGTCAACCCGGCATGGGCAAGGGCCGCACCGGCAAGGATGGCGAGTCGGTCACATTGCGCGTGCCGGTCGGCACCGAGATCCTCGACGAGGATCAGGAGACCGTCATTGCCGACTTGACCGAGGTGGGCCAACGCGTGCTTCTGGCCAAGGGCGGCAATGGCGGCTGGGGTAACCTGCAGTTCAAGTCGGCCACCAACCAGGCCCCTCGACGCGCCAATTCAGGCCAGCCGGGGGTCGAGCGCACGATCTGGCTGCGGCTCAAGCTGATTGCGGATGCCGGGCTCGCCGGTCTGCCCAATGCGGGCAAGTCCACATTTCTGGCCGCCACCTCCAATGCCCGGCCCAAGATCGCCGATTACCCGTTTACGACGCTCCACCCCAATCTGGGCGTGGTCGGGATTGACGGGCGCGAATTCGTGATGGCCGATATTCCGGGACTGATCGAGGGCGCCAGCGAAGGCCGGGGGCTGGGCGATCAGTTCCTCGGGCATGTCGAGCGCTGCGCGGTGCTGTTGCAACTGGTCGATGGCACATCTGAGGATGTCGCCGAGGACTGGCGGATCATCGACCACGAGCTTGACGCCTATTCGCATGACGTGGCCCTGAAGCCGCGCATCATTGCGCTCAACAAGATCGACGCGCTCGATGACGAGGAGCGCGCCGAAAAGAAGGCTGCGCTCGAAGCCGCCTGCAGGCGGCCCGTGCATCTGATCTCGGCAGTGTCGGGCGAGGGGATGCAGCAGGTTTTGCGCGCACTGCTTGCTCGGATCGACCGCGCGCGACCGCAAGCCGAGGATGAGGGGCCATGGCAACCGTGAGTGCGGCCGACGCCCTTGCAGGGGCGCGGCGGGTGGTGGTCAAGATCGGTTCGGCGCTGCTGGTCGAGGGGGGGGGCTTGCGCGCGGACTGGCTGCGCGCCCTCGCCGTTGACGTGGCCGCCTTGCGCGGGCGCGGAGCGGATGTCGTGATCGTCTCTTCGGGGTCGATCGCGCTGGGGCGCGGGGTGCTGGGACTGCCCGGCGGCGCGCTGGCGCTTGAACAGAGCCAGGCCGCCGCTGCGGTCGGCCAGATCCGGCTGGCGCGCGCCTATGAGGAAGTGCTGGCACCTCACGGTATTGCCACGGGACAGGTTCTGCTCACGCTCGAGGATACGCATGACCGCCGCCGCTATCTTAACAGTCGGGCAACGCTGGCCACGCTGCTGGGGCTGGGCGTGGTGCCGATTGTCAACGAAAACGACACAATCGCGACAGATGAGATCCGGTATGGTGACAATGACCGGCTGGGCGCGCAGGTGGCCGTGACCATCGGGGCCGATCTGCTGGTGCTGCTGTCGGATGTGGACGGGCTCTATAGCGGAAATCCGCAGACCGACCCCGATGCGCGTCATTTCGAGCGGGTCGAGACGATCACCCCAGACATCGAGGCGATGGCGGGCGAACCGACCTCTGCCATGTCGAAAGGTGGCATGAAGACCAAGGTCATGGCCGCGAAAACGGCAGTCTCGGGCGGCTGTGCCATGATCATCACTGCCGGTGCCGCGCTGCACCCGCTGCGCGGCTTGCGCGAGGGCGCGCGCGCGACGCTGTTTGTCGCGCAGGGCGACCCGCGCTCGGCGCGCAAGCGCTGGATTGCCGCGATGAAGCCTCGGGGGGTCGTTCATGTCGATGCCGGTGCCGTTCGCGCGCTCGGGCAGGGCAAGTCGCTGCTGCCCGCTGGCGTGACACGCGTCGAAGGCGCCTTTCAGCGCGGCGATGCTGTCACGATCATGGGGCCGGAAGGGGCTTTGGGCGTGGGGCTTGCCGGTTATGACAGTGCCGAAGCAGCGGCCATTGCAGGCCGCCAGTCGCGCGAGATAGAAGCAATCCTGAACTATCCGGGCCGCGTGGCCCTCATTCACCGGGACGAGATGGCATTATGACAGAAATCAGCCGCGAGATGCAGGAGATGGGCGCGCGCGCGCGCAAGGCCGCCGAAATGCTGGCGATGGCCTCGCCCGAGGCCAGAACCCGCGCGCTGGAGGCCGCCGCCGAGGCGCTCGCCGAGCGACGTGCCGAGGTGATCGCAGCCAATGCACGCGACATGAAGGCGGCCCGCGCCAGGGGCCTGTCGGGCGCGATGCTGGACCGGCTGATGCTGGACGAGGCGCGCGTGGACGGCATTTGCGACAGCCTGCGCGCCGTGGCCGCGCAGCCCGACCCGGTGGGGCAGGTCATGGCCGAGTGGGACCGTCCCTCCGGGCTGCACATCCAGCGCGTGCGCACGCCGCTGGGCGTGGTGGGCGTGATCTATGAATCGCGGCCCAATGTGACAGCAGATGCGGGCGGGCTGTGCCTGAAATCGGGCAATGCCGTTATCCTGCGGGGCGGCACGGAGAGTTTTCACTCCTCGCAGGCGATCCATGCTGCGCTTGTCGCGGGTCTGCGCGCGGCCGGATTGCCCGAGGATGCCATCCAGCTTGTGCAGACGACCGACCGCGCCGCAGTGTCGGACATGCTGCGCATGGTCGGGTTGATCGACGTGATCGTGCCGCGTGGCGGCAAGGGGCTGGTGGGACTGGTGCAGCGCGAGGCACGGGTGCCGGTCTTCGCGCATCTCGAAGGCATCTGCCATGTCTATGTCGATGCCTCGGCCGACTCCGAGAAGGCCCGGCGCGTGGTCCTCAATGCCAAGACCCGGCGCACGGGCATCTGTGGCGCTGCCGAATGTCTGCTGCTGCATCGTGACATCGTCGAGGGGCTGGGCGCGCAGATCATCGCGGATCTGTGCGCGGCAGGTGTCGAGATGCGCGTCGGCGCCGGACTGCAGCATCTGCCCGGGGTGATTGCGGCGCAGCCCGATGATTTCGGGCGCGAGTTTCTCGACATGGTGATGGCCGCCGCCGTGGTCGAGGATGTCGAAGCAGCGATTGCCCATATCCGCACCCATGGCTCGCAGCATACCGATGCCGTCATCGCCGAAGATGACGCGATTGCCGCGCGGTTCTTCAACGGGCTCGATTCGGCCATCCTGATGCGCAATGCCTCGACCCAGTTCGCCGATGGTGGCGAGTTCGGACTGGGGGCGGAAATCGGGATCGCCACCGGCAAGATGCATGCACGCGGACCTGTCGGCGCAGAGCAACTCACAAGCTTCAAGTATCTTGTCACTGGCGACGGGACCGTGCGCGGCTAGCGGCGGTTCCGGTCGGCCCCGGATCACGGCATCACACTCCCGAACGACGCCGTCTGTCCGAGAGGTGACGTCCCCGGGCGCGAATGCGGCGCGCCCGCGCCGGGCCGTTGGCGCATCCTGTCATCAAGCTTCTGTTTGCCTTCGGGATCATTTCGAGGGCGAGATGTTGCACGGTGGGGGACATGTTTCCGCGCGTTGGACTGCCCCATGCGTCTTCTGGCCTGTCTGATCGTACTTATCCGCGCGCAGACCATGCTGACCGACCGGATCGGTCCCTGTGTCGCATCGGGTGCGCTGGCCAGCACTGCGCGGGTTCGCAGGTCAGACGACAACCTGTTGCTGGGGCATGACCGGCAGCAGGGCCGCGCTGAACTGGCGCTGAGCAAGGGCAATCTGGGCGGTCTGGGGCGCTGCGGCGGGCAGGGTCTTCCCTGTGGACCGAGCGGCTATCACGACCTTTCAGTCAGATTGCGCGCGGAGGTGGCGCAGGGGCACGGGCCTGGTTTTGTGACGCTCGGACTGGCGCATGACCGCCGGGAAGACCCTGTCGGCCCCTGGCGCGGCACGTGGCGCGGCGAGGGGCTTCTCCCGGGGCTTGGCGCCGAGCATGCGTTGTGCCCCCACCTGTCGGTCGTGCGGCGTTTCTGCCTCAGTCCTTGATACACTCGTCCGTCAGACCCTTGCAGGCCAGGAAGACCCCGCTCATGCCGCCATGGCGCTCGCTGCCGATGTTGAAGAGGCCGGCCGCCTCGGAAGCCCCGGGGCCATAGAAAGCACCGCTCAGACTGCCGCCTGCCGCTTCATGCTGGAATTCGTGCAGCGCATTCTCGGGCGAGGTGAAGTGACCCGTCTTCGGGTCGATGGTGATGCCGCCGAAAATCGCGCGGATGGGCTCGCCGGTCTCGGTCATCGCGCCGTTGAGGTCGACTGTCAGCCGCGCAGAGTTGAAATTCGCAAGCACCACCGCCGTGCCCTGTGCAAGCCCGTCGGCGCGGTTGCTCAGGTTCGGGCCGGAATTGATGCCGGCCCCGGCATGGAAGCGGCCAGTATAGGAGGCCACACCCTGTGGCATCGACAAGGGCGCTGTCGGGCCGTCAAGGCCGGGCGCATGCACCAGTTGCGACATGCCCGCGCCGTTTGAGTCCGAGAGCTGGCGGACATTGAAATTGCCGACAAAGGCATATTCACCATGGATCCGGTGCAGCAGAGTTCCGCTGCCGAGTGACACGTCCAGATCCGCTGGCGCGACGACGGTGCAGGTCCCGCCATTGGCATCGGCGCACAGGAAGGTCGTGTCCTTCATCGGACCCGAGGTCACGGTCAGCAGGATCTGCCCCGCCTCGTTCATCGAAACATCGGCGCGGGCGGCCTCGGGCTCGTCGGTCAGGCCGACGCTCGCGGAATTTGCGGGAACCTGCTGCACCGTCGCCCCGCCGCCACCTCCGCCACCCTTGAGAAGACCGCAGCCCGATACAGCGAGAAGGGACACCGCGACAAGCGGTGTGATGGTCCGGATACTCATGCTCTGCCTCGAATTCTTTATGTTTTGAGGCAGAATCGATTGTCGGCACGACTCTGTCAAGCGTCGGACGCAGGTGATCGTCGCGTTTGCAGGCTCTGCGACAAAAATGACTCAGACCTGCGCTTTCCCGGGGCGCTGGTCGCGCTGAACCTCCCATGGCGTGGTGAACCGGTCCAGCACCGGGGCAAGGCGCTCCGGAGGGAGCCCGCCTTTGGCCGTGATCCGGGCGACCAGACCGCGCTTGCCGTCCTCGAAGACATGGACGACCTGCGCGGGCAGATCCGCTTCGGCCAGCGCCGCGTCAAGCACCCGCGCAATCGCCAGTCGCCGCAGGTCGGGCTTGAACACCTTTCCGACCGCCGTCTTCGGCAGTTCAGGCAGAATTTCGAGGTATTTCGGGATTGCCGCGCGCTCGGAGATCCGTGCCTGCGCGTGCTCCATCAGTTCCTGTGTGCTCACCCGCGCGCCCTCGACAAGCTCGACATAGGCGCAGGGCAGTTTGCCCGCCGTCGCATCCGGCTGACCGATGGCCCCTGCGAAACTGACCGCCGGATGCGCCAGCAGCGCCTCCTCGATCTCGGCAGGGTCGATATTGTGTCCTCCGCGGATGATCAGGTCCTTCTGTCGCCCGGTAATCCAGAGATAGCCATCCGCATCAAGCCGCCCCAGATCACCCGTGCGCAGATGCTGCCCGATGAAGAGGTCGCGATTCCTGGCCTCTTCGGTATAGGTGGGGGGCGTCACACCGGGACTGGAGACGCAGATCTCGCCGACCTCATCGACCGCGCACCCGGCCCAGTCGCCATTGACCGGACGCATGATCCTGACATCGGTATAGGGCAGCGGCAGGCCGGCCGCGCCGATCTTCCGCACCCCCTCCACCGGGTTGCACGAGACCAGACAGGTCGCCTCGGTCAGCCCGTAGCCTTCGCAGATCTTCATGCCGGTGGCCTGCTCGAACCGCCTGTAAAGCTCGCGCGGCAGCGCCGCCGAGCCCGAAATGCCCGTGCGCAGGGTCGAGATGTCGGCATCGACCTTGCGCTGCATGAGCGCGGCCAGCGCGGTCGGCACAGTGATCATGAAGGTCACGCCCCAGCGCTCGACCAGTTTCCAGAAATTGTCGAACACGCCGTCGCCGCGGTAGCCTTGGGGGGTTGGAAAGACCACATGCGCGCCTGACATGAGGCAGCACATCAGGATCGG
>SKYA01000038.1 GCA_007128135.1 Paracoccaceae bacterium | reverse complement strand
GCCAAAGACCATGACATCGCGCGCCTGGTCATAGGTCTCAGCCACCAGCGCCACGCGCCGCGCGCGGCCCGCATCCAGCGGTCGCGCGCCCTCGACCTCGGCGCGCACCCATTCCGCGCCGGCGCGCGTCTTGCCCGCACCGCGCCCGCCCATGCAGACCCATGTGCGCCACGCGCCCTCGGGCGGCAGCTGATGCGGCTGCGCCCAGAACTCGAACAACCACGGCAGCGCCGCCAGCGCCCCTTCACTCAGACTGTCCAGGAAGTCCGTCACCGCCTGTTGCGGCGCGCAGGCGAGCCAGCCTGCGGCGCACTTCATCGCGCGCGGCGTCGAGGTCGAGGCAGGCATTTGCTCCGGCCTCGACCCCCTTGAGCTTCTGAAGATTGGCACGTTCATGATAAGCGATCTCCAAGGCTTTGCGCAGGCTGCGGAATTCTTCGCTCAGCTCCCTGCCTGCGCCAGGTGTGAACTCGACATCGCTCTCCAGCAGCAGCGTCAGCCGCCGGATGGAGAGATTGAGCAACTGCTCGGAATAGGACACCATGTTTTCCGGTGTCGGTCCCTGAAGGGGACTGGGTGCGTCTGTCATGTGCGGCCTGTCCTCACGTCCCCCTGCACGAACACGCCCCGCACGCACCCCGCGCGCACAGGCACGGGCAAGGCGGGACGGTCGGCCGGAAAGGTCAGTCTAGGCCAGAAAGCTGAACGCAGCTCGATCACTGCGCACGCAGATGCCGCGCCATGCGGGCATGGCGCGGCATCGGTGCTCGGGTCGCGGGGTTTCAGTGCCGGGGCGAGGCGCGCTCAGACAGCGGCAACATGCGCATCGCGCAGGGCCATGAACTCCATCACCGACAGGCCCAGCCCATGAGCCACCACCTCGTCATAGCGCTCCATCAGCACGGTATTGGCCGGGTCGAGCCCGGTGATGACGGCAAGCCCGGTCGGAGCCGATTCGATCAGCCGCACCTTCAGGTCCGGGCGGAACCTGCGCAGCACCATCGGCACGCGCCAGACATCGCCGGTCCAGGGCCGGGTGAACCGATGGCGCGCGGCTTCTGCCGCGCGGCGCGGCAGCACGTCATGCACCAGCACCTCGCAGCCGGGCGCGGCCAGTGCCTCGACCCCGATGAAATCGCGCAGCGCGTATTCGAACACATGCAACCCGTCAATGAAGGCCAGATCGAGCGCAAAATCCGGCGTTCCCGCCTCGAAGGTCTCGCGAAAGAACGTGTCCGAAGGCTTGCGCTCCAGCCGGAAGGGCGCCTTGTCGAAGACATCGGGCGGCACATTGGGCGCGGGGTCGATTCCGATGGCAAGATCCAGATCCTTGCAGATCATCAGGCTTTCACCCGTGCTGACACCTGTTTCAAGATAGGTCCTGACGCCGGGCGCGTGGATGCGGCGGGTCAGTTCCTCCTTGTAGATCGACACTGGCCTGAGCGGGCGCACCACATCGCCATATAGCTCGCCCACCGCCAGATAGAGTTCGTTTTCCTTCGCGACATAATTGGCAAACCCGCTCCAGGGGGCGGCGGACGTGTTGTCATATTTTCGGAAAAACTCGGCTGCCTTCATGAAACCCTCCTCAAGCAATCTGGCGCGGCGCGTCCAGTGACGTGCGACCCCGTTCTGCCGGTATAGGCGCACAGCCGCTGCGCATTCAAGCTTTTGGGTATGTGCCCATCGGAAAAACCATATCTTGCGGACAGATTCGGCGCCTCTGGGCTTGTCGGCAGCCCATGCGGCAGTCAGAGCGGCCAGAACAGAGGTATGAATACAGCCGCAACCACCGCCAGCAACAGGTTCATCGGAATCCCGATGCGCAGGAAATCGGTAAACCGATAGCCTCCCGGACCATAGACCATCGTGTTGGTCTGATAACCGATAGGCGTCGCAAACGAGGCCGACGCCCCCATCATCACCGCCACGACCAGCCCGCGCGGATCGATCCCGAGTGCAGTTCCCAGCGCGATCACCAGCGGCGTCAGGATCACGGCGACCGCATTGTTCGTGACCAGTTCGGTCAGGAACGAGGTCAGTGCATAGACCGCCAGCACCAGCAGAACCGGCGAGAGCGTGACCAGATGAGGCGAAAGCCAGTCCACGATCAGCCGGACGCTGCCCGCGTTTTCCAGCCCCGCCCCCACCGCCAGCATGGCAAAGATCAGCGCCAGCAGACGCCCGTCGATGAAACTCAGCGCCTCATCCGCATCGATGCAGCGCGTGAGCAGGACAATGGCCACACCTATGAAACTCACCAGCGATATGGGTGCAAAATCGAGCGCCGAAAGCGCCACGATCCCGCCCAGAACCGCCACCACGATGGGCGCATGGCCGCGCCGATAGGCACGCACGGTGGGCGCCGCGATGTCGGCAAGATTCATCTCCTGCGCCAGCCGCTGTATGTCCTCGGGCGTGCCTTCAAGCAGCAGAGTATCGCCCACGCGCACGACCAGATTCTCGAAGTTGGACCCGATATTCTGGTTGCGCCGATGCACGGCCAGCGGATAGACCCCATAGCGCCGGCGCAGCCGCAGACTGCCCAACCGCCGCCCCACCAACTTGCACTCGGGCGAGATCAGCACCTCGACCGTCGTTGTCTCTACCGAGGAGAGACGGTCCACATCGCGTTCGCGCGCCGCCCCTGACTGCGCGTCGGCGGCATCAGCCTCCGGGTCCGCCCCGGCAAGATCCTCGTCCTGCCGCGCGCCATGCTCGACATCGCGATTCTGCTTCAATCCCAGAACCTCGGATATCTGGGTGCGCAAAACCACCCGGTCCCCCGACTGCAGATGTATGGCCGTCATGTCGCCCCAGCGCAGCGAGGCGTCGCCACGCAGCACGTCGATCACCCGCGAGCCCTCGCGCTTGAAGATCTCGACCTCGGCCAGCTTGCGCCCGATCAGTCGCGAGCCCTCGGGAATCGCCACTTCGGTGAAATACTTGCTGCGCGATCGGTCCGAGAGCAGGTCACTCATCGAGGCCCGATCCGGCAGCAGATGGCGCCCGACCAGCCCCAGATACGCCACCCCCGCCAGCGCCATCAGCAGGCCCAGCTTGGTGATCTCGAACACGCTGAAAGGGACCATGCCCGCCGCCTGCGCCACCCCGTCCACCAGCAGGTTGGTCGAGGTTCCGATCAGCGTCAGCGTGCCCCCCATGATCGCCAGATAGCTGAGCGGTATCAGAACCTTGGAAGCCGTTGTTCCCATCTGCTTGGCTAACTGCACGAAAATCGGGATCATCACCACGACGATCGGCGTGTTGTTGACGAAGGCCGAAAGCCCCAGCACCGCGACTGTCAGCGAACCCAGCGTCAGGACCGGCTGTTTCTCGATATTGCGCGCCGCAAGTTGCGAAATCCAGTCCAGTGCGCCCGTTCGCACCAGCGCGCCCACGATCACGAACAGGGCGGCAATCGTCCATGGTGCATGGTTCGAGAAAGCTGCAAATGCAGCCTGTTGCGGCAGGATGCCAAGCACCAGCATCAGCACCGCGCCGCCAATGGCGGTCACCTCGACAGGATAAAGCTCGCGCATGAAGGACACGAACATCGCCACGACAATGCCAAGCGCCAGCAACGCCTGTGTTGTTTCGCCCAGTTCGATCCCGAACATGCCTGTCCCCCGGCCCCTGTGACCCTGCCGTCCTTTCCGGGACTGTTGCGCGGAACCGGGCGCAGATGCAAGCACTGCTCAGCGCGGATCGGTCAGACGCGCCAGCAGCTTGGGGCGCGGCTGCACAAGAAACAGGCCCGCGAAAAGCACCGCAAGCGACAGCCAGACCCAGCCCGAGGGCCGCTCGCCCAGAAACAGCACGGACCAGAGCATCGCCCAGCCCGTCACCAGATAGGCTACCTGCGTCGCAAAGACGCTTCCCGCCCGGCGCAGCAACGCGACATAGCCCGCATAGGCCAGCGCCGAGGCCATCCCCGAGGCGACAACCGCCATCACCGCAGGCTCCGGTCCCGCTGGCCAGAGCGGCGCGCCCGAGGCCCAGGTCACGGGCACCATCACGGCCAGCGCCACCAGCGACCCGCCCGCGAGCGCCTGCAGCGCCCCCGCCCGTGCCCGCGAGACATGGGCGACAAAGGCGCTCTCCAGCGCATAGCACAGCGGCGCCAGCGCCGAGACGAAGACAAAGACCACCGGCACCGAGTCGGGCAGGCTGCCCTGCGGCACGATCAGCAGCGCGACCGCCAGCGCGCCCAGCACAATCCCCAGCGCCCGCAATGGCTCGAACCGCTCGATGCGCAGTCCGAGAGCGAGCGCCAGCGCAAGGATCGGCACCAGCGAGGTCAGCAGCGCATGGGCAAAGGCCGGAATGTGACCCAACGCCCAGTATCCCGCCAGATGCGGCAGCACGATGCCCAGCAGCCCCACCGCAGCATAGAGCGCCAGCGATCCCCGGTCGCAAGGCAGCGCCAGCCTGCCGCGCAGGGCCTGCACGATGCCGATCACGACCAGACCAACCGCGGATTGCCACAGCACGATACCGAAAGGGTCCAGCCCCTCCAGCCGTGCATAGCGCACCAGTGGCGCCCCGAGTCCCCAGAGCGCGCCGATCCCGATCAGCGCCGCAAGGGCAAGGAGAGGGGCGGGCCGCGTGTCAGAGGGCTGCATGGAGCCGTTACCTCGTTCAGAGCCGGGCCGCAGGCGAAGCCTGCGCCCCGGCCCCCGAACGCGACAGGTCCCGCCTGACGCCAATGCCCGTATCAACCTCCGAGAACAGCACAACCGTCACCCTGCACATCTTCCGGTCCCTCTTCCCGCGCCACCGCGCCACCGCGCCACCGCGCCACCGCGCCACCGCGCCAAGCTATTCCGCCTCGCGGGATGACAGTCAACTCTCCAAGGGGGCGCAGGCTCCGCCAGCGCCCCCTTCCGGGTGCCGACACGGCGCAGGCGTACGGATACAGATGCGCTTCCCGCGTCGTGATTGAGGACCGCACCACAGGCAGTGCCCGACGACTTGCGTGTCAGGAGCACAGCGAACAGGACCCCTCGGGACAACAACTGAATGGGGGCGGCGTGCAGCGCCGCCCCCATTGACCAGGGTATCTGCCGCACCGATCCCGTGATGGGCGGCCTGGTCACCAAAGACCCGAACGGCAGATGCAAGGGCGGGGGCGCAGCCCCCGTCCCCCTCAAAGTCAGATCACGCTCGGCCTAGACGAGGAATTCCGCATGATGGCTCAGCGGCAGGCTGCGGATTCGTTCACCTGTCAGGTCGAACAGCGCATTGGCCAGCGCCGGCATTGCCGGAGGCGTGCCGGGTTCTCCCACACCGCCCATGTGCGGATTGTCCTGCAGGATCGCAACCTCGATACGCGGCGCGGTATGCATCCGCAGCGCGTCGTAATCGGGAAAATTGCCCTGATCCGCGCGCCCGCCGCTAAAGGTGATCTCGCCCATCACTGCCGCCGAGAGCCCGTAGATCAGCCCCGATTCCATCTGCGCACGCACAATCGCATGGTCCAGCACCTGCCCCGGATCGCAGGCCATGAAGGCGCGGGCGATCCGGATTGTCCGCCCCTCGCGCGCAATCTCGATGACCACCGCTGTCGGCGTGCCGAAGGACCATGTCATCGCCACCCCGCGCCCGACCCCTTCAGGCACCGGATCACCCCAGCCCGAGAGATCGCGCACAGCCTCGAGCACGCCTGCGGCAACCGGGTTCTCGGGCGCGACATGGTCAAGCCGGAACGCCAGCGGGTCGCGCCCGGCGGCATGGGCGAGTTCGTCGATGAAACTCTCGTGGAAAAAGCCGTTGAAACTGTTGCCCACGGCCCGCCAGAAGCCGATCGGCACATCCAGATCGGCCAGATGCCCCACCACGCGATAATTCGGGATGGCATAGGGCTGGTCGAATGCGCCCTCGACATGGCCCTTGTCCGGCCCGCCGATATTGCGCCCGGTCAGCCGCCCGATGGCCGCGCGCGTCACCGAAGGTGCCGCGATCTGCGCGTCAAGCAGCACCGCCCGCCCGTCTGCCACGGCCCCGCGCATCCGCGCAATTGCCGCTGGCCGGTAGAAATCATGGCGCATGTCCTCTTCGCGCGACCAGGTCAGCCGGATCGGCGTGCCGGGCAGCAGCGCGGCAATCCGCGCCGCCTGCCGCGTCACATCGGTCTCCACCCGCCGCCCGAAGCCCCCGCCCAGAAACACCGTGTGCAGCGTGACATCCTCACGCGCGACCCCGGCGGCCTCGGCGGCCGCTTTCTCATGTTCGCGTGGGGCCTGGTTGCCGACCCAGAGCGTCAGATGCCCGTCCTTGAGCCAGGCTGTCGCGCCCATCGGTTCCATGGTGGCATGAGCAAGGAAGGGCACGCGGTATTCGGCCTCGACCCCGGCGGCCACGTCATCGGGCCTGCCCTTGTTGCGCATCCGTGAATTGGGCTTTTCGTCAAAGGCGCGGGCGATCTGGTCGAACATCGCCTCGGTCGTTGCCGGCAGGGGCGAGGGAGTCCAGTCGATCTGCACAGCCTCGGCGCCCTGAATCGCGGCCCATGTGTTGCGCGCAACCACGGCCACCCCGTCGCCAAGATCCAGCACATGCTCGACGCCGGGCACTGCCAGCGCGGGCGCAGGGTCGAACCGCTCCATGCTGCCCCCCAGATGGGGACAGATGCGCACGGTCGCGAATTTCATCCCCGCCAGCACGATATCGGTCGAGAATTGCGCCGCCCCGGTTGCCTTGGCGCGCATGTCGGTTCGCGGCAGCGACCGGCCCAGCAGCTTCCATTCCGCAGGTGGGCGCAGCGCCACCTTCGGCACCGGGCGCGCCGCGGCCGCTTCGGCGAGGTCGCGATAATCGATTTCGGTGCCATCGGGCGCGATGACGCGGCCCTTGTCGGTGCGCAGTCGGTCCACTGCAACGCCCAGCCGGTCTGCCGCCACGGCCTTGAGCGCCTCGCGCGCGCCTGCGCCGGCATGGCGCATCCGCTCATAGGCATCGACTGTCGAGGTCGAGCCCCCCGTGACCTGCAAGCCCAGCAGCCTGGTGACCGCGCCCAGCCCCTCGGTCACGCTGCGCTGCCAGTCGCGCATGGCGTATTCGGGCACCGGCAGCGCGCCATGGGCCAGTGCGGCGTTGTAATAGGCCGCCGCCGGGGGGCCGTGCAGGACGCGGATCTCGTCCCAGTCGGCATCGAGTTCCTCGGCCACCAGCGCAGCCAGCGTGGTATGAACCCCCTGCCCCATCTCGGCGCGCGGCGCGATGATGCTGATGCCGCTCTGGTCGATGATGACATAAGGGTTCAGCGTCGCGCCTTCCTCGGGGCGAAGCGGGTTGGTGACGGGTCGGCGGATCTGGTAGATGCCGAAGGCGGCACCCCCGGCGATCGCTACCGCCCCCACCAGCAATGTCCGGCGCGTGATCTTGCCCAGCCTGCTCATCCCGCGCGCCCTCCGTTCATCGCGCGCGCAGCGTCATGGATGGCCGCGCGGATGGCGGAATAACTGCCGCAGCGGCACAGATTGCCCGCCATGGCAGCGTCGATGTCGTCATCACTCGGCGCGGGGTTGGCCGCCAGCAGGTCGGCCGCCTGCATGATCTGCCCCGACTGGCAGAAGCCGCATTGCGCCACCTGGTGGCGGATCCACGCCTCCTGTAACGGCGCGAGCCTCTCGCCCTGCGCCAGCCCCTCGATGGTGGTCACATCGCCCCAGACATCCGCCAGCGCCACCTGGCACGAACGCACGGCCTGACCGTCCACATGCACGGTGCAGGCCCCGCAGGCGGCCACACCACAACCGTATTTGGTGCCGCTCAACCCCAGTTCGTCGCGCAGCACCCACAGCAGCGGGGTCTCGGGCGGGGCGTCAGTCCGAAACTGCGTGCCATTTACTGTAAGAGAGATCGTCATGGGGGCGTCCTTGCTGGCTGTCCTGAGGGGACTTCACGCAGGATATGGGTTTTTCCGTCGCATAGTCCACTCCCGCGACGCGAGGTCAGAGGCAGTTGCCTGCCGCAGCAGCCTGCGCGGTCCCAGGCCATGCCACTCGTGTCCGCACGCCACCAGGGCAAGGCGCGCATCTGCGGGACTGCGGGGGCGACGCCAATCAGGCTTTCGCCTCATGTGACGCGCACCCAGTCCATTCTGACATCGGGCACCTTCTCTTCATTGTCCCGCCCGTCACCCGGTTCGCGCTCGCGAAACCCGTTCCGCAAATAGAAATGCCTGGCCCGCGCATTGCGCTGGAACACCCGAAGCTGCAGGTGACTCTCATCTGCTCTCGCCGCGTCCAGCAACCTTGTGCCCAAACCAGTCCCCCAATGGTCCGGCGCGATGTAGAGGTGGTTCAGCCAGCCGTGCCTGACTGCAATAAACCCCACAGCCCGCATATCTTCGCGGGCGACCAGGACCTTCTCGACCGGCAGCACCATGGTCTCGAAGTACCGGCGAACCGCGTCCGGAGCGTGCAGCACCGGCAGCCAGGGCATGGCGCAGCGGCGCGCGGCAAGCTGTATTTGCGCGATCGCCTCCGCGTCAGCAGCCGATGCCGGGTCAATGATCATCCGTCATCAGCGATTAAGGCGAAAAAGCCGTGATGCCCTATGCGGGCTGTGATGCCGTTGCGGCATGGCGGTGGCAGGCAATGCCCGTCCGGTTCGGTCAGTGTCCAGCCCCCGGCACCGGTGACAGCCACGACCGGCCATCCCGCCACCTGCAGCGCGCTCCTAGCGCCGACGGGCGGTGGCCAGAACAGGCCCCTGCCCCTGCTCCTGGATCACCACGACCACGGCATCGTCGCCCTCGGCCATCACCCGGAAGCGAAAGACATCGACACCGTCCCAGACACCCAGATTGCGCCACGAGGTCACGATATTGCGGTAAAGCACCGTGCGGCCATTGTTCTCGCCCCCAAGGATATCGACCTGTTCGCGGTCGCGGTAGCGCACAAGCTGCACATCGGCGGCATAGGCCAGCCCATCGCCCGCATCGGCCTCGATCACGATCTCGCCCCCCGGATCGCCGGTCAGCGTCAGCCGCACACGATCCCGCGCGAAGCCGTTGCCCAGATGCTCGTTGAGCGCACCGGTGAGCGCGCGCTGGGCCGAGCCCTTGACCTCGTCCATGCCGCCGACGATGATCTGCGGCGTATAGACCGAGGCGCGCCCACGCGCGCGGGCATAGGCCTTCTGGCGGTTCGAGAACTGGGTCTGGCCGAATGTGTCAGGCCAGCCGATATAGTCCCAGTAATCGACATGCAGCCCCAGCGCGATCACGTCCTCGCGGTCGGCCAGCGTGTCGAAAATCTTGTCGGCAGGTGGACAGGCCGCGCACCCCTGCGAGGTGAACAGTTCGACCAGCACGGGGTTGTTCTGCGCCATGGCGGGCGTCGCAAGGCCAAGCATCGCACAGAGCAATCCCCGCAAGCCATTACCAAGTCGCATCTGTGTTCCCTGTCGTCGAGTGCAGAGGCGATGTAACCATGGCACCACAGGCAAGCCAATCAAGGTTTTGCGAGAACAGGAGAGCGCGGCAAGTTCGCCACACCCTGTCGCGCATGTCCTGGGCACCCTGCGCAGCCGGGGATCGGAAAAATTTGTGCACAACGGTATACCGAGCACCTGATTCCTCTTGATTGACGCCCGTCGAAAGAGGTAATGCAGGGGCAGAACGCGACCCCTTTCAACCCTGAGGAGGCATGGCCCCATGACGATTATTGTCGGACAAGACAGCGCGAAGGCGCGCAGGACGCTGAGCGCGGGCGGCGCGCGCGCTGCCTATTACTCGATCCCGGCAGCCGAGGCGGCAGGTCTGGGCGCGTTCGCAAACCTGCCCGCCGCGCTCAAGGTCGTGCTCGAGAACATGCTGCGCTTCGAGGACGGCAAGACCGTCACGCTCGATGACATCCGCGCCTTCTCCGACTGGGGCAAGCAGGGCGGCCGCAACCCGCGCGAGATCGCCTACCGCCCCGCGCGCGTGCTGATGCAGGATTTCACCGGTGTTCCGGCGGTTGTGGATCTTGCCGCGATGCGCGATGGCATCAAGGCCCTTGGCGGCGACGCGCAGAAGATCAACCCGCTCAACCCGGTGGACCTGGTGATCGACCATTCGGTGATGATCGACGAATTCGGCAATCCGCGCGCCTTCCAGATGAATGTGGACCGCGAATACGAACGCAACATGGAACGCTACACCTTCCTGAAATGGGGGCAAAAGGCGTTCGACAATTTCCGCGTGGTGCCCCCCGGCACCGGCATCTGTCATCAGGTGAACCTTGAATACCTGGCCCAGACCGTCTGGACCGACACCGACCAGAACGGCGAGACCGTCGCCTACCCCGATACCCTCGTGGGCACCGACAGCCATACCACCATGGTCAATGGTCTTGCTGTCCTCGGCTGGGGCGTCGGCGGAATCGAGGCCGAGGCTGCGATGCTGGGCCAACCCGTCTCCATGCTGATCCCCGAGGTGGTGGGCTTCAGGCTGACCGGACAGATGACCGAAGGCACCACCGCCACCGACCTCGTCCTGAAAGTCGTGCAGATGCTGCGCGCCAAGGGCGTGGTCGGCAAGTTCGTCGAATTCTACGGCGACGGACTCGACCATCTGCCACTCGCGGACCGCGCGACCATCGCCAACATGGCCCCCGAATATGGCGCGACCTGCGGCTTCTTCCCGATCGACGACGAGACCCTGCGCTACCTGCGCCAGACCGGGCGCGACGAAGACCGCATTGCCCTGGTCGAAGCCTATGCGAAGGAAAACGGCATGTGGCGCGGCCCGGACTATGCGC
This sequence comes from Paracoccaceae bacterium, assembly GCA_007128135.1. Taxonomy (GTDB): domain Bacteria; phylum Pseudomonadota; class Alphaproteobacteria; order Rhodobacterales; family Rhodobacteraceae; genus Roseinatronobacter. The sequence continues at coordinate 2,442 of SKYA01000038.1, read as the reverse complement.
CCATCTACACCGACACGCTGGAACTGGACATGGGCACGGTCGTCCCGGCCATCTCCGGCCCCAAGCGCCCGCAGGACCACACGCCGCTGGACAAGGCGGCCGAGAGCTTCCTAAAGGTCGTTTCCGAATATCGCGGCACCGCCGTCGGTACCCAGGCCATCGCCATGGCCGACGAAGGCCCTGCCCCGACCGCCCCTGCCGACCCGCGCAAATCGGCCACCGTCGCGGGAGAGGACTACAACCTGCGCGACGGCTCGGTGGTGATCGCATCGATCACATCCTGCACCAACACCTCGAACCCCTATGTCATGATCGGCGCGGGGCTCGTGGCGCGCAAGGCGCGCGAACTGGGGCTGACCCGCAAGCCCTGGGTCAAGACCTCGCTCGCGCCCGGATCGCAGGTCGTGTCCGCCTATCTGGAAGCGGCCGAACTGCAGGAGGATCTCGACGCCATCGGCTTCAACCTCGTGGGCTATGGCTGCACCACCTGCATCGGCAACTCGGGGCCACTGCAGGAGGAGATCTCGAAGGCGATCAGCGAAAACGATCTGATCGCAACCTCGGTGCTGTCGGGTAACCGCAATTTCGAGGGCCGCATCTCGCCCGATGTGCGCGCCAACTACCTTGCCTCGCCACCGCTGGTGGTGGTCTATGCGCTGGCCGGCGACATGAATATCGACATCACCCGCGACCCGATCGCGCAGACGCCCGACGGCAAGGACGTCTATCTCAAGGACCTCTGGCCCTCGCAGAAGGAAATCGCCGAGCTGGTCGAGGCCACGGTCACGCGCGAGGCCTTCCGCTCCAGATATGCCGATGTCTTCAAGGGCGACGAGAAATGGCAGGGCGTCGAGACTACGGACCAGGAGACCTATGACTGGCCCCCGACCTCGACCTATATCCAGAACCCGCCCTATTTCCAGGGCATGGGCAAGGACCCCGGTGTGATCAGCGACATCACCGGCGCGCGCGTGCTGGCCGTTCTGGGTGACATGATCACCACCGACCACATCAGCCCTGCCGGCAGCTTCAAGCAGACCACCCCCGCAGGCCAGTATCTGACCGAACGCCAGGTGCCGCTGCGCGAATTCAACAGCTACGGCTCGCGGCGCGGCAACCACGAAGTCATGATGCGCGGCACCTTCGCCAATATCCGCATCAAGAACGAGATGCTCGAAGGCGTCGAGGGCGGCTATACCAAGGGCCCCGATGGCGCGCAGACCTCGATTTTCGATGCCGCCATGGCCTATCAGGCCGAAGGCACACCGCTCGTGATCTTCGGCGGTGTGGAATATGGTGCCGGCTCCTCGCGCGACTGGGCGGCCAAGGGCACCTCGCTTCTGGGCGTCAAGGCCGTGATCGCCGAGAGCTTCGAACGCATCCACCGCTCGAACCTCGTCGGCATGGGCGTCATCCCCTTCGAGTTCACCGGCGGCGACACCCGCAAGTCACTCGGCATCACCGGCGACGAGACCATCTCGATCACCGGGCTGGAAGGCGACCTCAAGCCGCTCTCGGAAGTGCCCTGCACCATCACCTATGCCGACGGGAGGGAAAAGACCATCATGCTGAAATGCCGGATCGATACCGCCATCGAGAAGGAATATGTCGAGCATGGCGGCGTGCTGCACTACGTGCTGCGCGATCTGGCAGGCGCAGCCTGAACCGCAACACCAGCCTCGGTTACACCAAGCCCCCGGTTTCAGGACCGGGGGCTTGTTTTTTTGCCAGAGCGAGGCGTTACAAGTTCATCATCACCGGCGACAATCTCGAACGGATCGGGGCAAAACCATGACCCGCAAGGGCTATTCGGCCCGCATCGCACATGACGACGAAGAAGGTTTCTTCACGGGCAGGATTGCAGGCATCCGCGACAGCGTGGGCTTTCATGCCGACACAGTGGAGGGCCTGCGCGCAGCGTTTCACGAGGCGATCGAGGATTACATCGAGACCTGCGCCAAGATCGGCAAGGCGCCGCAGAAAACCTGTTCCGGGCAGGTCATGTTCCGCGTCAGCCCCGAAGTTCATCGCCGCGCGGCGCTGGCGTCCGAACTCGCGGGCAAGAGCCTGAACCAATGGGCGGAGGATGTGCTGGATCGGGCGGCGCGGTGATCTGGGCCGACATGCAAGCGCCTTGGCCGCGCGCACGACAAGCATCCTGTTTTCAACGCCAATCGCGGCAAAGGCCGCGAATGGCGGCTTTGCGGGAAATTCTGTTGAAAGACTCTGCGCTGCACCGCGGCATTCTCGTGGCTGAAATGAAAGCCTGCGCCATTGATCATGACGCTGCCGGTGCAGTTACCGGGATCGGGAATGTCTTGGCTGTCTGATCCCATGGTTTGATGGTGCGATCCTTTGTCAGGAATGGAAGGAAGCATTCTGGGACAGGTTCGTCACGGGAGCGCCACGACCACGCACGCCGTCAGAGCTGCGATCATGAGG
>SKYA01000047.1 GCA_007128135.1 Paracoccaceae bacterium | reverse complement strand
GTTGTCTCGGCATGATGCCTTTCGGGGTGATCGGGGTACCGGCTGCGGCCCGGAATCCTGCCAGCCACGGTGAATGACGTGCTGACCACAGCGCATGATACGGCTGCAGGCAAACTGCAATCGACACGAAAACCTTGCTGCATGAACGCGCGCCAGTGTCGCGCGAAGCGGACCTGCATCAGGGTTTCTTCCCGGCTGTTTGTGGGCCTCGGTGTTGACGTGGCTTGGCAAGTTCTTCAATGTCAGGTTGTAGCAGCGCGGCAGAGACCTACAATGACGCCTGAGATACAGATACTTGCCGTAGAAGATGACGAGGGCGTGCGCGAGCTGCTTGTGCACATCTTCGAGAATGCCGGGCTTTCAGCGCGGGTTGTCGGCAGCCTGAACGAGTTTCGTTCCAGCCTGGCGCGACAAGATGCCGGCATATGCATTGTTGATATAGGTCTGCCTGATGGCGATGGGCTGTCGCTGGTGTCGGAATTGCGGGCGTCCGGGGGGCGTGGAATTCTCATCCTCACGGGCCGTGGCTCGGAACTCGATCAGGTTCTCGGGCTGGAAATGGGTGCCGACGATTATATCGTGAAGCCTTTCAGGCAACGCGAGCTTCTGGCGCGGATAAAGGCTGTTGCACGGCGACTTGTGGCCGTCGCGGACAAGTCCGATCCGGTGCAAGATGAGACCCGGCTGCAGATGCATGGCTATATGGTTGACCTGAGTTCACGGTCTGTCTCGGGTCCGGATGGGACAGAGACCAGGCTGACGACAGCGGAATTTGATGTTCTGGCGGTTCTGTTGGCGCATCGGGGAAAGGCAATCAGCCGTGACGAGATCCTCAAGGAGATCAAGGGCAAATCCTGGCATTCCTCCTCGCGGGGTATTGACGGCCTCGTAAGTCGGCTGCGCAGGAAACTGCCGGTGGACAAGACTGTGGGCGAGCTTATCAAGACCCTTCACGGGGTCGGCTACATGCTGACACCCGAACATGTGCAGAAGGCGTAGATGTCAGCGATTCTCCAGCGGAACTCGCCTCTTGATTGCATAAATTTAAATCAATTTGTCACAAATGAGTCCCCATTGACTGTTTCTCTGACACCAGTAGCCAGCTTTGGGGGTCAGGATGTCGATCAGCATATTCAAGTTCGGAAGTCGTCAGGGCACCTCGATCAATCTGCCGCTTGACCGCAATTCAGACACCAGCTGGCATCCGCGGATCAACGACAGATTTCCCGGATTCACCGCGCGCTCGACCAGGGGGCAGATCGGTTTCCCTGACTGGGCAGATGGAAGCTGGGTGCTGCTGGTCTCGCATCCCGCGGCCTTCACCCCTGTCTGCACCACCGAGATTCGCGCCCTTGCAGAACGTCATGCGGAATTTGAAGAGCGCCATGTCAAGGTCATAGCGCTTACGGGAGATACGCTGGATCGCATCCGGGAATGGACCTGCGAGATCGAGCGCGACAGTGGGATCATGGTCCCATTCCCACATATTTCCGATGAAAATCATGTGATTGTGCGTGGTTGTGGGCTCCTGTCGCATGAGCCCGTCTCAGGCGGGAAGTTCTGTGCCCGCCGCAGCCTGCTGATAGATCCCTGCGGCATCGTGCGGATGATCATGGATTATCCCCTTGCTGTAGGCAGGTCGGTGGACGAGACCTTGCGCAGCATCGACGCGCTGATGGTCTCCGAGCGCCTGGGAGTGCTCGCCCCGTCGGACTGGCAACTTGGCGAGCCGCTGTTGCTGAACCACGAAATCTCGCCCCGCGAAAAGATGCGGCGCTGCGGAATGGAAGACACTGACGAGAACCCCTATTTCAGGATGATCGAACCCTTTGCCCGCCGCAAAGGACGCTCCCGCCCACCGCAAGGGGAAAGGTTTCCGGAAATCAACAATATCGAGCTGAGACTCATCGTGGACGAACACAACCGTCGGATGAAGCCAGGTGCAACGCCTGCAGCGATGATGTTGTCAGGGGTTTTCGCGCCGCTTCGGACCTAGCACGGTCACAGACGCCCGGCGCGCCCGAAAAACAGGACAACACAACATGAGAGCGATACAGATGTTGGACAATTATGTGACGGAAGCAAACCCCCATGGCCCTGCGCTCTCGATAAACAACGAGACGGAAGAAGCCTTCTCGGTCCTGATCCTTGATGATGAGGAAGACGTCCGGGAAACCCTCTGCGCCATGGTATCTTCGCTGGGCTTCCGGGTCGAGGCAACGGGTGACGCGCGCAGCTTCTTCGCGAGGCTGGGGCGTGGCGGTCATGATGTGGTGATCCTGGATCTGCTGATGCCGGAATGCGACGGGCTGGAAGTCCTGTCAAGGATGACCCCGTTCAGGGATTCGAGGATCATCATTTGCAGCGGAAGCGGTATGCGCGTTCTCGATACTGTCAGCCTGTCCGCGCAGTCGCTTGGCCTTGATGTCATCGGGATCCTGAAAAAGCCGTTGCGCAGGAAGTGCCTCAAGGACCTGTTGCAGGTTGCCCGGCAGGCACGATCCCCGGCCAGCGACCCGAAAATGCCGAATGGAAAGCGTCCGGACATCACTTCGAGCATGCTCGGGCGCGCAATAGACAAGCGGGAAATCACCTGTTTCCTGCAGCCCAAGGTGCATCTCGCGGATGGTTCTGTCTACGGGTTCGAGGCCCTTGCACGCTGGCAGCACCCCGAACTCGGGATGATCTACCCGGATGAGTTCATTCCCAAGGTATCCGAGTTCGGCCTGGATTACGAACTGACGGTCGCGATCCTCGACCAGGCGCTCGAGGCGCTTGCGTCGCTTTCGGATCCGGGCCTTTCGGTCGCTGTCAACATTCCGGTGAACGCATTGTCACGTCCTGAGTTTGAAGGGGTCGTTGCGGAGTTGCTTAGGCGCCTTGGCCTGAAGCCGCGCCATCTGTTCCTCGAGGTGACCGAGGTCGGGCAGAGTTGCAATTCACAGGCGGAGCTTGATTCCCTCATGCGGCTGAGCCTGAAGGGACATCCGCTTTCCATTGACGATTTCGGCACCGGCGCCTCGTCGCTGGAGCGCCTTGTCCGGATCCCGTTCGATGAGTTGAAGATCGACCGCATGTTCATGCGCAATCTCGAAAGATCACGACATGCGCGTGGCCTTGTCCGGAACCTTGTCCTGATCGCCAAGCGTTTCGGCATGACGGTAACGGTCGAAGGGGTCGAGACGCGCGAGGCGATCGACATTCTCAAGCGCCTGGGTTGCGATGCCGCGCAAGGCTATGGAATTGCGCATCCGATGTCCGCCAGTGCGACACGGGACTGGATGGCAAGCTATAACAACCGTCGCAGCGCCAGCGTAGCCTGTCCTGCCTGGCTGGGGTTTGCCTGACGCTGCACGATCGCAGTGCTGCGTCCCTGCCACCGGGGCCTTTGAAGGGTCAGTCCTGATCGAGCACCTTGCGGACCTTCATGGCGAGTTGCTCGCGGCGATAGGGCTTGCTGAGCAGTTCGATGCCATGGTCGAGCTTGCCATTATGCACGATTGAATTCTCGGTGTAACCAGAGGTGAACAGCACCCGCACGCGCGGGTCAAGATGGCGCGCAGCCTTCGCCAGATCCCGGCCGCTCATGCCGCCGGGCATGACAACATCGGTGAAAAGCAGATTGACCCGAAGCCCGGCGCGCAGCATCTCGTGGGCTTCGACCCCCGACGCTGCGCCAATCACATGATAGCCCAGTGACGACAGCTGCGACAGGACATGCTCGCGCACCATTTCCTCGTCCTCTACCACAAGGATGGTCTCGCGCCCGCCGCCAACGTGTCTTTCCTCGTGTGCGTCCTGGCGCCGCTCTGGGGCTGCAAGGGCGCGCGGGAAATAGAGCTTGAAGGACGTTCCCTCGCCAGGCTCCGAATAGACGCGGATATGTCCGCCAGACTGCTTGACGAAGCCATAGACCATGCTCAGTCCCAGACCCGAGCCCTTGCCGGCCTGCTTCGTGGTGAAGAAAGGCTCGAAGACGCGGTCAAGCGAGTCCCTCGGAATGCCATGCCCGGTATCCGTCACCGTAATCAGAACATATTGCCCTGTCTTGAGGCCCTCCTCGGTGGCGATATATTCGTCGTCCAGTGAGGCATTCGAAGCTTCCAGCGTCAGACAGCCGCCGCCTGGCATGGCATCACGGGCGTTCAGGGCGAGGTTGAGCAACGCGGCTTCGAGTTGCCCGGCATCCAGTTCGGCTTTCCACAAGCCGCCGGACCTGATGATCTCCAGATCGATATTCTCGGGCAATGTCCGCCGCAGCAGCCCATCCAGTTCCTGAAGAAGCCTGCCCGGGTCAACGACCTTTGGTGCCAGAACCTGCTTGCGGGAAAAGGACAGCAATCTGCTGGTCAGTTCGGCGCCGCGCTCGGCTGCACCGACCGTCAGCTCGGCCAGTCGCCTGAGCGCGGGATTGTCCTCTAGGTCCTCGGACAGGATTTCTGCATTCCCCAGGATGATGGTCAGAAGATTGTTGAAGTCATGTGCGATACCGCCTGTCAGCTGGCCGACAGCTTCCATCTTCTGCGCCTGCCGCAATCGGTCTTCGAGCAGGGTTTTCTCGGAAACATCCGTCATGCTGCCCAGAATACGGCTGACCCGCCCTTCGTTTCCGCGCAGCGCGATGCTGCGGTCGTCGACGAAGGCCCAGCTTCCGTCTGCGCGCCGGAAGCGGTATGTTTCGTGCGCGAAATCGATCTCGCCCTTCAGCAGTCGCGCGATCGAGGCATCCACGCGCGGCTTGTCATCAGGGTGGATATGGGACATCCACTGTATCGGTGGCGTATTCGGGTCGTCCGGCTGGTGGCCGAATATCTCGAGGAAGCCTTCGCTCCACCAGTCCCGGTCGTTGATGACATCCCATTCCCATACCGCGCTGCCTACCGCGCGCGTGACGAGCTGAAAGCGTTCCTCGTTCGCCTTAAGCGCCTCTTCGCTACGCTTGCGTTCCGTGATGTCACGCTCGACGGCGACCAGATGGGTATGTTTGCCAGAGCCGTCGGCAAGCGGCACGATGTCCATTTCCAGCCAATAGTCTTCGCCGGTCTTGGTGTAATTGATCAATTCCGCCTTGACAGCCTGGCCCTCTTGCAGGGCGCTGCTGATGCGATCAAGTTCGGCGCGGTCGGTCCGGGGGCCTTGCAGGATGCGTGGGGTCGCGCCGATGGCCTCTTCGCGCGTGAAGCCTGTGCGCCGCGTGAAGGCGTCATTGACGTAAACGATTCTCGGGCCGTCGGGGCCGTTTATCGGCTCTGCCTTTGTGATGATGAAGATGTCATTGGTGCGCGAAACGGCAGCCTCCAGAAGGCGCAACTGTTCGTAGCGTGCGCGCTGTTCGGTCACATCGCGGAAATACACCGCCAGTCCTTCGGGAGTCGGATCGGCGACGATCTCGTACCATGCTCCGGACGGGGAATAACGTGTCTCGAACCGGACATTCTGTCTCTCGGAGACCGATTTCTCGAACTGCTCTCTCATTGCGGCCACAGCTTCGGGGAACACCTCCCATATTTCCTGACCGAGAAGTGCCTCGCGGCTGCGGTCGAGAAACTCTTCGGCCCGCGAATTGAGAAACGTGAAACGCCAGTTACTGTCGAGAATGTAGAAGGCGTCCGAAATGTTCTCGATCATGCGATGCAGCCGTCTCGACACGGCAACCACGGCATCCTGCGCTGCCATCAGATCGGAAATGTCCTGAAATGCACCTTCGACCGCGACGATCTGGCCCAGAGCGTCTCTCACCGGCTCGCCAATGGTACGCACCCAGACGCGCCGTCCTTTTGCTGTAACCAGTTCGAGTATCTCGTCAAAAGGCGTGCCCGCGCTCATGCAGGCGTCAACTGACGCGCGAATTCGGTCCCTGTATTCGGGGGCATAATAGTCTATCGCCGCCTCGACAGTCGGGGATGTCCCTGCCGGTTCGTCATGGATGGCGGCCGTTTCCTCGCTCCAGGTCACATGTGAACCGGTTGTGCATATGCGCCATCCGCCAAGTCTCACGAGCCGACCCACCAGTTCCCTGCGCCGTGCCGTCTGCCGGAGTTCTTCTTCAACATCCTTGTCGCGTGTGATGTCCTGCACGACGCCCACCACGATCTCGCGGCCTTCGGCAACATGTCTTGCGCCGACACCGCGAACATGCGTGAGCGTGCCATCCTGCCTGATGATGCGATGCTCGAACAGGAACTGAGGGCTGCCGCTGTTGTGGAAATCCCGATACGCTGACAGCATCTGCTCGCGATCATCCGGATGCACAAGGGCGACGTAGCCTTCGAAAACCGGGGCACCATGCGCCTTGGGCACCCCGTAGATATCGAAAACCCGGTCGGACCAGTTCAGCGCGCCGGTCGCAATGTCCATCTCCCATGTGCCGATGGCCAGCAGCCTTTCCGCAGTGGCAAGGCGCTTGTCGCGTTCCTGCAGCGCCTGCAAAGCGACATGCGCGGCCGCCCCGCTTGTGACTGCGGCAAGCTGTGACTGCGGAGCCGGCTCGGCCTGCATTTCCGAGGCACCGAGCAAGTCGGTTACGTCCTCTACGCGATGGATTATGAACTGCAGTTCGCCATCAGGATCGAAGACAGGCTTGTTATGCGGTAGCCAGAACTTCTCCTCGAAGCTGCCGTCCTGTCGGCGGACAGGGTAGCGCTGAAGGTTCATGATGTCGGCCGAACGAAGCGCCTTGACCCGTTCGAGCGAGGCTCTGAGGAACGAATGCCCGTCATGATCCGGCTCGGAGGGGTCAGCGGGAAAAACATCGAGGAAGCCGCGTCCCAGCATCGCGTCGCGATCCAGCATCACGGCCTTTGCATATTCATCCGTGACGGCAACGATTTCGAAAGTGTCCGGCGTAAGCACCATCATCTTGCCCGGGACGCCGTCAAACACGGTCCTGAGCTGGTTTTCGGTCAGGGCAACGTGTTTCCTGAGCGTGTCTATATCATGGCGAAGGCGTTCGGCCCGCGCCTCCGCTCTGGCGACCATCGTCTCGTCCCTGATGGTCGAAAGCACCGCCTCGGTGCCTTCAAAGGTAACCTTGCTCCAGCAGAAGGCAGCAGAGAGCCGCTCTCCGGTCGGGGAAAGGATGCTCCATGTCCCGGCATCCATGCGCATGTCGTGAAAGGACCGGACTTTTTCGATGAGTGCGGCGCGCTCGTCTTCGGGCCGCAGATCCGCGATGGTCATGGTCTGCAAGGCCCTGACATCAAGGCCCAGCCAGTCTTCTGCCGCGCGGTTGGATTTCAGGATCCGCAGTGTCTTGAACGCGAACACCCAGACCGGAACGCCCAGATGCTCGAAGAGGTCGAATGTCTCGTCCGTAAGCTCGGGGCGGCTGTCCATCACGTCTCCACAAGTCCTGAGATAACTGGTATCAGAGAAGTGCCGCAAATCGAAGACGGGATTGATCACCTGCCTCCTGTTGTTCCTTGAAACGGGGCCGACGTTCGACCGAGGGTGGCAGGGTTTGACCCGGAGGGCGGCATTGCAGGGTTGTCTTGCCTTGTGTAGGGGACAGCGCGCATGGGCGCGCGCTGCCGGTCTGTTCACTCCGTAGCCTACCTTGCCTTCGCCGTCCGAGGCCTGCCTTTATGAAGGCAGCCCAGCCACACGCACACCCGACTTTGCTGGTACGATCAGGGCTCAGGCGGGGCAGAGTTCCGACATCAGCGCCAGGTCATCGGTGCGGTCGGCGTCAGGCAGAGAACCGGGCGCGATGAATGCGAGATAGGGCGTGAATCTCTGCATTCCCCCACCCCCTCTGGCGGCTGTCATCCGCGTGTCGGGGTGCTCCGAGCAGAGGTAGTGTTCGCCGGGGTGCCAATCGGCAGGGGTTGCTATGCCGAATTTGTCGACAGCCTGAAGAGCTTCGATTGTCCGCAGCACTTCGTCCGTCGAGCGTCCGACATACAGTGGATACTCGAAAATCATGCGGATCCGCATCTGGGGATCAAGTATAAAGGACTTCCTGATTGGCCAGTTCGTGGATTCCTTCGGGTGGTGCATGCCGAAGGCTTCGGCGAACTGGCCATCGACGTCCTCGACTGTCGGAAATCCGATCGGGTAGCCGAACCTGTCCTCGATATCCCTGTGCCATGCGCGCTGTTCTGCCAGAGATGATGCGGTAAAGCCGAGGATATTTGCGTTGCAGCCCTGAAACTCCTCATGCGCATTCGCAAGTGCGATCATCTCGGTGGTGCAGACCGGCGAGAAGGCTACCGGGTGGCTGAACAGAAAACACCACGATCCTTCCGCCCAGTCGAAGAAGCGCATCGACCCCTGTGTTGTGGGCGCGTCGAAATCGGGAAAGATGTCGCCTATCCGCGGTGACCAGCTTTTCTTGTGCATGTAGGCTGCAGGCATCTGGATTTGCCTTGGCTTGTCTGCGGCGAACTTGAAGAACTGCATACCCATGCCGGTGTCCCTTCCTGAAAGTGCACGATGTCTGATTGCAGTCTACACCCGGGCAAGACAACTTGAGGGCGAGTTTGTCGAAAATTGTGCAAATCTCACTTTGCGACGAAAAGATCCGTGACCGGGGATCTGACCTTGCCCTCCGGTCGCGCGGTTCCCCGCGCCTTATGGCCAGGCAGGCACTTTGGTTTCAGGTCATCTGTTCCACCGTCTTGCCGACCGCCACTCGGCGGCATCGCGCACTCTCTGTCGTCGCGACGCAAAACCGCAGGGCAGGGTGCAGGAGAGCGGACAGGAATGCCCTGCCGCCCTGAGGACGCGCAGGGTTCGAATGCGGCTCATCATTCCGCTGCCGCAGGGGTTTCGTCCTCTGCGGTCGGGTGCATTGCGCACGCTGAACCCGCCGCCGATGGTCCTGTTACCCGCCCTGGCCCGCCAGCGCCCTGCCCAGATAGCGCACCGCCTTCGCGGTGGTGGCCAGTTCCGGATAGTCGGATTCGGGGATCGGCAGGTTGAACCTCTTGTGCAGGGCGCTGACAAGGTTCAGGAAATCCATGGAGTCGAGGCCGAGATCATCCTGCATGTGCTCGTCGTCATCCAGCGTTCCGGGGTCGATGTCCGGGGCAACCGAGGTCAGGTCCTCGACAAAGGCGGTGCGGATATCTTCAGGGGTCATAGGCTCTCTGGCTCCTGCAGCAGTCGATCGATTTCGGCAAGGAAGGTGGCGCCGCGGCGACCATCGCTGACGCGGTGATCGGCGGCCAATGTGGCCATGACGCAGACCCGCGCGGCCACTGCGCCGTCATGGGCGACGGGCACCACGCGCGGGCTGCCAAAGCCCACCAGAGCCACCTGAGGCGGATAGATGACGCCGAAAAGCGTATCCACGCCGTTCTCGCCCAAGCTGGAAATGGTGATGGTGCCCTGCGTGACCTCGCTGTTGCGCAGTCGCCCGGCGCGGGTGCGGGCAACCAGATCGCGCATGGACGCCATGGTTTCGTCCGTCCCCTTGTCCTGCGCGTCCATGATCGCGGGTGCGATCAGGCCGCCGCCGCGCATGGCCACTGCCATGCCGCAGTTGATATTGCCCGCTGGCGCGAACTCTGTGCTCTCGAAGCGGCCATTGAGTTCGGGCACCTTGGCCAGCGCGCGCACCGTGGCGCGGATCAGAAGCGCCCCCATCAGCAGGCGCTTGTCGGGGCTACGGTCGGCATTGGTCGCGCTCAGCCACTCCTGCGCCACCTGCAGGTCGATCCGGTGTGACAGGTAGTAATGCGGGATCTCGCGCTTGGCACGGGACATGGCAGCGGCGATGGCACGACGCATCTCTGCCATGTCGAGGCCGGGCTTGCCCTTCGTGGCGGGCTTCCCGGGAGCGGCCTTCACGGCGGGAACCGCGTTCAGATGCGTCTCCACATCCGACAGCAGCACCGCGCCACCGGGGCCGGAGCCAGTGAGCGCGGCTAGATCAAGCCCTGCTTCTGCGGCACGCGCCCTGGCAGCGGGCGAGGCCAGCGCACCCTGTCCCGGTGAGGGTCCGACATGAACCGGTCGGGGCGCCGACGCCGCGGGCGTCGCTGGCGCAGGTTCGGCGGCCGGTGTCGGAGCAACCGGTTCAGATTCAGGCTCGAGCGCAGGTTCCGGTGTCCTCGACGGTGATGATCCAGCTTCGGGCGCGTCCGCCTCTTCCTCGCCTGGTCGGCTTAGGCGCGCCAGCGGTGCACCCACGGGCAGGGTCTGGCCTGGCTCGGCGATCAGTTCCAAAACCTCGCCGGCTTCGAATGTCTCGATCTCGATGGCGCCCTTCTGGGTTTCCACCACCGCCACGATATCGCCGCGCGCCAGCCTGTCGCCGGGCGCGACCAGCCATTCGGCCAGCTTGCCTTCCTCCATGTCGGCGCCCAGCGAGGGCATTCTGAAAATGCTCATTGCCCCACCCCCGGCAAGGCCTTCACCGCTGCCACGATGTCATCGACCTGCGGCAATGCGGCTGTTTCCAGGTGCTTCGGATAGGGCACCGGCACCTCGGCCGAGCACACCCGGCCGACCGGTGCATCCAGATGCCAGAAGCAATGCTCCTGCACCCGCGCGGCAATCTCGCCCGCAAGCGAGCCGGTGCGCCAACCCTCATCTACCATCACTGCCCGACGCGTCCGCGCGACCGAGTCCATGATGGTTTCGTCATCGATGGGGCGCAGGCTGCGCAGATCAATCACCTCGGCCTCGATCCCATCCTTGGCCAGTTCCTCGGCGGCCTCGAGCGCCTTCCACATGGACAGCGAATAGGAAATGAGTGTCACATCGCGCCCCTTGCGACGGATCACTGCGCGGTCGATATCCACGGCGCCTGCGTTTTCCGCGATCCGCCCGGCCATGTTGTAGAGCATCACATGCTCGAACATGATCACCGGGTCGGGCTCCTGCAGGGAGGTCCACAGCATGCCACGCGCGTCTTCCAGCGTGGCGGGCGCGACAACGCGCAGGCCGGGGATATGAGCGTAGTAGTTTTCCAGACTGTGCGAATGCTGCGCCGCGAGCTGTCTGCCTGCACCCGTGGCCATGCGGATCACCAGCGGCACGCCGAACTGCCCGCCCGACATGTGGCGCAGGCTGGCCGCCGTGTTCAGGATCTGATCCAGCGCCAGCAGCGAGAAATTGACGGTCATGATCTCCACTATGGGTCGCATGCCTGCCAGTGCCGCGCCGATGCCCGCACCGGTAAAGCCGCCTTCGGCCAGAGGCGTGTCGCGGATGCGCTCGGGGCCGAACTCCATGAGCAGCCCCATGGACACTGCGTAGCAGCCACCATATGCGCCGATATCTTCGCCCATCATGAACACGCGCTCATCCTTGAGCATTGCCTCTGTGATCGCAGCGCGGCAGCAGTCGCGATAGGTACTGTCCACCATCTTGCCGGGCTTGACGGGCGAGGGCGGGGCAGGGCGGGTTTCGGCCACGGTATGGCGCGCAAGCTCCTCTACCGGCTCCCACGGGGCCTGTTCGCAGGCGGCGACGGCGTTGCGCAGCTGCGCCTCGACCTCGGCCTCGATGACGTCGATTTCCTCCTGCCGCACCAGCTTGTTGTCCAGAAGCCATGACTGGTAGCGGGTGATAGGGCTTTTGCGGCGCCACTCGGCCACCTCGGCCTTGTCGCGGTATTTCTCGGCGTCGAACATGGAATGCGGGCGCGTACGATAGGTGCGGCAATGCAGGAATTGTGGACCCTTGCCAGCGCGGATCGCCTCGACCAGCCGATGCGAGGCAGCCTCGACCGACACCACGTCATTGCCATCGACCGCTTCGGCATGCATGCCGTAGCTCGCGGCGCGTGTGACAAAATCGGTATTGGCCTGCACCCGCTCGACGGCGGTGCCCATGGCATAGAGGTTGTTTTCCAGCACGAAGAACACCGGCAGTTTCCACAGCGCGGCCAGGTTCATCGATTCGTGAAAGGCACCCTCGGCCAGCGCCCCGTCACCAAAAAAGCAGACCGTTACCCGTTCCTCGCCCTGCATGGCGTCGCCCAGCCCAAGCCCCACCGCCAACGGCAACCCGCCGCCGACAATGGCGTTGCCGCCATAGAGATTGGTCTCGGCGTCGAACAGATGCATCGACCCGCCGCGCCCCCCGGCGCAGCCGGTGGCCTTGCCATACATCTCGGCCAGTGCCGATTCCATGCTCATGCCGCGCGCGAGCGCATGGCCATGCTCGCGATAGGTGGAAACGACGCGGTCGCGTTCCTCCAGCGCCGCCGAGACACCCACGGCGACGGCTTCCTCGCCATCATAAAGATGCAGGAAGCCACGGATATGTTCCTGCGTGTAGAGCTCATAGCATTTCTCCTCGAAGCGGCGAATGCGGATCATTCCACGCAACAGATCCAGCGCATGGGCGTGGTCGAGCTTCACCTTGGTCATGTCGCATCTCCCTCCAGCGTGGACAGATCGCCTTCCGGCAGGCCCAGTTCGCGCGCGCGCAGCAGACGGCGCATGATCTTGCCTGAGCGTGTGCGCGGCAGGCTGTCGCGAAAGACGATCTCGCGCGGGGCCACAGCGGGGCCGAGGCGCTTGCGGGCATGGCCGCGCAATTCGCGTTCCAGTTCCTCGCCCGGCTCGAAGCCTGCCTTGAGGGTGACGAAAGCCTTGACAATCTCGCCCGCGGTCTCATCCGGCACGCCGATCACCGCGGCCTCGGCCACTGCCGGGTGCTCGATCAGCGCGCTTTCCACCTCGAAAGGGCCGATCAGATGGCCAGCGCTCTTGATCAGGTCATCGGCCCGGCCCACGAACCAGAAATATCCGTCGCTGTCGCGCATCGCCAGATCGCCAGTCAGATACCAGCCGCCCCTGAAGCATTTTGCGTAGCGTTCCGGCTGGCCCAGATAGGCGCGCATCATCGATGGCCAGCCGGGGCGCAGCGCCAGTTCGCCAATCTCTCCGTCCTGCAGTTCGGTGACAGCGTCACCGTCAACACTTACGATCCCGGCCTTGATCCCCGGCAGGGGCTTGCCCATGGCGCCGGGCTTTATGTCCATCGCGGGCGTGTTGGCAATCATGATCCCGCCGGTTTCGGACTGCCACCAGTTGTCATGGAACGGAAGGCCGAGCACCTTCTGCCCCCACAGCACGCATTCTGCGTTGAGCGGCTCGCCGACCGAGGCCAGGAACCGCAGCGCCCTGAAATCATGCCCCTTGGCCGCCTCGTCGCCGGCGCGCATCATCATGCGGATGGCCGTGGGCGCGGTGTACCAGACCTGCACGCGCTCGCGTTCCAGGGTCGAATACCATCGTTCGAGGTCGAATTCGGCCTCGTCAACTACCATGGTCACGCGGTTGCACAAGGGCGAGATGATGCCGTAGCTCATCCCTGTCACCCAGCCAGGATCGGCGGTGCACCAGTAGATATCGCCTGCGCGCAGGTCCAGTGCCAGCCGTCCGGTTTCGGCATGGGCCACCACTGCCTGATGCACATGCACCACCCCCTTGGGCAGGCCGGTGGTGCCGGATGTGAAATGCAGCAGCGCCATGTCCTCGGGACCGGTCTGTGCGGTCGCGAAGCTGTCGGAAGCAGATTCCATGGCCGGGGCCAGCGCCACGCAGCCCTCCGGGGCGTCGGCGCCGATGATCAGCACCAGCTTCAGCCCCGGCATTTCGTCACGCCAGGGCGCGACCTTGCGCTTGTAATGCTGCGCGGTCGTCACCAGCACCGACGCTTCACCAATCTCCATTCTTGCGCGAACGGGTTCCGGGCCGAAGGCGGCGAAGAGCGGGCTGACCACGACGCCCGCCTTGAGCGCGCCCAGCGTGGCGGCGTAGAGCGCGGGCACCCGGCCCGACAGCAGGAACAGTCGCGCCCCGCGGGCAATCCCGTGGGCGCTCAGCACATTGGCGAAACGCGCTGCATCCGAAGTCAGTTCGGCATAGCTCAGGACCTGCCGCTCACCGTTCTTTCCCAGCCAGATCAGCGCCGGCTGGGCGCCATGGCCTGACGCCACATGCCTGTCCAGTGCCTCATGGGCAATGTTCAGCCCGCCCCCCGGCAACCCGTTCAGCCGCGCCCTCGCGTCCTCCCAGCCGGTCGGAAGGCTTGACGCATTCCCCTGCGAGGCATTCTTCAAAGTGACTGTCTTCGACATGGTCTCCTCCCAAGCGAAATTGAACGTCCTGCTGCCGATCAACGCAGCCATGACCAAGACCAGGTCGCCCGAATGTTGCCGCAGCTTGGTGTGGAATCCCCGGCCTGTCTTTGATGCAGGTCAGTGTGTAGTCCCGGGCGCAACTCGGTCGGGGACAGGGCGTTGCTGTTATGCCCTCACGCATCGCCCTGTCCTATACAGCAAGGGCGACGGCGGCGCCTGACTGCCTGCTTGACCGGCTGAACCCGCGCGGCGGCAGATCGTGAGCAGAGATGCCCGACCGATCCGCCTGCGGCAAGCCTTCCGGTTTCATGGTGGCGGCTTCATCCTCTGGTTGGCTGCAATCCGCGCGCGGTCTGAGGCGCCGGGCTGTTCATGTCTCGCGGCAGGTTCAGCCTTGCGCACAGCCCATGTGGTTTCTGCTCGAATTCGACCTGTCCGCCATGTTGCGCCGCGATGGTCGCGACAATGCTCAATCCCATGCCGAAACCGGAAACCGGATGACCATCCGAGCCGGTCTGATTGCTTCCGCGCGCAAAGGGTTCGGTCAGGCGCGACAGTGTTTCAGGATCGAGATCTCTTCCTTCATCCTGAACCTCGACAATGATCCGGGCCGAATTCTGGATCAGCCTGACCTGCGCGCGCCGCCCGTATTTCAGGGCATTGTCGATCAGGTTCGACAGGGCGCGTTCCAGCGCCATGGGTCGCCCGCGAAACAACACGCGGCGCGCCTCGGTCAGCGCGCGCTTGCGTCCGCCCGTCATGCCGAAGACAGAACCGGTCGGCGCGATACTGGGGGGGTCGGGCAGCACCATAGTGACCGCGCGTCCCGTGTCCTGATAGTCTGCCACGACCGATTCCACGAGCGCCACGAACGAGAAGAAGCTCTCCGGCTCGGCGGCGATTTCGGCGCGGGTAAAGGTCAGGACTTCCTCGATCATTGCGGCCATCTTGTCCAGATCGCTCGTGAACTTGTCGCGCAGATCAGGGTCATCGATCATGGCGACCCGCAGACGCAGGCGCGTGGCGGGGGTTCCGAGATCATGACTGACGCCCGAAAGAACCATGGCGCGCCGTGCCAGGCGGTCGCGCTCCTCGGCAAGATAGGCGTTCACCGCCTCGATGGTCTGTCGCAGTTCGACGGGGCCGGAAATCTGCAGGTCTTCCATCTGGCCGGGGCGGGTGCGCATGGCCAGCGCCCTTGCCAGGTCCCGAAATCCGCTGCTGACATCTCGGGCATGTCCCCAAAGCAGCAGCAAACCCGCAAGGGCCAGGCCTATTGCCCAGAGTCGCAGGTCCGGGGGCTGCTGATCGCATGACCAGAGCGCGGACTCTGCCCGCCACCATCGGCCGCGGTCATCCTGCAGGAACATGACGCTGTCGGAACAGTGCAGCGCCATCTGGCGCGAGAGGGATGCAAGCCCTTCCGGCGCACCGGTCACCCCATCAATGGCAGCGACCGGGTATTGCAGCCGGTCGCTCAGCACATGGATCAGCAGCCGCCTGCCATTTGCCCTCATGTCTCCGTCAGCGTCGTGCTGGCGAAGCGACAGTGTCGTGACACGCGCCGAAGCCGCGAGACCCGCATCCTGATGCGTCGGAGTGAACGTCGTGGATGAGCGTTCGGTGACGATGCGGGAAAGCCTGACTTCATCGGGAGGGGGCGTATCGTGAAGCAGGCTCAGTGCCAGCCCGCGACCGGCGTCACGGGCGTCGTTCAGATGGACGCGCCAGGCCTGTGTCGAGCCAGCCCAGAGCAACGCCGCGCCCGCGCCCGCCATCATCGCCGTTGCAATCCAGATGCTGGCCCAGCCTTGCAGGCTCAGCTTCATGTCAGGGTCTCGACACGACAGGAAAGGACGTAACCGATCCCGCGTGCGGTGCGGATCAGGGCAGGGTCCTTGGGGTTGTCCTCGATCTTGCTGCGCAAGCGCCCGATCAGCATGTCGATCGCGCGCCCCTCGGCGGGGTCAGCGGGGGCGTCGCCCTGAATATCCATGGCCCGCGCGATTTCCTCGCGGGTTAGCGGGATATCGGGGTTGGCCAGAAAGACCTGCAAAAGCTGGCGCTCGCGCGCCGACAGGGCGACATCAAAGCCGCCCGGCGCGCGGAGGCTGGCCGCGCGGGTGTCGAACTGCCAGCCAGCGAACTGATAATTGTGCGCCTTGCGCCGATAGGCCAGCGACGCCGCCCTGTGCGCGCGGCTCAGGACGGCGCGGACGCGAGCAACCAGAAGATCGGGGTTGAAGGGTTTGGCGACATAATCATCGGCCCCTGCGCGGTACCCCGCCATGCGCTGGTCATCGGCTGACAATGCCGAAACCATGATGATGGGCACATCATGGTCTTTGCGCAGGGTCTGGCACAGGCGCAATCCGCTTTCGTCGCCCAGCATGACATCAAGCAGGATCAGATCGACGCGCCGGTGTGCCATCTGTTCGGCAATTCCTGCACCATCATGAACGCCTGCCACACTGAACCCGTTGCGCTGCAGCCAACCAACCATCATGGCGCACATTTCGGGGTCATCATCGACGACCAGCAGACGCGGTATGGCCATGAATCCCCCCTGTGGCACCTTGCGTTCCTTCTAGCATGCCGCACACGGGTTTTGTAACAACTGGTAACAGAAGCGGGAAAAATCAGGTCTCTGGTCGCGTCGAAACTGTTGCGCGAAGGGAATGCCGCGCGCAACACTCCGGCCCGTCAGGCGGATGTCCCGCCGACCATCTGGGAGGATGACCATGACATTGAGAATGACCCTCGCAGCTTCGGCTGCGTCCTTGTGCTACGCATCGGTTGTGCTGGCAGGCCCACAGGCAGAGGTCCTGCACTGGTGGACATCGGGCGGAGAGGCCCGCGCGGTCGCCGTGCTGCAGGAAGAGTTTTCCGCACGCGGCGGCACATGGACCGACATGCCGGTTGCCGGTGGTGGTGGCGATGCCGCCATGACAGCGTTGCGCGCGCGCGTTCTGTCAGGCAATGCGCCGACCGCCGTGCAGTTGAAAGGCCCCGCAATCCAGGAATGGTATGAAGAGGGCGTCCTTGCCGATATCTCTTCGGTTGCCGAAGCCCAGGGCTGGGCGGACATCCTGCCTGCATCGATCGCAGGCCATATGCAATGCGACGGCGTCTGGTGCGCCGCACCCGTGAACGTGCACCGCGTGGACTGGGTCTGGGCCAACAAGTCCATCATCGAGGCGCACGGCATCGCAATGCCCACCACATGGGATGAATTCAACGCCGCTGCCGAGAAGCTGCAGGCAGCGGGCATCACGCCGCTGGCGCATGGCGGGCAGTCCTGGCAGGACGCGACCGTGTTCGAGACCGTTGTGCTGGGGCTGGGCGGGCCGGACTTCTTCCGCTCGGCACTGGTCGATCTGGACATGGATGCGCTGACATCGGACACGATGAAGGCGGTGTTTGACCAGATGCGCACGCTGCGCGGGTTCGTGGACAGCAATTTCTCGGGTCGCGACTGGAACCTTGCGACAGCGATGGTCATGAATGGCGAAGCGGCATTCCAGATCATGGGCGACTGGGCCAAGGGTGAGTTCCTGGCCGCCGGCAAGGTTCCGGGCGAGGATTTCCTCTGCGCGTCGACACCGGGCGATGGTTATCTGTACAACGTGGACAGCTTCGCCATGTTCAGTGTCTCGGGCGATGACAATATCGCGGGTCAGAACCTGCTGGCCGAACTGATCGTGGGCGAGAGCTTTCAGAAGGTATTCAACCTGAACAAGGGCTCGATCCCGGTGCGTGCCGATGTGGCACTCGATGAGTTCGATTCCTGTGCCGTCCTTTCGGCGAATGACATGGTGGCCACAGCCGAGGCCGGGTCGCTTCTGCCCAGCTATGCGCATGGCATGGCCCTGCGCGGTGCGCAGGCGGGTGCGATCACCGATGTGGTGACAGCGCATTTCAACTCTGACATGTCTGCGGACGACGCCGTGCGCATGCTGGCAGATGCCGTGGCAAACTCGCTCTGATGCTTCCAGGTCAGGGGCCTCGCGGCCCCTGACCCTACTCGGCGCGCACACCCGTTGCGTGTCCGCGTCTCGATGACTGGAAACCGGATGCAGGCTGCGCCCCGCCTGCCGCCCAAAAGGAGGTCCGGCCATGCGATGGCTTGAACGTCATGTGCCCAAACTCGTGCTTGCCCCGAGCTTCATCGCTGTGCTGATCTTCGTCTACGGGTTCATTGGCTGGACGGCATGGATATCGTTCACCCGCTCGCGCCTGCTGCCCAATTACGACATTGTCGGCACCATCCAGTATCAGCGCCTTTTCGCTTCGCCACGGTGGGAGGTCGCGCTGAACAACCTGTTCGTGTTCGGGGTGTTGTTCATCGGCATTTCGATGATCCTTGGCCTTCTGCTGGCGATTTTCCTGGATCAGAAAATCCGCACCGAGGGGGTGTTGCGCACGATCTACCTGTATCCGATGGCGCTGTCGCTTATCGTGACCGGAACGGCATGGAAATGGATGCTGAACCCCGGTCTCGGGATCGAAGCCATGGTGCGGGGCTGGGGATTCGAGAATTTCCGCTTTGACTGGATCACCGACCCCAAGATGGCGATCTACACGATCGTCATCGCCGGCGTCTGGCAGGCCTCGGGCTTCGTGATGGCGCTGTTTCTGGCAGGGTTGCGGTCGGTGGACGGGGAGATCATCAAGGCCGCGCAGGTTGATGGCATCCCCACACACCGGATCTACACTGCCATCATCATCCCCTCGATGGCGCCGATCTTCCTGTCCGCCTTCATCGTCCTTGCCCATCTTGCGATCAAGAGCTTCGATCTGGTCATTGCCCTGACCGGGGGCGGGCCGGGCTATGCGACCGATCTGCCCGCGACTTACATGTATGCAATGGCGTTTTCGCGCGGCGATATCGGGCAGGCAGCGGCCAGTGCGATGGTCATGATGATGATCGTCTTCGCCATCGTCGTCCCCTACCTCTATTCGGAACTGAGGTCGAAACATGACTGATGTGAGCTATCGCCCGCCCTCGCGTTCGCGCGGCGCGCGGATTGCACTGCGCTGGGGCCTGTATCTCATGCTTGGCGTGTTTGCGTTCTGGTATCTGTTGCCGCTCTTCGTGATGCTGACGACCTCGCTCAAGAATCTCGAGGAAATTCGCTCGGGTTCGCTTCTGGCACTGCCGCGGGAAATCACGCTGGAGCCCTGGAAGACCGCCTGGTCAGGTGCCTGCACCGGCATTCGCTGCGACGGGTTGCAGCCGTTCTTCTGGAACTCGGTCATGCTGGCTGTGCCAGCGGTCGCAATTTCGACCCTGATCGGAGCGATGAATGGCTATGTCATCGCGCAATGGCGCTTTCGCGGGGCAAACCTGATCTTCTCGCTCATGCTGTTCGGCTGCTTCATCCCGTTTCAGGTGGTGCTCCTGCCCATGGCGCGCACGCTTGGCATCATCGGCATCGCGGGCACCATACCGGGGTTAATCTTCGTGCATGTGATCTACGGGATTGGCTTCACCACGCTGTTTTTCCGCAATTACTATGTCACCATTCCGGCAGAACTGACCAAGGCCGCGAAGATAGACGGCGCGGGCTTCTTTCGCATCTTCTGGTCGGTCTTCCTGCCGCTGTCCCTGCCCATAATCGTGGTCACGGTCATCTGGCAGTTTACCCAGATCTGGAACGATTTCCTGTTCGGGGTCAGTTTCAGCCAGGCTGGAACGCAACCTGTCACGGTCGCGCTGAACAACATCGTCAACTCCACTACGGGCGTCAAGGAATACAATGTTGACATGGCCGCCGCGATCATCGCCGCGCTGCCGACATTGCTGGTCTATGTCGTCGCAGGAAAATACTTCATCCGCGGTCTGACCGCCGGATCGGTGAAAGGATAACCCATGTCCCCCATTCTGGAAATCCAGGGTCTGTTCAAGAATTACGGCGCGACCGAAATCCTGAAGGACATAAATGTCTCGATCAACAAGGGCGAGTTTCTGGTGCTGGTTGGTCCTTCGGGTTGCGGCAAGTCCACATTGCTGAACTGCATCGCCGGGCTGGAGCCGATCAGTGGCGGCAGTATCCGCATCGGCGGGCAGGACATGACCGAGGTCAGTCCCAAGGACCGCAATATCGCCATGGTATTCCAGTCCTACGCGCTTTACCCGACCATGAGCGTGGCCAGGAATATCACCTTCGGCATGCAGGTGCGCGGCGTGGACAAGGCCACGCAGGCCGCGAAGCTGGCCGAGGTGGCGCGGCAGCTTCAGATCCAGCCGCTTCTGAACCGCCGACCGGGACAGTTGTCAGGCGGCCAGCGCCAGCGTGTCGCAATGGGGCGCGCCCTTGTGCGCGATCCGGCACTCTTCCTGTTTGATGAGCCCCTGTCCAACCTTGATGCGAAGCTGCGTGTCGAGATGCGAACCGAAATCAAGCGGCTGCATCAGGATCTGGGGGCAAGCATGGTCTATGTGACACATGACCAGATCGAGGCGATGACCCTTGCCACCAAGATCGTGGTGATGAAAGGCGGCGTGATCCAGCAGATCGGCACCCCCCATGAAATCTATACCCGTCCTGCCAATACCTTTGTGGCGGATTTCATGGGCAGTCCCGCGATGAACCTGATCCCTGCGCGCGCTGTACCCGCGCAAGAGGGCAGCATGATCGAAATCGGCTGTGAAAGCGGCGAGTCGATCCGCCTGCATGATCCGCGGGTGACAGGTTTGTCGGGCGACATACTTCTGGGTCTGCGCCCCGAGGATATCGTCGAGGCCGGACAGCGCCACGGCCCGCTGGTGCAGAACGGCTCGGTAATGATCGAAGTCGTCGAACCCGCGGGCGCGGATACGTTCGTGGTCGCGCGTCTGGGCGGCAAGGAAGTCACCTCGCGCCTGTCCGCAGACACCAGAGCCATGCCCGGCAAGACATTGGATGTCGGGTTTGACCTGTCCAGGGCTTCCTATTTCTCGCCACATGATGGCGCGCGAATGGGTTAGGGTGCGCCGGTTCCAGCCTTCAGCCAGACCGAGGTCGGTCCGCGCCTGCCTGAACAAGCCGCCGCATCAGGCGGAGCAGGTTTCCCCGCAAGGGGCTCCGGCAGAAGGCGCGCGCGGGTGATAGCAGGGCTGGTGAGTTCAGGCAGAAGGGGGCTTTCTGGTTTCGGCGGCCACTTGATCGGGGTTGAGGTCGTAGTCACGGCCAAGATCGAGCATCTCCTGCAAGCCGATGGTGGCGTTCAGGGTGTCAAGATCGAACATCCTGTCATGAAATGCTGCGTTCGAGCCTGTTCTGAACAGGCTGGAGTAATAGTCTTGCGCCTGCCTTGCCATGGCCCGCGCCGCGCCGCCCGGGAAGATGACGATCCGGTAACCCATCGCGATCAGATCATCGGCGGCGTGCAGCGGGGTCTTGCCGCCCTCGACCATGTTGGCGACCAGAGGTGTCCCATGCCCGAAGCGCCGACCGATTGTCTCGAGTTCGTCACGGGTGCGAGGGGCTTCGATGAACAGGATATCGGCGCCCGCTTCATGATAAGCCTGCGCACGGTCCAGTGCGTTCCCGAAGCCTTCGACCGCAATCGCATCGGTGCGTGCAATAATCTTCACACCGGCATTCTGGCGCGCGTCGGTTGCGGCCCGGATCTTGCCGGTCATCTCGGTCACTGAAACAAGGCGCTTGCCCTGGAGGTGCCCGCATCTTTTCGGAAAGCTCTGGTCCTCGATCTGGATCGCCGCCGCGCCTGCGCGTTCAAGTTGGCGCACGGTCCGCTGAACATTGAGCGCGTTTCCGAATCCGGTGTCACCATCCACTATGAGGGGCAACCCGACACGATCACAGATCAGGGCAACGGTTTCTGCCAGTTCGGAAACGGAAACCAGTCCGATATCAGGCCGGCCAAGCCGGGAATAGGCCAGCGAGGCACCGGAAAGATACAGGCAGTCAAATCCTTGCCGTGCGGCGATGAGCGCTGTGAGCGCGTCGTAAACGCCGGGGGCAATGATTCCCCGTCCGGCCTGCGCGATGAGACTGTCCAGCAAGGTCATGTCCTTTCTTCGGCGAATGCGCTGCTCTTCAGGGTCCCGACGCCGCAGGACTTCGATCTCGGGCCATGGCGGCCCTGTGCCGAGCACCTGATCCTGCAGACGAGACCTGCCCGCATGTCGTGCACAGGTCTTGTGACGCGCCCTTCCGACAGGCGCGGGCCGGTTGCCTGCACCACGCACGGGCGCCCCTGTGCTTGCCAGCATGCAAAGGCGGGCAACCACCGGGTCATCAGACCCTCTCCAGCGCGATGGAAATCCCCTGACCCACACCGATGCACATCGTCGAGAGAGCGCGTTCACCGGGTTTGAGTTGCAGCATGGCAGAGCCGATCAGTCTCGTGCCCGACATGCCCAGCGGATGGCCGAGGGCGATGGCGCCGCCATTGGCATTGACCCGCGGGTCGTCATCGGCCACGCCAAGTGCGCGCAGGGTCGCGAGACACTGGCTGGCGAAAGCTTCATTGAGTTCGAGCACGGCAAGATCATCTTCCGACAGGCCAAGACGGTCCATCAGTTTTCGTGATGCCGGGGCGGGACCGAAGCCCATGATGCGGGGGGCCACGCCAGCGGTGGCGCCGCCAAGAACCCTGGCGACGGGTGTCAGACCCTGCCTGCGCGCGCCCTCCATACTGGCGACAATCAGTGCTGCCGCACCGTCATTGATGCCGCTTGCATTCCCGGCGGTCACGCTGCCTTCCGGCCTGACGATACCCCTGAGCGTCGCAAGCCCTTCTGCAGTTGTGTCCGGCCTGGGGTGTTCGTCCTCGCTGACAACCACATCACCGCGCTTGGGTCGTCTGACGGTGACCGGGACAATCTCCTGTGCAAGACGGCCGTTGCGCGACGCGATCGCTGCCTTCTGCTGGCTGCGACACGCGAAGGCATCCTGGTCCTCGCGCGAAATGCCGAACTCCGCTGCGACGTTCTCTGCGGTCTCTGGCATCGAGTCGACGCCGTATTGCGCAAGCATCGCTGGATTGACGAAGCGCCAGCCGATGGTGGTGTCGAATACCGTAGCGGCGCGGGAAAACGGGGCTTCGGCCTTGGGCATGACGAAGGGCGCGCGACTCATGCTCTCGACGCCACCTGCGAGGACGACCTCGGCCTCACCGCATCTGATCGCCCGTGCCGCAATCAGGACCGCGTCCATGCCAGAGCCGCAAAGTCGGTTGATGGTCGTTCCCGGCACCGTCTCGGGATACCCGGCCAGCAGCAGTGACATCCGCGCGACATTCCGGTTGTCTTCTCCGGCCTGATTCGCACAGCCGAATACAACCTCGTCTATCTGCGCCAGATCCAGTTCAGGGTTTCGCTCGGCCAGGGCGCGCAGCGGGACCGCTCCGAGGTCGTCCGCCCGCATGCCGGATAGCGCCCCGCCATATCGGCCTATTGGCGTCCGGATGTAGTCACAGATATATGCGTCGGTCATGCGGGAGCCCCTGTTTCGGTGAAGAACGGCGCCATCTCAGGGATTTGCCGGTTTGTGCCTGTGGTTGCCTGCGGGTGCAGAGCGAACCTTGCCGGCATCAATCCCGGGGGTCCGGCGCGGATGGGATAAGGGCGTGCTCATCAAAGCCCCCAGGCTTTCGCGAAACGGGCCGTCAGGCCGATGATCAGGGGCGCAAAGGGAAGGATGATGAATATCCTGACGACATGAAACGCGGTCACCACGGCGATTCCCTCTTGCAGCACCTTTGCCGTGAGCGCCATTTCCGTGACACTGCCGGGGGCTGTCGCGAGGATCATGACCTGCCAGGGCTCCGAGGTAATCCAGGTCATGCCGAAACCGATTGCCGCGCAGATGACCACCAGAAGGATTGCCGAGACGACCGCGCCTGAAATGAATCCGGTCGCATTGCGGAGCAACTCCCGGTCGAACACCGCGCCCAGCCATACCCCGAGAAATATCTGTGCCAGGACAAGCGCGGGATAGGGAAAGGCCGTCACTGGCAGGCTCAGGGCGGAGGCTACCGCCGCACCGCCCAGTGCGCCGATGAAAAAGGGATTTCCCAGCCTGAGCATTCTTGCGGCAATGGCGCCCAGGAGGCCGATCGCTGCAAGCGAGAGCGCACCAGACATGGACCAGTGAACACTTCGCAGGACAGCCGTCGGATGTTCTATCGTGTCCGAGAAATAGACCAGAACAGGGGGGATAAAGACGACCAGAAGCATGATGCGCAGAGTCTGGCTGAAGACGATCGGCCCCGCGAAGACCCCGTGCCGTTCTGCAAGATGTGCGCTTTCGACCGGTCCCATCGGAATGGCCGAAAGCGTCGCGGTGATCACATCGACTCGCGCCATGCGCATCAGCACTGCTGCGACCACAAAACCGGCCAGGATCGTCAGCACTGCTGCGCTGATCATCGGGATGAACATCGTCGTCACGGTCGCGACCGCAGCAGGGGTAAAGGACAGGCCCACCGAAGCGGCGACGATGACCTGACCGATCGGGCGCGTCATGGGCAGGACATTGACCGGTTGCTCCGACAGACGCATGGCGGCGGCAAAAACCATCGCCCCGATCATCCACGGCAAGGGCAGACTGACGAGATAGCCTATGGCACCGCAGACGAGCGCGCCGGAATAGATCAGGACGAAATGCCCGAACTGCTGAGATCTAGTCGACATTTTGTGCGAGTATTCTGCTCTTGCGGCGCCTGTGTGATGACCACATTCCCCAAAGGACAACAGCGAGTGTCAGACCCATTGCAGTGGCCGCGATCGTGCTCTCGAAAAAGGTGGCGAAGTCACCACGAGACAGCAACAGGGCCCGTCGGAAGTGGCTTTCCATCATCGGACCCAGAACAAAACCCAGAAGCAGGGGCGCCGCAGGCCATTCGAATATCCGCATGACATAGCCGAGGAACCCGAAGAGAACCACCAGCCAGATATCGAAGACCGAGTTGTTCACGGTATAGGTGCCGATGCAGATGAACATCAGGATGGCAGGATAGAGCAGGTTGTAGGGGATCATCAGCATGCGCACCCACAGGCCGATCATCGGAATGTTGAGCACAAGCAGCATCAGATTGCCGATCCAGAAACTCATCACCAGACCCCAGAACAGCGGCGCCTGCTGCGTCAGCAGGGTCGGGCCAGGCGCGATTCCGTGGACCATCAGCGCCCCGAGCATCAGCGCCATGGTCGCGCTGCCCGGAATGCCCAGCGTAAGGGTCGGGATGAAGGCGGTCTGGTCGGCCGCGTTGTTCGCGGATTCGGGGCCCATGATTCCCTCGATTGCGCCTTTCCCGAATCGTTCGGGTTCAGCCGCGCTGCGCTTTTCCATTGCATAGGACATGAAGGATGCGATCGACGGGCCGGTTCCGGGCAGGGTTCCGAAAAAGGTCCCGATGGCCGATCCGCGCAGCATCGGCGCCCAGGATCTGCGCCAGTCCTCGCGGGTCGGGATCATCGCGCGCATGGTGACGCTCTTGGGGTCGATGTCGCCCGGCTTGATGCGTCGGATCATGGTGATGACTTCCGAGACACCGAAAATCCCCATCGCCAGAGCGACGATGCTGACCGCTTGCGACAATTCGAGAAAGCCAAAGGAAAACCTGGGTATGCCGGTATACATGTCCGCGCCCACGGTTCCCAGCATCAGTCCGAGCACGACCATCGCCAGGCCCTTGACCATGGATCCCGCCGAAATCGTCGAAGCAGCCACCAGTCCGAAGAGCATGAGGGCAAAATACTCTGCCGAGCCGAATCGCAGCGCGTGTGGCGCAATGACCGGGGCGAAGGCAATCAGGACGATGATGCCGAAGCAGCCGCCGACAAAGGATGCCACGGTCGTCATGAACAATGCGACCCCGCCGCGCCCCTGACGCGACATCGGGTAGCCATCCAGGGCTGTCACGGCGCTCGAGGGCGTGCCGGGAATGTTCAGCAGAATGGAGGCAATGCTGCCGCCATAGCTCGAGCCATACCAGACACCCGCAAGCATGATCAGCGCGGTTGTCGGTTCCAGGTAGAAGGTGATCGGAAAGAGCATCGAGATGGATGCGAGCGTGCCGATTCCGGGCATGACCCCGAAGATCATTCCGAGAACGACACCCAGCAGGCAATAGGTGAGGTTCTGGTAACTGAGCGCCGTTTCCAGCCCGAGCACGAGATTTGCGAAGATATCCAAGTCCTGCGTCCCTTCAGAATGGCCAGCGATACATGGGAAGGTTCAGGCCGAAGCCGATGCCGAAGACGAGCCATGCGATCAGGCAGAGTGCGACAACCAGCAGGCCGAGCCTCCATGGCCGGATCTCGAGCTCGGCGAGCGAACTGACAATGGTCAGGGCCGCCACGGCCGGCAGCAGTCCGAAGCTCGTCAAGGTCAGCGCGAAGGCCGCGCATCCCGACAGCACGAAAATCGGCGAAAAGATGCGCACTTCCGGCATCTGCCCGCGCCGCATCAGGGCCGGTATAACCTGCAGCACGCCAAGCAAGGCCATGGCCGCCCCGAGCATCGCCGGAAACATGCCCGGCCCCATGCGGCGAAGCGTGCCCAGGTCATACTGGGTGATGGCATATCCCGAAAAGGCGAGGCCCAGAAGGACCAGTATCAGGCCGCCAACGATATCACGGTAGTCTCGCGAGAACATGTCTTCCTGTCTCCCCTCCGGTCATCCGGAACCTGCCGTTCCGGAGCGCGTGCTGAGTCATGACCTGGCGGATTGCCGCCGCGCCTCGCGCACGACCCGGTACGCGCGGGAAATGAAGGGCCCGTCGACCATGCGTCCATCCACCACGAATGCCCCCACGCCCCGACCCTTCGCCTTTTCTGCTGCGGCAACAACTTTCTGCGCGTAGGCGAGTTCATCCGGATCGACACGAAAGACCTCGTTCGCCAGGGCGATCTGGCTCGGGTGGATGCATGTCTTGCCCACAAAACCCATGTCGCGCGCTGCGCGCGCATCCTCACGAAACGCCTGCGCCGCCGCAATGTCAAGAAAAGCACCGTCATAGGCGTGGATGCCCGCATCTGCTGCGGCCATGCGAACGCACCAGCGCACCTGAGCAAGGGCGAATACGTTGGTCTGCGCGATGCCCAGTGGCGCGAACAGGTCGCCGAAACCGATCTGAAGCCCCATGATCCGGGGATGTGCCCGCGCGATCGCCACGGCGTTCTGCAACCCTGAGGCGGATTCGATATTGACGAGATACTCAAGCGGCCTGGTCCGGTCGCGGAACGCTTGCTGCGCCTCGATATGGGCAATGGCGGTCTGCACCTGGTCGGCATTCTCGACCTTGGGAAGGTTCACGATGTCCAGCCCGTCATGCAGGACCGCGGCGATATCCGCTTCGAAATCCGGGGTTCCGATCGCGTTCACACGGGCGATGACCAGCTTGTCATGCGCGCGCGGGTTGCGCAGATATGCGGCAAGCAAGGCGCGCGCCTCGTCCTTGCGCGCTGCATCCACGGCATCTTCGAGGTCGAAGGAAATCGCATCCGCCTCGCTCGCCTCCGCCTTCCGAAAGAGTTCGGGCCTGGACGCCGGTACGAAAAGCTTGCTTCTCACGAAACCTCCCAACTTGCGAAATAAGCGATACGCTTTCTCTTCGTGCTATTTCAGTTTAGCATGTCCTTAGCCAAGATATACAGTAAATTTCACAAAAGTAAAAAAATCTATGGACAAATAGAGTTTGTAATTTCACTATGTGGTAATCCCGACGCGTCTTTGTTACGGAGTCGGGTGCAGTGTCGGGAGGCCCGCCACCTCAGGGTCGCGCATTCTGGCTATTGAAACCAAGGGAGACGCAGATGCAGAGAAGAGAAATACTGAAGTTCTCGGCGGCCACCATCCTCGCGATGGCTGCTGTCGGTTCGACCAGCACCGAAGCCTTCGCTCAGGACTGGCCTTCGCAAACCATCACGTTCGTTGTGCCGTTCTCGCCCGGTGGCAGCAATGACGTGATCGCGCGCTTTCTTGCGCAGGAGCTTACTGAATCGCTGGGGCAGCCGGTTGTCATCGAGAACCGCGCCGGCGGTGGCGGGTCAATCGGTGCGGCGCATGTCGCAACCTCCAGCCCGGATGGCTACACCTTTCTCTTCACCTCGGCAACGATCGCGACAAATGCCGCATTCCAGTCGGTGCCATTTGATCTGAGCACCGACTTCGCTCCGGTGTCGCGCGTCGGCACGTCGCCCTATATCATCGTGTCGCGTGATGGGCTGGGTGCAACCGATATCATGGAGTTCGCGGACATCGCGCGGGCCGCACCTGGTGAACTGAGCTATGGGACTGCCGGGGTCGGTGACAGCGCGCATTTCCTGACCGAGCTGTTCTCGCGGGCGGCGGGAATCCAGATGGAAATGATCCCCTATCCGGGGGCGGCCGATGCCCAGGTTGACCTCGCGGCCGGCCGCGTGGATGTCGTCTTCACGACGATCGCCACGCTTGCGGGTTCGGTGGCCGAAAACCTGCCGCGGCTGGCCTTCACCAGCCCCGCGCGTGTTCCCTCGCATCCGGACATTCCCACCGTTCAGGAAAGCGGGATCGACTTCAGCTTCGAGCACTGGTGGGGTGTGCTGGCGCCTGCAGGCACTGACCCGAACACCGTGAATGCGATGAACGCGGCCATTGTTGATGCAATCGAGGCCGAGAGATTCGGTAACTTCCTGTCAGGTATCGGTGGCCAGGTGGCCCCGTCCTCGCCCGAGCAGCTGACGGACATCCTGCTGGCGGAATATGCCCAATGGCAGGTGATCGTCGAAGAACTCGGCATCGGGAACTGACAACAACACCGGAGACTTTCCTCGCGGGGAGGGACTCCATCCCTGTCGCGGGCCTGCCCGGATGCAGGCCCGCGACAGTCAGGCTGAAAAGCCGCCAGGACCCCGAGGGCAAGGAGACGCAGCAGTGATGGCGAACGCGCGAGACACCGAGAGCAGGACAGCGGAGGAACCCGGAGAGGCACCACCACTGGAAGGTATCCGGGTTCTCGACCTGAGCGCCTATATCGCCGGTCCCTACGGGTGTTCGCTGCTTGCGGATATGGGCGCCGAGGTCATCAAGGTCGAGCCGCCAGGTGGCGACAACCTGCGCAAGTATCCGTCCACGCTGGAAAACGAGAGCCGCGCCTTTCTTGGTGTCAACCGCGGCAAGCGCGGCATAGTCCTTGACCTGAAGACCGAGGAGGGGCTTGCCGCCCTGATCGGGCTTGTGCGGACGAGTGACGTGCTTGTGCACAACTTCCGCCCAGCGGTTCCTGCGCGCCTTGGAATCGATTATGACAGCTTGCGCGAACACAATCCGAAGCTGATCTATTGTGCCGTGACGGGCTATGGTGAACTGGGGCCCGATTCCGGCAAGGCAGGCTACGACCAGGTGCTGCAGACGGTGTCCGGTCTGTGTGCGATGCAGGGCAAGCCCGGGCATCCGGAAATCCTGTACGGTTCGGTTGTCGATTACTACGCGGCCTCGATGCTGGCGAGCGGTGTCAGTGCCGCGCTTTTCAGGCGAGAACGCACTGGCAAGGGCAGCTATGTCGGTGTGTCGCTTCTCAGAAGTGCGCTGGCCATGCAATCTGCGCGCCTTGTCTGGGCCGAGGGCGAGGGGCGGAACGTCTTCCGAGACATGCGTTCCGGTGGCATCACCGGGCTGCATCCGACGCGCGAAGGCACCCTTTACATATCCGCCAACACTCCGCATTTCTGGCAGGCCTTGTGCGAGATGACAGGACTGCAGGACCTGGCCGCGGACTCGCGCTTCGACTCTGTCCGCAAGCGGGCCGAGAACGCGCCATATCTCATTGGACGGCTGCGACAGGCGCTTGCGGCGCGCGGCGCGCGCGAATGGGAGGCGTTGTTCGGCGACAGGGTGCCATGTGCGGCAGTCCGCGAGGTCGAGGACATGTTCAGTGATCCGCAGGTGAAAGAAGAGGGAATGATCAGACGTTTCGAGCACCCCGTCGTGGGCAGCTATCTGGGGTTTGCCGGGTGCGTGAAGTTTGCACAGGATTCCGTCGCCTTGCCCGACCCCGCGGTGCGGATTGCCGCCCCGACCTTCGGGCAGCACACGGACGAAGTGCTTTCAGAACTGGGCCATACGCCCGAAGACATCGCAGAGTTGCGCAGGAAAGGAGCCGTGTCATGAATGCGACCGGAGCAGACCCGAAAACCACCCTCTGGGTCGAACATGCCAGCAGGTCATTGCACGGCGTCGCGTCCCGGACCAGACCCGAGCGCCTTGCATCGGAACTGGAGCGCCTCAACTCTTCCGTGCGCAAGGTCGCGGATGGCAGACTCACCCATCACGACCAGCCGGGCGACTATCTTGCTCTGCTTGTCAACTGTTCCCGACAGGCGCGCAGTCTTGAGGGGACAGGACCGGCAGGATCGGCATCCTTGCGCGCGGCTTCTGCCGAGGCGGCCGAACGCGACGGGCGCTCGCTTTCGATGGTCTCGGGTCCCGGCCTTGCGCGGAGTGCCCAAAGGCTGCGCGCCGGCGAGACCACGGTCAAGGAACTGACCGAGACTGCGCTGGCCTCGGCCAGACGGCACCAGGCTGAGCACAATGCCTTCATCAGCCTCTATGAAGAGCGTGCCATGGCGCAGGCAGACACCCTTGACTGCGAGGCGGCGGCGGGTCAGTGGCGCGGACCGCTGCATGGCATTCCGCTGGCGCATAAGGACTGTCTCGAGCATGCGGGCCTGCCAATGACCGTGGGTTCCCTCATTCGCGACCGCGATGAGTTGGCAAGCCGTGACGCGACCGTGATCGCCCGTCTTGAGCAGGCCGGTGCAATTGACCTCGGGGGGCTCAATCTCAACGAGATGGTCTGTGGCCCGACCGGGCAGAACCCGGGCTTCGGGGATTGCTGCAATGCCTGGGACAGTTCGCGGATTGCCGGGGGCTCGTCGAGCGGCTCTGGCGTGAGCGTCGCACTTGGCACCGTCTTCGGGGCGCTCGGATCGGATACCGGCGGCTCGACGCGCCTGCCTGCTGCAGTGAACGGGGTGTTCGGACTCAAGCCGACCTATGGTCTTGTATCCCGGGCGGGAAGCTACCCGCGGTCCTTTTCGCTCGACTCGATAGGTCCGATAACCCGAAGCGCCGAAGATTGTGCCCTGATGCTGCAGGCTGTCGCCGGACATGACCCGAACGACCCGACAAGCCTGAACGTGCCGTCGCCGGATTACGTCGCCTGCCTTGATGCCTCGTGGATCGGCGACAGCCGTATCGGGACCATCAATCTGGGCATAGACTGTGATCCGGGTATCCAGACAGTGCTCGATCGCTTTCTTGCAAAGCTCGAGGGGATATTCGGTCAGGTGGGCAGCACCGACTTCCCGGAAATGGATGCCTGCTATGCGCTTGGCGATATCGTGTCCAAGTCCGAGGCCGCAACCCTGCACGGTGACGCCATCCGCCGCAGTCCGGAGAAATACTCCCAGGCCGGGTTTTCCCGCACCGAAACCGGGCTGCATATTCCCGCAGTTCGATATCTCGAGGCCCTTTCGCTCCGGGCACGGATCGTCAGTTCCTTCCTGAACGGCTCGATGCGTAATTTCGATGTGCTGGTCTGTCCGACCATACCCGTGCCGGTACCCCTGCGCGAAGAGGCGGACATGGAAAAACCGGATGCCGTGTTCGGTGTCGTGTCGGTCATCACCCGGCTGACGCGTCCGTTCAACTATCTTGGCGTTCCGGTCCTGTCGATGCCTGTCGGACTTGATGTCAACGGCATGCCCGTGGGCGTTCAGATCATCGGGCGGCCACTGGACGAGGGGCGCTTGCTCGGCGTTGCGCACCAGGCCTCGCTGCATATGGACTGGCCGCTTGACGAGGGGCGCCTTGCCTAGCGCGCTTCCAGTGCGCGCGGCGCGCGCGTCTTGACACGTCACAAGCCTGCATGAGGTTTCATGACACTTATCCGCGAAGACCGGCCGGACACAGGTATCGCTATCCTGCGACTGAACCGCCCCGAGGCGCGCAATGCGATCAACCTCGAGATGCGGCGACGCCTGGTCGGCGAACTCGAGTCGATCGAAGCGGACGCGATGCTTCGCGCGACGGTCATCACCGGAGATCTGACCGCCTTTGCAGCTGGTGCGGATGTCGCGCTTCTTGCGAATGCGAGCGTGATGGATTTGCACCGGCTTGGTCTTGCGCGTCTCTGGGCGCGTGTGTTCGGGCATCGCAAGCCCCTTGTCGCCGCAGTGAACGGATATGCCTATGGCGCCGGATTCGAACTGGCGCTGCTGTGCGACATGGTCTTCGCAGGCCCTGGTACGCGATTTGCGCTTCCTGAAATCAAGCTCGGCATCATGCCGGGCGCAGGAGGCACCCAGAGGCTCGTGCGGCTAGTCGGACGACATCGTGCGATGGATCTGCTCTGG
Organism: Paracoccaceae bacterium; assembly: GCA_007128135.1. Classification (GTDB taxonomy): domain Bacteria; phylum Pseudomonadota; class Alphaproteobacteria; order Rhodobacterales; family Rhodobacteraceae; genus Roseinatronobacter. The sequence goes on along the minus strand of SKYA01000047.1, from coordinate 45,922 downwards.
AGCGGCGAACCGCTGGACGGCGCAACTGCGAGGGAATGGGGTATCGTGAACGATCTGGCGGAAAGGGATGACATGGTTCTGCCGCGCGCCATAGCCCGAGCGGAAGCCATTGCCGCGATGCCTCCCGCCGCTGTCGAGATGATAAAATCCGCAGTCATCGAGGGGGCGGACCTGCCATTGGCCAGCGCCTTGCTGATCGAGCAGCGAAACCTGCAACTACTGTTCGACACCGACGATCAGAAACTGCGCATGGCCGCCTTTCTTGCCAAGGCAGGGAAAGGGAGGGGCCGGGCAGAAGCCGGCAGCGAGGGTGGAGAGGGTCATGAATGACGGAATCCTGAGTGGATTCAGGCTGGTGGAGATTTCGGCCTTTGTCGCGGCACCGCTGGCGGGTATGTCCCTTGCGCAGATGGGGGCCGAGGTAATCCGTATCGACCAGACCGGCGGCGGCCCTGACGCGAAACGCTGGCCACTAAGCCGCGAGGGGGTAAGCCTGTACTGGCAAGGGCTGAACAAGGCGAAACGCTCGATCTCCATCGATCTGCGTGACGCCGATGGAAGAAGGACCGCGCAGAGGATCGTTGCGCAGACGGGGATGCTTGTCACCAATATGCCGCAGGCGCCCTGGCTTGACTATGCGGCACTCAGTGCCGCGCGACCCGATCTCATCATGCTGGCCATCGGCGGCACTCATGATGGACAGGGTGCGATAGACTATACCATCCAGGCCCGCACCGGCCTGCCCTTCGTGACCGGAAAGGCGCGCATGGACATGCCTGTGAATCAGGTGTTGCCGGCCTGGGATACGGTCTGCGGACTTCTCGCGGCATCGGGCCTGCTGGCGGCGGAAAGGCGTCGAAGAATGACGGGGAAAGGGTGCTTCATCCGGCTGTCGCTGGAGGATTGCGCACTCTGGATGCTGGGCAATCTGGGTATGCTCGCCGAGGCCGAGATCGGCCCCGAGAGGCGTCAGTCGTCCGGAAATGATGTGTTCGGTGCCTTCGGCAGTGACTTCGGCACCCGTGACAACAGGCGGGTGATGGTCTGTGCGATCGGCAACCGTCAGTGGGAGGCCCTTCTTGAGGCAACCGGCACAACGGAAAGCATGGCGCATCTTGCGCGTGCCTTTGGTGTCGGCCTTGATACCGATGAAGGGCGCTGGACGCTGCGCGAAGCCATCAAGTTGCGGCTTGCGCCATGGTTTGCCGAGCACGATCTGCGCGATGTGGCGTCCGCCCTTGATGCCGGACGCGTGCTCTGGGGACCCTATCAGACCCTTGATGACCTGGTTCGGTCCGATCCCGCCTGCTCGGAACGCAACCCGATCTTCGCCCGGGTCGATCAGCCCGGCGTCGGGCCTTATCTTACCCCCGGGATCCCGCTTGATTTCGGATTCGCGAGGGATGCCAGGTCGCGACGTTCACCTGTGCAGGGCGGCGATACAGCAGAAATTCTGAGGCAGATGGAGGAACTCTAGCAAACAGATGGCGCAAGCCGTCAGCAAGCCGCGGTGGCGCTCGATGCCAACGCATGACCCAGTCACCGCTGAACAGGAACAGGACCGGATGTCTTCGTCTTTGCATATGTGCTCTTGGCATCTCCTGACGGCGCGATCCGGTCGGGTTCGGGAGCGCGTGGTGCGGATGCCGGAAGGGCCGCCCGCAGGGCGGTTTGCGCACCACCGGAAAAGGCTGCCATCGGCGGCTGACCCTCTCCGGGGAGGATGCGGTGGTCGTCGGGACATTGCGGGCGGATATCACGAGGGGACGGCCCGCTGCGTCGCGGCTGGATGGGCCAAGGGTTCGCGGCCCCGATCTTGCCTGAGGAGAGAAGGTCGATGACGCAAGGTGCAACCACTTCCGCCCCGGTGAAGATCGAAACCGCGGGCCGTGTCGCGATCATCCGCATGACCGCGCCGTCCAATCACAATGCGCTGAATGTCGCGATGCGCGAGGCCCTGATGGATGCCATCCGCACCGTCAACGAGTCCGCCGGTCTTGATGGCATGGTGCTGACCGGCAATGAAAGGACGTTCTGTGCAGGCGGCGACCTGCGCACGATGGGCCAGATGACCCACGCAGAGGGCGTAAGCCGCATCATCGGCGCGCAGGCCCTGCCGCGGTCCATACATGCCAGTCCCAAGCCTGTTGTTGCGGCAGTCGAGGGTATATGTGCCGGGGCGGGCATGGCGCTGGCCGCAGTGTGCGATCTCATCGTGGTCGGGCGCGGGGCGCGCTTCATCACCTCGTTCGAGAAGGTCGGACTGATGCCGGATCTGGGCGCAAGCTGTTCCGTTACGGCCCGGATGGGTTGTCAGGCCGCGCGCAGGCTTTTCCTTCTGGGCGGCTCGCTTGGCGCAGAAGAAGCGCAGGATTCCGGCCTTTCGGACTTTCTTGTCGAGAAGGGGCACGCGGAAGTGGCGGCAACAGAGCTTGTGGGCAGGTTGAGCCGCCTTGCGCCCGGAGCACGCCACGCCGTCCGCGAGGTCTTTCGCGATCCGCCCGCCACGCTCGAAGATGCCTTCCGCTTCGAGATCGCTCACCAGCCCGGTCTCTATGTAAGTTCCGATCTGCAGGAAGGCGTCGCTGCCTTTCTTGAAAAACGCGAGCCGAACTGGCGCGATGTCTGATCGGTCGCAACATCCGCGCGCCTCGGCCTTGCCGCCCTGGAATGCGTCACCCCAGCAAATCGTCTATGGAGGACCCTCGTCTTGAACTTCAACCCCACACCCGAGCAGGAGATGTTTCGCGACAATGTGCGTCGATTTGCGAGAGCGCACCTTGCGCCGGATGCGCTGAAGCGAGCGCATAATCCGAATTTTCCCCTCGATGCCGCAAGACTTGCTGCAGAATCCGGTCTGCTGGGTATCACCATACCCGAGGCGGATGGCGGGCAGGGGGGAACCCTCATGGATGCGATCATCGCCATCGAAGAGGTTGCCCTTGCCGATCCGCGCGGGGCCGATGCGATCCAGCAAGGCAATTTCGGCGCCATACGGACCTTTGCGGAATATGCCTCGCCGATGCAGAAGGAACGTTACCTGCCCGGTATGCTTCGTGGCGAAACGCTCATCGGCCTTGGCATGACCGAGGCGAGCGCGGGCTCGGCTGTGACCGATCTTGAAACAAGGATCGTGCCGGATGGTGACGGATACAGGCTGTCTGGCGCCAAGGTTTTCACCAGCCATTCTGCGGAAGCCGATGTTTTCCTGATATATTGCCGGTTCGGCCCCGGCGTCGGGAATATCGGGTCTGTCATTATCGAGCGGGGGCGCGAGGGGTTCAGCTTCGGCAAACCCAGCAGCTACATGAACACCGAGCAATGGTGCCCGCTTTTCTTCGATGATGTGCGTATCGAGGCGGATGACATCCTGCTGGGGCCAGGAGGGTTCAAGAAGCAGATCGCCGGGTTCAACGCCGAGCGGCTCGGCAATGCCGCGCGCGCGCGCGCGCTGGGCGAATTTGCCTTCAATGCGGCGCGCGAGCATGCCGTCGAGCGCAGGCAGTTCGGCCGCCCCCTGTGCGAGTTTCAGGGATTGCAGTGGAAATTCGCAGATATGCTGGTGGCCCTGGAATCCGCGCGGCTGCTGCTCTACCGCGCCGCCGTGCAGGCAGATATCGGCCTTCCATCCGCGCAGGATACCGCTCTGGCCAAGCTGATGTGCAACCGGGCCGGGTTCGACAGCGCCAATGAGGCGGTCCAGATCATGGGCGGCACAGGCTACTGCGATGAACATCTGGTCGAATACTGCTTCCGCAAGACGCGCGGCTGGATGATCGCGGGCGGCTCCCTGGAAGTGATGAAGAACCGTGTCGCCGAGGGCATATTCGAGCGCCGCTTCTCGCAGCGTCCGCCCCGACCGGCGAGTCCTGTCGCAGAGGTATCTTCATGAGTGCGCAGCCGGTTTTCGACTCGGCTCTGTCCGGGGCGCTGTTGCGTCCGCGCTCGATCGCTATCGTCGGTGCTTCTGCCGATCTCGCCAAGAACAACAGCCGCCCGCAGCGCTATCTTGCACGGCATGGCTATGACGGGGCCATCCATCCTGTCAATCCGCGCTACGAGGAACTGTTCGGCCTGCCATGCCATGCTTCGGTGAGCGCCATCCGCGCGCCGGTCGATCACGCCTATCTGATGGTGCCGACACATGCCGTCGAGGCCAGCCTGCGCGACTGTATCGAGGCAGGCGTCAGATGCGCGTCCATCTTCAGCGGTGGCTTTGCCGAGGCCGGGGCAGAGGGCGAGGCACTGCAGGAACGTATCGTCGCCATCGCGCGCGAGGGCGGGTTGCGCCTGCTTGGGCCGAACTGCATGGGCGTGATCAACGTGAACGCGAAGATGACCCTCAGCCCCAACGCCGTTCTGGAACGCGACCGGATGCAGCCGGGAAAGCTGGGTCTGGTGTCGCAATCCGGCAGCCTCATAGGTGCGCTTGTCTCGCGCGGGCAGGCACGGGGCGTCAATTTCGGTACGCTGGTCTCGGTCGGCAATGAATGTGACCTCTCTGTGGGCGAGATAGCGTCCATGATGCTGGACGACGACGATCTTGAGGTCGTTTGCCTGTTTCTCGAAACACTCCGCCAGCGCGATCAACTCGAGAACATGGCCTGGAAAGCCAGCAAAAGAGGCAAGCCAGTCCTGGCCTATGTCCTGGGCCAGTCCGATCTGGGCCGCAGCATAGCGCAATCCCATACCGGGGCGCTGGCGGGCAATGCCGCCGCGATGGAGAGTTTCCTTGCCGATATGGGCATCCTGCGGGTCAGGTTGTTCGAAACGCTGATCGAGGCACCCGCACTGGTGGCCGCCCGGCCAAAGGCGAAGGGACGCAATGTCTCGATTATCACCACAACGGGGGGCGGTGGGGCGCTGGTGGCGGACAATCTCGGTGCACGTGGAGTCACCGTGGTGCCGCCGGACCCGGCGCTGAAAGCGGCCTTGCGGGAGTTCAGGCTGGAACTGGGCGACTCCCCCATCATCGACCTGACCATGGGTGGTGCCCGTGAAGAGGTGGTGGACACCTGCGTCGGCGCGCTGATGCGGAATGACGCGGTCGATCTGGTAGTGATGGTGGTCGGCTCGTCATCGGAATTCCGCCCCGATCTGGCGACCCGGCCGCTGGTGAAATGGGCGGATGCGGGAAAGCCTGTGACGGCCTTTCTGTGCCCGAATGCCGTCGAGTCGCTCGATCTGCTGCAAATGGCCGGCATCCCCGCCTTCCGCACGCCCGAGTCCTGTGCTGACGCCATTGATGCCTATCTGAGCTGGCGAGATCCGCGCGCACTCCCGCGTGTTGCACTGCCTGAGGCTGTTGGCGGGTTGTTGTCGGGCGCGGGGGCGCTGGATGAGGATCGCTCGCTCGCGGTGTTTCGCGAACTCGGGGTGCGTGTCGCCGAAACCAGGACTCTTGGCCTCAACGAACCGATCCCGGATGATCTGACCTATCCGGTGGTGGCAAAGGTCCTGTCCGACAGGATTGCGCACAAATCGGATATTGGAGGCGTCGTGCTGGGCGTGACGGACGCCCTTGCGCTGGAAGATGCCCGGTCACGCATCATCCGCAACGTGGCGCAGCATCTTCCGGAGGTGACACCCGATGGCATTCTTGTCCAGACAATGCACAAGGGGCTGGCCGAGGCGATCGTCGGCTTTCTGGATGATCCGATCGCTGGTCCGGTGATCATGGTCGGCATGGGGGGCATCCTTTCCGAGATCTACCGCGATGTTGCTGTCCGGCTGGCGCCTGTGACACTGGAGATCGCACGCGAGATGATCGCCGAGGTCAGAGGCTTCGCTCCGCTTCGCGGTGCGCGTGGTCAGCAGAAGGGAGACCTCGAGGCCCTTGCGCAGGTCGTGACACGGCTGTCGGCACTTGCCACGCCAGGTGGCGCGGCGGTGGCGGGGGCCGAGATCAACCCGGTTCTGGTTGGTCCCGAAGGCGCGGGCGCGGTCGCGGTGGATGGCCTCATCCACCTCAGGGCGAAGGCGGTGGACGATGCATGATCGCATTCGCGTGATCGGCGTCATCGGCGCAGGCACCATGGGACGGGGAATTGTCCAGCTCTTCGTTCAGTCAGGCTATCGGGTGCTGCTGAATGACATGAACGCCGGGGCTGCGGCACAGGCGCAGTCCTTCATCACGAAAATGATTCATCGCCGCGTCGAAAAAGGTGATCTTGCCGAAGCCGAGGCCGTCGCTGCGGTCGCCCGGCTGACGCTGGTTTCCAGCCTGGAGGAATTCGGCGAGGCCGATCTGGTCATCGAGGCAGTCGCCGAGCGTCTGGACGTCAAGCAGGAGTTGTTTCGCAAGCTCGAGGATCTGGTGCGCGCCGATGCGATCCTTGCGACAAACACCTCGTCGCTGATGGTCACGGCCATCGCCGCTGGCTGTCGGGACCCCCGGCGCGTTGTTGGGTTTCACTTTTTCAACCCTGTGCCGCTGATGAAACTGGTCGAAGTGATCCCGGGCGAGATGACCGACCCTTCCCTGGTCGAGACGCTCTCGGATCTGACCCGTGCTGTTGGACACCACCCGATCGTCAGTGCCGATACCCCGGGCTTTGTGGTCAACCATGCAGGCCGCGCGCTCTATACCGAGGGACTTCAGCTCTTGCAGGATTGCGTGGCTTCGGCACCGGACATCGACACGCTCATGCGCGAGATGGCGGGCTTCCGGATGGGTCCGTTCGAACTGTTCGACCTGACCGGTATCGACGTTTCCGGCTCGGTCGTGGAATCCATTCATGCGCAGTATTTCTTCGATCCTCGCTACCGCTCCAGTCCGGTCGTGCGCCGTAGGGTGGCAGCGGGATTGCACGGACGCAAGACGGGCAAGGGGTTCTATGCCTATGACGGGCAGAAGATCCTTCGACTGCAAGAACCGCCGACCCCGGAAGTCGCGTTACCTGAGATGGTCTTCGTGGATGGAAACACCCCCGAACTGATCGCGCTGGTTGAAAGGCTGGGCGCGCGGCTTGACACTGCTTCAACCCCCGGCCGTGACAGCCTGATCCTGGTAACGCCTGTCGGGTGCGACTGTGCCAGCCTGTGTGCCGGGAAAGGCCATGACCCCGCACGCACGATCGGGATCGAGAGCTTCTTCGGATTCGCGGGCAAGCGCCGCTGTCTTGTCGCCCCTGTCGGTGCTGATCCGGGGATGATCGCTGCAGCGCATGCCCTTTTCGCCCGTGACGGTGCCAGGGTGACACTGTGCAATGACAGTGTCGCGCTTGTTGCACAACGTATCGTCGCAGTGATCGTGAATCTGGGCTGCGAAATCGCGCAGCAGCAGATCGCGACGCCCGAAGACATCGACAGGGCGGTTGAGGTCGGGCTGGGCTATCCTGCGGGGCCTCTTGGAATGGGCAACCTCTACGGGCCACGCAGGATCCTGAGCGTTCTGGAGGGATTGCTGTCGCTGACAGGCGACCCGCGGTATCGGCCAAGCGGATGGCTGCGTCGCAGGGCGAACCTTGGGCTGTCATTGCGCACGCCTGACCCGTTCTAGATGGTGTCGGCTCCGGCTGACCAATGCCGGAGCCTGACGTGAAAACAGAGAAAGCCGGACCTGGAAAGAAAAAGGAGAGTGAGTTGGGCGTTTCTTCCATAGACTCGGACTACTACGGCAAGATGTTCGCATCTTCGGAAATGGCAGAGATATTCGGGGATGATGGCAGGCTGCAGGCCTGGCTGGACTTCGAGGCCGCGCTGGCCCGCGCACAGGCACGACTGGGGATCATCCCGGAAGATGCCAGCCGCATGATCCAGCAGAAGGCACGGCTAGAATTCATTGACCAGCAAGAGATGCAGGAGGAATTCGTAAGGGTCGGGTTTCCCATCCTGCCGATGGTGCGCCAACTCGCCAAGGCCGTCGGCCCGGATGCCGCCCGATATGTGCACTGGGGCAGCACGACGCAGGATGTGACCGACACCGGCGCTGTCCTGCAGTTCCGCAAGGCGCTTGATCTCGTTGAGGGGCGGCTGGACGAACTGTGCCATGTGCTTGCCCGGACCGCTGAGCTTCATCGGGATACGGTCATGGTGGGCAGAACCCTCACGCAACAGGCAGCGCCGATCACCTTCGGCTACAAGGTTGCCATCTGGCTTGCGGAAATCCTGCGCCACCGGGAAAGGTTGCAGCAGGTCCGTCCGCGCGTGCTGGTCGGGCAGGTGGCCGGGGCGGTCGGATCCAATGCCACGCTCGGAGCAATGGCAGCCGATGTGCAGCGCGAGACGCTCCGCGAGCTTGATCTTTGCGCACCGCCGATCACCTGGCATGTGTCTCGTGATGGCTGGACAGAACTTGCTGCGCTGCTTGCGCTCATCGGGGGCAGTCTGGGCAAGATTGCACGGGAAATCCTGACCCTGAACCGGACAGAGATCGGCGAGCTTGCAGAGCCGTTTATCCACGGTCGGGGTGCGAGCAGTACCCTGCCACAGAAACGAAACCCGATCACCTGTCAGCCAGTCGTTGCGGCGGCCAAGATGTTGCGGGAGAAGGCGTCACTCAGCCTTGATGTCCTGATCCAGGAAAACGAGCGAAGCGCGGGCCCCATGCATCTCGAATGGACCTTGCTCCCGGAAGCCTTCGTCATCCTGGATGGCGCGCTGAAAAACCTGCTGTCGATCCTGCCGGGGCTTGTTGTCGACAAGTCCCGCATGATCGCGAATCTCGATCTGACAAGGGGAATGGTCGTCGCGGAGGCCGTCATGATGGGGCTTGCCCCGCATATCGGGCGCGAGAAGGCACATGAACTTGTCTATGACCTCTGCAAGAAGGGGCTCGAAGAGAACCGTAGGCTTCAGGATGTCCTGCTGGAGGACAGTACCATCACCGCGCATCTGTCGGAAAGTGACGTTCGAAGCCTTCTCGACCCGGCGAACTATACCGGAATGTGCCGGGACATGACCGATCGGGTTCTTGGTCTCTACAGGGCGGCGCTGGTTGCCGACCCTACCGAAACGGAAACGGAGTAACGTCAATGGCCAGCCGGACTGAAATTGAGCATGTTCTCTCGGTTTTTCCCGAGATTTCCCGAATAGGGGATCTGGAACTCAGGGAGAATGTCACTGGTATCTGGTGTGAAATCCTTGGGGAAATGGCGTGGGACGACATCCATCATGTGCCCAAGAACAATTCCAGCGAAAAGCACCGGACACTTGTCGAGCATATCCGGGGCGTCACCGCCATGGCGATGAGCCTTGCCGAAATTGCCGAACGGATTCAGGGGGTCGCGATCGATCATGACGCGCTGCTTGCTGCCGCCCTGCTGCATGACGCAAGCAAGCCCGTCGAGACCGAGCCGGATCCGGCCGCGCCTGTCATGGATCCGGCGCACAGCCCGCGTCCGTCGCGTACGAGTGCACTGGGCGCGCAAATCCAGCATGCCGTCTATGTTGCGCACAAGATGTTTGCGCGTAACATGTCGCATGATCTGATAAATCTTGTCATCACGCATACACACCAGAGCAATGTTCGTGGAAAATCGGTCGAGTCGGCGATATTGTTCTACGCCGATTTCGCCGATAGCGATGTCGGACTTGCAGGCGCAGGCGGACGAATGTTCGCAGAGCGCTGGGCAATGGCGTGATTCAGGCCGGATCGCCGAGTGGACCGCGTCGGGTGCAGCGGTGCCGCGCAAGTCTCCCGCATTCCTATGTGGGAGGAGGCGTGGCCATCAAGTGCATGCTCCGCCGCGCAAATGTCATTGGTTTTGGAGTCTATAGTTCCAAATTCAGGTATTGAGTTTTACTAGGCAGTATGGCAATCTTGAATAATGGCGTTAGAATGGGTGCGAATTGACCGGACATCATGTCAATGAAGCGCAATCGCACCCCTTGATTGTGTACTTGCTTCAGAGGAAATGAATGAAGATTGCATCAACCTCTGGTACTGAGCTGGAGCCCACGGATTTTCACGAAGATGAAGCTCCGGAGCGGGGTCAGGATCGAAAGTTCAACAACTCTCTGTCGCGCGGGTTCGATATCCTGAGGGCATTCAAGCCCGGCGCGGGCCCCATGGGCAACGGCGAGCTTTCGGTTGCGACCGGGATTCCCAGGGCCACGGTGACGCGACTGACGCACACCCTGACGGAACTGGGGTATCTGCGGCATGTCAAGAGCGAAGGCAAGTTCGAGCCGACCGAAGCCATACTCGCGCTTGGCTATGCGGTTGTGTCGAACATGCCGGTCCGGCAGGTCGTGCGCGACCCCATGTTGAGGCTTGCGATGGGGCATGACGTGACCGTGGCGCTCGCGGCGCGGGATCGCTCCAGCATGATCATCGTGGATGCGTTCAATGCCAGTTCCCTGTCGTCGCTGCATCTCGAAGTAGGATCGCGCGTGCCGATCGCGACCACCGCCGTGGGTCGTGCCTTTCTGGCAGGCCTCGAGGAGCGAGAGCGAGAGTTCTTTCTCGAGTTGCTGAAAACCAAACTTGGCGAGGAGCGGTGGAACGAAATCCGCCCGAGGATCGAGGATGCGATCGAACAGGTCCGGCTGCGCGGCTATTGCTACGTCGAGGACGAGTGGTGCCATGGCATGCGGGCCGTGGGTGCTCCGCTGATCTCGACGTCGGGCCAGTCGCTGAAGGCGGCCCTGTGTGGCGCTCCGTCCTTCGTCGTGACGCGCGAGAAGCTCGAAGGAGAACTCGGCCCGCAACTGGCACATATGTGTCGGCAATTGTCGCCATTGCTGCGCTGAGGGCGATAACATCGGGCCGACCGCCAGGCGCGCAGACCGTTCCATCCCGGGGCATCAGAGCAGGCTTGCACCATCGCGACGATGCTTGCGGCCTCAGCATTTGGAGTTGACCATGACAATCAATCAGAAGATCACGGCGGGCTACGGAGCGACGCGCGCGCTTGCGGAATTCGTTTCCCAGGCCGGGACGGTCGGGTTCGACGAACGCACAATGCATCGCGCACGGTATCACACGCTCGATACGGTCGGCGCGCTGATTTCCGGGGCCGTGCAGGGCACGACGGAAATTGCTGTCAAGTCAGTGCTGATGACAGGCGCATCCGGTGATGTCCCGGTGCCGGGTCGCGCCGAGAGATTTGACCTGACGACTGCGGCGCTCGTCTCGGGGACTGCCGGACATGGGCTCGAGGTGGATGACGGATATCGCGACGGCTCGGTACATCCCGGAACGGTCATCGTCCCTGCCGCTCTGGCGGCAGCGTGGTACAGCCAATGTGATGGCGACAGGTTTCTGCGCGCAGTGATTGCAGGATACGAGGTCATGTGCCGCCTGTCGGCAGCGGCGCATCCGCGGGCACGCTGGCGCGGCTTCCACAACACGCCCGCGACCGGCGTCTTCGGTGCAGCCGCTGTCTGGGCGGTGATACGTGGGTTTTCCGCTGACCAGGTCGAACACGCCTTTGGTGCGGCCTGCTCGGCGTCATCCGGCCTGTTCACCTTCCTGAACGGCGGCGAGGTGAAGCGCCTGCATGCAGGCTATGGCGCGCGCAGCGGCCTGCTTGCCGGGGTGCTTGCCGAAAACGGATTGCAGGGCCCCCCAGGTTGTCTGGAATCACGCGACGGGTTCTTCCACGCCTATGCAGGTGGCGATACCGGCGAGGTTGATTACGGCAGCATGGATATTCTCTCGACAGGCAGCGGTTCACCCTTTGCAATCACGGAGTGCTATATCAAGCCGCATGCCTGCTGCCGGCATATCCACGCGCCGATCGATGCCCTGCAGCGCCTCATGCAGGACAACAGCCTGAGCGCGGATGACATCGCGGGCATTCATGTCGGGACCTACAAGGTTGCCGCCGCGCATGACCTGCGAAGCTGGAGCGGGTTTACCGAGGCACAGATGAGCATTCCCTTCGTCCTCGCGACTGTGGCCCGGTTCGGGCGCGCTGATGTCGATCTGTTCAGCCCCGCACAACGGGCCGATGCGGAAACGGCCGAGATCGCCGGGCGTATCAGTGTCAGCGTCGATGCCGATTGCGACAAGGCCTACCCGAAGACCCGTCCGGCAACCGTAACCTTGAAATTGACTGATGGCCGCAAGCTGGAGTGCCGGGTCGATCAGCCCTATGGCGCTCCCGCGAACCCGCTGACCGACGAAGCCCTGGAAGCAAAGTTCCTCACGCTGTCCGGTCTCGTCTTCGATGAGGACAGGAGTCGACAGATTGCCCGGACTCTCTGGTCGCTGGACGAAACGTCGGACATGCGGGCAATCGTCGAAGGCATGGCCATCTGAGCACAGCGCGCGTACGCCGGGATCGCCCAATGCGCGATCCTGGCGCTTCGTGCGGCGATGCTCCATGTGCGCGTGGCAGTGACGCGCCCGGCGAACTGGTCCGCATGGCGGCGCCGATGCGCCATGTTCGTGCGAAACGCCTCCGATAGGGCGCGTTACCCCTGAATCCACCCGATCGTCACGGGACCGCCGGAAGGATCAGCCTTCCCAATCCTCGCCGATATAGGTTGCCAGATAGTCCAGCATGATCTCCCGGATTTCCGGATCGGGTTCCATCATGCCCTGATTCTCGACCATCCAGTCCAGAAGCTCGTCCCAGACGCGGCGCGAGTAGCCACCGTTGGTAACGGTCCGCAGCGAATGGCATGCGATGCAGCCATAATAGACTTCGTCGACACCTTCACCGGGGGGCAGGGGATAGAATTCGAAATCCTCGGGCACATCGGCCAGACGGGTGATGCGGTCTTCTGCGCTTGCCTGCAACGGCACTGTCAGAAGCAGGGCGGCAAGAGCCGCCCCGCAGGTCGAAGAAAGTTTCATCATGTGATGCGCTGGTCCTTACACGGCCATGAAATGGATGCGGTGGCAGGCATTGTTCAGGTAGCCGCGGGGGTTCCAGCCGGGCACCACCATGGGCTGGCTGTTGCCCTGGTTGTCGGTTGCGCGCGACCAGACCTCGTAATACCCGGCCTGTGGCGGGATGATGGTCTGCCTCCAGCGTTGCCAGGAATAGCGGTTTGGCGGGGCATGCAGTTCAGCGGTCTGCCAGGTTGCCCCGAAATCGATCGAGGTTTCCATCCGCACCACATGGTTGTCCCCGGCCCAAGCCTGACCGCGAATCTCGAACGGTGCACCTGCGCGCACCTCGGCACCCGCCACCGGGTTGGTAATCGCGGATTTCACGATCATCGAGCCCATCACCATCATGTCTTCATGCGCCACCTCGGCACCCGGCTCGACCGGGAAGCGCGGCATCCGATAGCTCAGGCCGGTCATGCCCGGCCCGTCATGCTCGCGGTCGCGCACCCAGATGCGCGTCACCCATTTCTGGCTGACCGACCCCGCCCAGCCCGGTGCAACCACGCGTGCGGGATAGCCGTGCTCGATGGGGATATCCTCGCCGTTCATCTTGATCGCGACGATGGTGTGCGGGTCCATCATCTTGTCGATGGGCCCCCCGCGCGAGATGGACGGGCGGTCTGGATCGCCCGAGAGATGCTCGTCATAGCTGTAATGACCGGTATAGACGGCCGAGGGCTTCAGCCCGGCGCGGCGCAGGATGTCGGACAGCCGCACGCCGGTCCATTCGGCATTGCCGATCGCGCCGATGGTCCAGGGGTTTCCGCGTGGCAACGGGTTGAAGCCCGCCCGACCGTTGCCGCCGCATTCAAGCTGCGCGCGGAAGGTCACATGCTCGAACTCGTTCATCAGCTGGTCATAGGACAGTTCCAGCTCGTCATTGACCTCGCCGTCGATCTTCAGGCGCCAGTCGGCCTTGCTCATCGGCATGGGCATGGTGCCGTTGTTGCGGATGAAATGCTTGTCAAAGGGTGTCACGTCATCATCAAGCAGATGCACCGCCGCCTCGACATTCACAGGGCGGTCGTTGTGCACGATCATGTCAGCGTGCTTGGCGTCGAAGGTGAAGTCGCTGACAGTCTCGGCCAGTGCCGCCGGCATCAGCCCGGCAGGCATGTTGGCGCTGAAAGGTATCGTCGTGCCCAGCACCGCGCCCATCGACGCCAGCCCCGCGCCTTTCAGGAACCCGCGCCGGTCCGGCCCCGCCTTGCGACCGAAAACCAGATATTCCGCGCGTTCGGGGTCGTCATGATAAAGCTCGATGAGCCCGCGTTCTTTCCTTGGCATCCTGAATGTCCTCCCATGACCAGTGCCTGTCAGTGCGAGGGGTTGCGCCAACTTGTCGCATCCCCTCATCTTTCAAGACGACTCGGAGATGCAGAATATTCGGTCAAGCAGGAAAAAAAATCAGATCAGGCAGGGAAGCCGCGCCGACTCGAGCAGCGCGATGCGCAGCTTCGACTCTGCCTGATGCTCGCGGCTTCCTTGCTGAAGGCCAGTCGCGACAGTCGCAAAACGCGCGGGCGCCATGTCGCGCGCGATCATTTCGAAGGCAAGGCGTCCTGTCTGCCACTGTGCATGCTGCACCTGGTCTGACAATGTCACCTGCAGCGCTGTGTCACGCGTGGCCGAAGTTGCGACGAACAGGCTGAGACGGCAGGAATTTGCCCCCTTGAAGCCGAAATGCATGATGTCGTCATGGCTGTGGGAATGGACGAGCTGCAAACCACTGGCGCGCATAACGGGTCCCATCCATTCAAAACCCCGGGGCAGTTCGAGCGACCCGGCTTCGGTTGTGGTGCTCAGCCAGAGATCATGCTGTGCGAGACGTGGCAGGTCTGCCGCGCCCTGCTCTGGCGCCGAAACCGGGACGGAAACGGAAACCAGCAGCAACAGGGCTGTCGCGGCGATGGCTCCCGACGCGACCAGTCTGCCCCTTGCGGTGCGACGGTGCGGTGCGGGCTGTGGGAGTTCCGGCACCGGTAGGTCATCACCGAACGCCGCCAGCGCCGCCTTGATCTTGTGAAGGCGAACGACGCGTTTCGCAAGCGTGGGGTCTGCCGCGACGGCTTCGGCGACCAGTGCCGCCTCTGACGGTGATAATTCACTGTCGACGAATGCGTTCAGTCGGGTTTCCGAAACCGGCGTTTTCATCCGCCTTCTCCAATTCGGCGTGCGCTTCGGCGCAGCGGCAATGCAATCACGTTCTTCTCGTCTTCCATCCTAGCGGCAAGCGCGGCGCGGGCGCTGCTGAGGCGGCTCATGATGGTGCCGATGGGCACTTCCAGCGTCTGAGCCGCTTCCGCATAGCTGAAGCCACATATGTCGACCAGTGCCAGAATGTCGCGATGTGCCTTTGACAGACTGGCAAAGGCCTGCCGCACCGCCAGGGCATTGACCACATGGTCGTCGGCGTGACCGTTGCTCAGGCCGTCGATCTCAGCCGCGTCATCAAAGATGGGCAGACGTCCATCGGCCCGCAATCGGTCGATCCACAGATTGCGCATGATCCGAAACAGCCAGACACGATAGGCCACGGCGTCTCTGGGCACTGATCCCGCTGTCATGGCCCGGAGAACCGTATCCTGATAGAGATCTTCAGCCCCCGGAAGATCGGAGCAGAGCGCGCAGGAATATCCGAACAGTTTGCGCCTGGCCTCAAGCAGCCAGGTCTGCTCTGTGTCGCCATGCATGTCCTTGTGTCCTCCTGTCCTCTGCCGGAGAGTCGGCTGGCCGCAGGAGCAAGGCTGCCCGGTATGCGATTGCAAATCAAGTCGTCCCGACAGATCACTCATTGTGTGCCGGTAATTTGCCGCTCGCGACGGACAGACAGAGGTTCCTATCTGCTCGGAACACGGCGAAACCTGCGGCGCCGTCCTGCGCCGCTCGCGCAGGTGGACAGTTTGCGGTTGCAGCTTGAAACCCGCGTCAAGTTCTGGATAGCTGGGTCCATGAGTATCCCGACAGATCAGGAAATCGCACTGCGTTATCGCGGCAGGCTGCTTGCCGAGGCGCAAGCGGTGCGAACGGCATCTGCGCAGTCAGCCCTGGATCGTCGTCCCGTGGAACTGGATCAGCAGAGTGTCGGACGGCTGAGCCGGATGGACGCCATGCAGCAGCAGGCCATGGCCGCGGCGCAGGATACAAGGCGCGTGGCGCGGTTGCGAGCCATACAGGCAGCGATCATGCGGCTCGACGACGGGTCATTCGGCTGGTGTTCGGAATGTGGTGACTTCATCGGCCTGTCCCGACTGGATCTCGACCCGGTTCTGACGTGCTGCATCGGCTGCGCGCGATAGGTCCTGCCCGCATGGAACCCTTGCCAAGTTTTCTGCGCAACAATGCGGCCTGGCTGCTGGCAGGATTTCTGCTGACCTTTGCATCCAGTTTCGGGCAAACCTTCTTCATCGCTGTGTTTGCGGGGGAAATCCGCAATGCTTATGGTCTGTCACATGGCGGCTGGGGGGCGATCTATGCTTTTGCAACGGCAAGTTCTGCTGCCGTCATGGTCTGGGCCGGAAGCCTGACGGACCGTTACCGTATCCGCCATATCGGCGTGACAATCCTGGCCGGACTGGCCCTGGCCGCTGCGGCAATGTCCTTTATCGGCGGGGTCTGGGCGCTGGCGGTTGTCATATTCATGCTGCGGCTGTTCGGGCAGGGGATGATGGGGCATTGCGCCATGGTCGCCATGGCGCGCTGGTTCGTGGCGCGACGCGGGCGGGCCGTTTCGATTGCGGGCCTTGGGGTTGCAATGGGCGAAGCGTTGCTGCCCATCGGCTTTGTCGCCCTGATGGGCGTGATGGACTGGCGGCTGCTCTGGCTTGCAGCTGCGGCGGGGCTGTCGCTGATGATCCCGGTGCTCTGGGTGTTGCTGCAACGAGAGCGGACGCCTCGGTTTCATGACCAGTCGGGCGGTGCGCTGGGCATGGCCGGGCGGATGTGGACACGCGCCGAGGTCTTGCGTCATCCCGTGTTCTGGCTGATGCTGCCTGCCCTACTCGGACCGGCTGCCTGGAATACGGCCTTCTTCTTCCAGCAGGTCCCTCTGGCAGAGGCGAAGGGTTGGACCCATGTCAGCCTGGTCTCGCTGTTTCCGCTGTTCACGGTCACGAGTGTTGTCTTCATGCTGGTGGCTGGCGGCATCGTGGACCGGATCGGCAGTCGGCGGCTTGCGGGGTTCTATCTGCTGCCACTGATGCTGGGCTATTGCGTCTTTGCCCTTGCGCCGGGCATCGGCTGGGGGGCCGCAGGTATCGTTTTGCTGGGTATCGGCTCGGGGCTGCATGTGATGATGATGGGGACGTTCTGGGCCGAGGCCTATGGCACGCGTCACCTTGGCGCGATCCGGGCGATGTCGGGGGCGTTCATGGTGCTCGGCACGGCGATTGGCCCGGCCCTGACAGGGCTTCTGATCGATCTCGGGTTCGATTTTCCGCTGCAGAGTTTCGGAATAGCAGCCTATTTTGCCTGCGCGGCCCTGCTGGCCGGACTGGCCGGACGCAAGGTGGATGTCGTGATGTCCGCGCAGGACTCGCGCCTTACTGTCCCGCGGGCGTGAAACACAGGAAACCGGGCGCCCTGCTCCTGCAGGAAAGCAACAGAAAGCGGATGATCGTCGTGCCGCGATTTCGGGTATCTGCGCAGCCCGTATGTCTGCGGTGATTGCGGGTTGCGTGGAATTTTCGCTTGACTGAATGGAAGCAGGTATAAGAGCATCTGGCATTCTGCTGTGATGACGTGAAATCGCACCCCTGGAGTCGCCGATGTCTGCTGTCCCGCTTCGCCGTCGATCCTTTCTTCTGGGCACCGGATCGGCCCTTGGTCTGGGCGCGCTTCCGGCCTTGGCACCGCTCGGGTCACAGGCACAGACCCGCCCCCGGCGCAATCACGCATTGCTGGTTGCAGTGACCCAATACCCCAATCTTTTTCGCAGCGAATGGCTGGCAGGACCGAACAATGATGCGCTCATGATGCGGGCCTATCTGCTTGACGAGGCGCCTGTGCAATTTGCCCCCGAAGATGTCAGGGTGCTGGCGACCGGCCTTGACGTCGCGCAGGCGGAACCCACGCTGGCCGCGATCCGGGCCGAAATGCAGCGACTGGCCGAAGACGCCGGTCCCGGTGATTTCGTCATGCTTCATTTCGCGGGGCATGGCATCGAACAACCCGCCCGCTTTCCTGATGAGGAAGTGGACGGACGTGATCAGGTCTTCATGCCGAAGGATGTCCAACGCATGACCCGCGCGCTGGGACATTGGCCCAATGGCTATGTCGACAAGGACATACGCGATGACATCACGGCCATTCGCCGCAAGCGCGCGCGGGTCTGGGCCGTGTTCGACTGCTGTCATTCCGCCACGATCACCCGCGCGCTCGATGCCATCCCCGAGGGCGAGGTCAGCCGCAAGGTGGACCTGCGCCGCTATGACATTCCGCCCGATATGTGGGCCCCCGCCCGCAGTCGCGCGCTTGGTCCGCAGCAGATGCGGCCGCGCAGCATTTTCGGCCCCGCCGGTCAGGTCGGTCTGGAAGAGGACCTCGCCCCGATGGTCGCTTTCTTCGCCGCCCAGACCACGGAAGAGACCCCGGAATTGCCCTTGCCGCCCCATAGCGACGCGGCACTGCAGATGGGGCTCTTCACATTCACCCTGCTGTCGCGGATGCGCGAGAACCCGAACATGCAGTATCGCCATCTGGGGCAGGCAATCCATCACGCCTATCTCGGCATGAACCGCAGCCGTCCCTCGCCGCTGTTCGAAGGGGCTTTGAATGAACGCCTTTTCAACACCTCTGACGGGCTTGGCCATGTGCCGCAATGGCGGATCACGGGGCAGGGGGATATGCGGGAAATCGCGGCGGGGCACATGCATCTGCTGGCGCCCGGAACCCGGCTGGCCGTGCTGGCAGACCCGGCCCATGGCATTGAGCGCGCGCTTGGTGCGGTCGAGATCCGCAATGTGACGGCGCTGCGCAGCCAACTCGGCGAGGTTCAGGACCAGCCCGACCCTGAACTGCCACCCATCGCGCTGGCCGACATACCGCAGAATGCCTATGCGCTGGTGATCGAGACAGTGGTCGATTTCGAACTGAGCGTTGCGCCTCCAACGCGCGCTGCTGGCCACCCCGCGCTTGCCCGCAAGGTGCATGACCTGCTCGAAACCATCGCTGCGGATCAGCGCATGCCCGCCCGCCTGCGACTTGTCGCACCCGGAGAGGCGGCCGATCTGCGCCTTGTCATCCGCAGCGAAGCCGAGGTGCTGGATCTCATGCGCGCGCAGGCTGCCCAGTCCGATGACCCAGCGCGATATCTGGCCGGAAGTGCGCAACCGGACACCCCCCGCCTTTGGCTGCTGGACAATAGCGCGACGCTGTCGCTGCGCCCGACCGAGCGGCCGTTCTCGCGGCCGCTTGACAGCGATGATCTGTCGGCAGTCACGCTCTGGCTGCGCAGTTCGCTGGGAGCGGTCTATCGCGCCACGAATCTGTCGCGCCTGGCCCAGTTCGACGATTTCGCGCAAAGCGATGTCTCCGTGCAGGTGACCCGCCTGCCGGGCTTCATGAGTCCGCTTGGCAGCGGCGAAGAACTGGTGCTGCACCGCAACAGCATTGTCCAGCCCGGCAACACGGCCCATGTCCGCGTCGAGAACACGGGCAGCACGCCGGTTGATGTCAACATCCTCTATATCGCCTCGAATTACGCCATCACCTCGATGCTGGAAACGCCTGTGCGCCTGCGTGCGGCCGAGGCGGGCAGTGCGAACGCTGTCTTTTCCGAAGAGATCATCGAGTTTGACGATACCAGTTTCGGGCGCGAGCGGCTCATGGTCATCGTCACTGCGGCCGAGCCGCAGTCAAACCCGCTCGACCTGTCCTTTCTGGAACAGACCGGCGTGCGCGCCATTGGTCGGGGCCCTGCGGCCATGTCGGGCTTCGGCGCGATGATCGAGGCCATGGCCGGGGCCGAAACCACGCGTGGCGGCGCGTCGCTTGCGGCGCGTCGCGCGGCGCAACGCGGCCAGCGCGGCGCAGTCTATGTCTATTCGGTTGACAATGTTCCCGTCAGCTAGGCGTTCATCCGAAGGACAAGGCCCGATGCGCAGACTTGTATTCGCTGCAACCTTCGTCACAGGTGGGCTCCTGTCCGGCCTGGCCGGGGCCGAGCCCGCACTGCCCGACCGCGCCGCGTTCGAGACTTTCGAGGCGCTGGTCAGTTCTGGACGGGTTGATGCCGCCGGTATCGACATGCTGCTGGCGATGGACGATACGGTGCAGACACGGCTGGATATCGCCCGCCATCTGCTCGGGCAGGACCAGCCCTCACTCGTGATCGATCTTCTCGGGGAACTGCCTGACCTTCTGCCAGCCAGTGACGCCGCCCGCACGGAAGTGTTCGACCTCCTGACCGAGGCGCACCTGCGTCTGGACCGCCTTGAGGAGGCGGTCGAGATGGGCATTGCCGCCTATGATGCCGCTGTCGCGCGCCTTGGTCCTGCAAACCCGGCCCTGCTGGCACGGCTCGAGGCATTGCGCGCGCTGGTGATGGAATTCGCGCCTGACGACCTTGCGTTCATCGACGCCGAACTGGCCGAATTGCAGGCCCGTCTGGACGCCCCCGAGATCGCGCGCGTGGGCAAGCCGATTGCAGTGCCGGTCTGGTTCGGGACCAATCGCAACGACACCGGCTCCGGCGACCCGGCCATGCGTTTCGGGGTGGACCTTGCCGGGCTGACACTGGGTCGGCTGACAGTCACCATCCCGCCCACGCACCGCATCGGGCGGATCGAGCAGCCGGCGGTCTGGAGCCTGACCCGTCATCCCGACCCGATGCAGCATATGGTTCTGGCCAGTATCGAAACGCTTGCGGCAAACCTGTTCGCGCAGGGCTGCTGCAGCGCCGAGGACCGGCTGCTGTTCATCCATGGCTACAATGTGACCTTCCATGACGGTGCGCTCAGGGCGGCGCAACTGGCGCATGATCTCGAGTTTCCGGGCAAGGCGCTTTATTACTCATGGCCCTCGCGCGGTTCCCTGCTTGGCTATCTGGCCGACGCAAACAACGTGCTGGCGACGCGTCCGGCCCTGGTCGAGTTCCTGCTGCATGCCACGGGCGGACCTGGCAGATTGCATGTGATCGCGCATTCCATGGGCAACCGGTATCTTCTGGAGGCCCTTGACGTGTTCCTGCGCGATCATCCCGACCGGGCGCTGGGACATGTCATCCTCGGGGCGCCGGATGTGGACCGCAACGAACTGAGCGTGCGGCTCGATCGGTTGGCACAGCACGCGCAGAGCGTCTCGCTCTATGCCTCGCGTAATGATCGCGCGCTTCTGGTCTCGCGGCGCATTCATGGCGGGCCGCGAGCGGGCGATTCCTCGGGCGAACCCGTGCGCCTTGCGGGGCTGGACACGCTCGATGCCTCCGATATCGTGGCCGATCTTCTGGGCCACAGCTATTTTGGCGACTCGCCGCTGGTGCTGGGCGATCTGGCGGCGCTGCTGCGCCTCGATCTTGCGGCGGCTGAGCGTTGTGCAACTCTGGAACGCGACGCGCCCGTCTATGACATCCGCCCCGACGGATGCAGTGTCGATCAGGTGCTGGCCGCCATCGAATACCACGACCGTTTCGCAGAGGATGCACCGGTCAGGTTGTCTCAGACGCTGGCGGAAGCCGACGTAACGGAACGCGCCTTCTGGCTGGAGGTCATGGATATCCTCGCAACCAGCCTTCGCGCCCCGCCCGAGAGCAGGGATTGAGGCCGCGCGCCGCGCTCAGCACCCGCCGGTGTCATCCATCGTCAAGGTGCATTGCGCGGGCATCAGCGCCGAGTCGAACTGCGCAAGGCGCGGGTTCAGGAAGTAGAACAGCGTTGTCGGTGACAGCCGGATCGACCCGTCTGAAAACCGGGCCTGCGCCTGAAACAGGTGCATGGAAGACTGCGGAGCGTGCAGCTTTACACCGTATTCCAGAAATTCGACCGTGCGATTGCCGCGCAGCGGCAGGTCAATCGCATAATCCATGCGATCGACGGACAGCGCGTCGTCGTGGAATTGCCGCGCCTCTGTGGGCCAGGCCCCTCCTGCGCCACATTCCGCCATGCTCAACGTGATGTCCACCAAGCCAAGGGAAACAGGAACTTCGAAATTGCGGGTTTCGGTGGTGACGTTTCCTGCGAAGTCGGTCCAGTCATAGGTCAGTTCTGCCAGCGCACTTGTGCCAAGAAGTTTGCCCCAGCCCTGGGCAACATACCCGGCAAGTTCTCCGAACAGTCCCGATCGAACGGCATCCCGGGCACATTGCGTCATCTCCGAGTGTCGTGAAGCCAGATCCGAACTGACACTGCATGGAAAAGTGGCGGCTTCAAGTCCCGCGATTTCCACTCCGAGCGCGCTGAGAGCATCTCGCAAATCCACATCGCTGCCCTCGTCGAAGCCAGCCACCGGCACTGCAATCCAGTCGGTGCTGTCCTGCGTTCTAGAAGGGTCGTCAAAATCGATGTCATCGGGGTTGGCAAAGCGGACCCTCATGCGCGGATTTTTTACCGCGCCCCAGCCAAAGTTGCGAAATTCGAAACTCGGCTGAAACGGGGTGCAGCCGAGATGCTCCCGGCCGAGAATCATCGGTCGCAGATGCGGTGCGCTTGCCTCGATCTGCAGGCTGAGGTCTTCCAGCGTGGCCCGGCTGCCCGATTCCATTTCCAGATCGATCACGACAAGTGCGCGGCTATCGTTCCAATCTTCGGGCAGGCTGTCAGTAAGCATCATCCGCGCGTTCCAGGATGGGTTGCCCTCCCAGATATCGATCATCGCGTCATTCGCGGGATGGATGAAGACCCGTTCGCCGTCCGGGCGCGACATGTATCCTGCCCATTGATTGACGGACAGACGCTGATCCACATAGACCGAGATCCCTGCGCGGTCTGCCATGCTGGCGCCGCCCTGCACCGGGCGAAGACCGGCGATCAGCGGATGTGCCACCAGCCCTGATGGCGCGGCGCTGGAAGGCATGCCTGCATTCATCTGCATGTCATATTGCCGTCCACCCGCCTCGGTCATCTGGCCTGCGCCCTGCATGAGCCCATCGACGAAAGCTCCGCGCCAGACCCAGCCCGCGCGCGCGCGATAAAGCCCGTCGCCTTGCGCCTGCCCATCGACGAACTGCGCTTCAATGATATTGCCATGAAGGTCGCGCGTCAGGCCAGGACCGTGCAGCCGCCCGGCCACGAAATGCCCGCGCATCTCGCGCCCGTCGCGCCAGCGCAGCCGCCCTTCGCCCTCAAGACGCCCGGCCTGCAATCTGCCCTCGAAGCTGTGATGCCAGGCGCGCGGATCATGCGCGGACAGCCCCTCCAGCCGCCAGACCACGCGCCCTTCACCCTGCGCGCGGCCCTGCGCGTCAAGCGGGGCGGTATTGCCCGGGGCAGGGTGCCAGCGAAAGGCAAGGCCGGACCCGGGATCAGGGTCGACCAGCTTCACGACCCGCCGGACCGTCTCGCCGCTCGTGGCCTCGAAAAAGACCTGGACCTGTGTGCCGTACTCGGCGCTTGCAGGAGTGGCCATCGGCAGCGACAGCACGGACAGAAGGCACGCGGCAGGTAGCAGACGCATTGAAGGCTCCTTGAACGAATGAACCGATGCTACGGCTCTCTGGGCAATTCTCGCAACATCTATCTTTCCGGCACCTGCCCTCGGGCGATGTCGAACAGATTGGGCAGGGGAAGCTGGCGGGCAAAGACAGTGCCTTGCGGGAAGATGCGCAATTCGACCAGGGCACCGGACACATCCGCGCCGGTCTGGTCGAAGAGAAAGTTTCCCAGCGAAAAGAACAGGATCGCATCGCCGCCATCAAGCAACTCGGGTCCGGCAGAGGCCGCATGCGGATGCGAGCCGATGAGAACGCTCACGCCGCGCCTGCTGGCCTCGCGCGCAAGCACGCGTTCGCGCGCGGAAGGTGTGGTCATCCCGTCGCGCCCCCAGTGAAAGTAGGCCGCGACAGGGCGCTCCCCGTCGCGCTGGATGAGCGCGTCAAAATCGGACCCGCTGACGAGATCGACATAAGGTGGCTCACGGTTCGAGATGTCGCGCAATCCGACAAGCGTCAGCCCCGCAAGGTCGATCGCCTCACCATGGGCGAAATGCGGCACAGCTGCGCCCGTCAGCATTGCCCGCGTCCCGGCCAGACCGGATGCACCCAGATCCATCGCATGGTTGTTGGCAAGCCCGACGGCGACCACATTGAGTCGCCTTAGCCAACGCTCAACCACATCGGCGGGCATGCCGAGGGTCAGATGCGGCAGGTTGGTGGGCATATCCTGCAGCACCACCCCTTCCAGATTGACGACAAGCGGGCTGCCTCCGGTCGCGGCAAGCAGCGCCTCGGCCACGCGCCGCTCTGCCAGTTCGTCCGCAAGCAACTGCGGCATGCGGCGCCCGAGAAACAGATCCCCGCCAAGAACCAGAACCTCCTCATCCACCAGTTGACGCGCGATGGGGCCGCTGTTTTCCGAAAAGGCGATGACCATGTAGCTTGTCGTCTCTGCCAGTTGCGTGCTTGTCAGTTCCTGCTGGTTGCTGTTGGCCAGCACCACCGCCGGCCTCTGCGTGAGCCTGCGGGTCAGGTAGAGTGCGGCAAGGCTGTCGATATGGTCCGGCTGATGCAGCCGCAGCAGCGCTCCCTCGTCATCCGCAGACAGTATATTGAGCACCTGCTGATCGCGTAGCCTTGCCTCGTGATGGGGCAGGTAATGCGAGAAATCAGTTGATTGCACGATCACCGCGTCCGGGCCGACAAGCGGTGCCAGCAGTCCGGCAAGCCTGTCCCAGTCGGCTTTGCGACTGTGGATCGACAGGGCAACCGGAACGATGGGCACGCCCGGCAGATAATGCGCGACAAACGGGAGCAGCGCGCCAATGCCGTGATCCGACTCGAAAAGGCAGGATTCGGGCAGGCCCTGTGCGATCAGGCGGCGGGTTGCGTCCGTGTCATTGGGGACCATGCCAAAGACAGTCTCGAAGCTGCGGGTGGTGGTGGCAAACCCCCGGCCTGTCCGGTTGAAGTGATCGGGAAACAGCAGCACGATCCGCCGAGGAGGATCTGCGCGCATCAGCGCGATGCCGCCCGCGATCAGATCCGGCACTTCCAGGTGGTGCGGCACGACCACCGCCGCAAGCGGCTCGTGCCAGGGCTGATGCCCTGCCACTGCGGCGATGCCACGCTCGAAAAGTGTCGGGTCCGCATATTGCGCCGGAAAGGGTGCGTCGTCTTCGGGACAGGTCGCCCCCGCGGCACTGGCCGCCAGCATAACGCTCAGAAAGGCCGCCACCAGCCTCATGGGCGGGTCAGCACCAAATTCGTCGTGCCGGGCAGATGATAGACCGGCACCTGCTTGCCGTTGCTCAGCAGGCGCACCTGCGTATCGACATAGTCCGTAAGCGCCATCAGCCGCACACCCGAGCCTTCTGTATCGGCCCTTCCCCGCAAGCCCTCGATCAGTGCATAGGTGAACACACCATGCCCGAGTTCGGCGCGCTCGATGGCGACATCCTCTTCCAGCGTTGCGGTGAAGCCGATCAGGCGATTGTCAGCGACATCCTTGCGGAAGCGCGGGTTGACGGCATTGGCCGCATGGCAGGTGTCGATGAACAGCATCCGCCGCCCATAGGCGGCATCGATCTGGTCCTGCAGGTCGCGCCAGTCCACCAGCGAGGCGCGGCGCAGTTCGGAGCCGCGCGCGCGCGCATCGGCAGGAAAGATGAAATACCCGTCCTCGATATTGCCGCCATGCCCGGCAAGGAACAGATAGGTCGTGTCATCCGGCCCGGCCTGGGCGAAGAAATCCTCAAGTTCGTCCAGGATATCGGCACGGGTGGGCTCGAGAATGGGGCGATTGCCGAGCAATGCGCGGACCGCTTCCGTGGCGCGCGGCGCGCGCGCCAGCGACGCGGCGCTCAGCATCACGAGCATCTCGCCCGGTTCATGCAGCGGAGCCACCCTGTCGGCCACGGTCTGCAGGAAGGCGGCCGCATCCGCGACCGCGAAATCCAGATCACAGGACCGCCCGCCGCAGGCTTCGGGCGGCAGGTCGGGATAGGAGTCGATGCCGATGACTGCAATATGCAACCGCCCGCGCGGTGCCGCGGCCGCCCGCGACATCAGCCGCCGCGCGCCACGCTCGGTGATGTTGTCGAACCCGTCGCGCGACTGCACGCGGATGTCATTCTCGCCCTCGTCAAGCCCGACCAGATAGACAAAGCGCCCGGCAAGGTCGCTGCGCAGCAGGGGCTCTGCCCGCACGCGGCGATTGTTGACCATCACCGCGATGCCCCAATCGGCAAGTTCCTCGGCGCTTGCACCCGTCAGTTCGATTGCCACCTGGCCGGCGGGTGCCGGGATTTCCTCGGCGATGCGCAGATCGAATTCCGGGGGCTGATGCACCAGAAGCGCGTCAAGCCCCAGCGTATCACCCATCAGCAACCCGGTCGCTTGCAGGGAATCGCCCATGATCAGCGCCTGACGGATCACCGCCGGATTGTGCAGATGCCGACGCAGCTGGCGCGCGCGCACATAGCGCGCGGCCTTGTCCGGGCCTTGATTGATATGCCATCCGACAATGTCATCCGCAGCGGGAGAGGAATGATAATAGCCTTCCTCGGTCCACCAGATCCAGTGGTCGCCTGCGACAAAGCCCGATATAATGCTCGTGCCCGTCTGCAGGTTCCACAGCCGCAGGGTCTGGTCCGCGCTGCCCGAGACCAGCCGCCCCGCATCCTCTGCGGCCGCCAGCGCCAGAACCGTTCCGGTATGGCCGACAAATTCGCGCGAAAAGCTGCCCGTCTGTTCATGCAGGGTAAGGATGCCGTTGGCTCCGCCTGTGACCAAAAGCGCCCCTTGCGGCAACAGGCTGGCCGATGCGTGGAAGTACCCGTCGCCCGCGCCGCGACGCAGTTCGGTGCCCCCGTCCGGGCGGTCCAGCCGCAGCACATCGCCTTCGAATGCACTGCGGCGAGAGGTTTCCAGCGCAAGCGTGGCATCGTTCGTGCGCATCAGGCTTCGCAGGAGGGGGGCGACATCCACGTCTGCCGTGTCGCGCGGCTCGGACCCGTCGAAACCGCGCGGACCCGCTGGCAGGTCATAGAGCCTGTCGAGCGGAGCAAGCTGATCCGGGCAGATGTTCCGTTCGGGGCAGGGGTCGTCATGCCCCCATGCCAGGCGCAGCCCGTCGCGGGACAGCCCGACAGCCGAAACCGGCAAGCCAAGCCCCGCCATGCGCGCCAGAGTCTCACCCGACGCGGGCTGCCAGCGCAGGATCTCGTTGTGCCGCCCCCCTGCCGACAGCACCTGCTCGGGCGTATCATCCGTCGCGCGAATGAGTGCAGCCGCAGTTATCGCCGCGTCATGGTCCTTGTGCGTGGCGACAAGGCGCAGCGTTTCGATGTCCCAGACTTCGTTGCGATGCTCCGTGCCGCAGCCAAATCCGCAGCCTACCGCAAGCAGCCGCTCGCCCAGCGCCAGCGCATCGGGGCGGAACGGGCGCTGCGGCAGCGACGCGACCAGCCGGCCATCGCCGGATGCGCGCAACTCGACCCGTCCATCGGCGCCGGCCAGCGCGAACAGCGCGCCATCCGGTGCCACCGACAGCGCTGTAAGGGGGATATCCGCCAGACTGTCCAGCCCCTGATCCTGTCCGACCAGCATATCGGTTTGTGTGTCCCAGATGCGCAGGCCGTAATCGAGCGTGGCCACGATCAGCCGCTCTCCTTCCAGCGCATGGGCCAGCCCGCGCACGCGCATCGCCTCTGTGTCGAGCATGGGCAAGGCCTCGGTGGCGCCGGTGCTGAAGGGTGCCCGCCAGCGCGCCACCATCCCTCCCTGACCCGAGGCAGCCAGTTCATCGCGTTCGGGGGCATAGCTCAGCGCCTCGACGGGATAGTCGAGCCCCTCCAGAAGCTGCATGATCCGGCCAGACCGGGTATCGAAGATGCGGATATCCCCGAACCGCTGACCGGTGCTGGCATGAGGGGCGAAATGACCACCGACCGCCACATGGGCGGCGTCTGGCGACAGGGCCACGGCGTTGACGATCCCCTCTGAGCCAGGACCGATCTGGCCGCGCAGCGTGACGACCGACTCTGCCGAGCCAATGTCCCAGATCCGCACCGTCTTGTCATCCGAGCCGGTGGCGAGTGTCCGTCCATCTGCAGACAGAGACAGGCTGCGGATCACACCGCGGTGTCCGCCCGTGTCCAGATCGAGCGTGAAGTCCAGCGCCCCGGCAGGTGCACCTGCGAGCAAGGCCGCCGCAAACAGCCCGGCCCGCAGCGGGGCGATCATTTCCAGAGTGCGCTCAACCAGCGGAAATGCTCTTCGTCTATGGTCAGGCCAATGCTGACCTCGTCATTGCCCGCGACATTTATATTGAGGATGAAGCGGCTGTCACTGGCAGGCTGGTGGTTGTACATCGGTCCGCCACTGGTGCCTTGCGCCGTGACACAGTTGCGAAAGGTGAATTTTGGCGGCTGGTTGATGAAACTGACCGGGCAGCCCATCCACCACATCGTCCCGAAGGGCATGTCGCCCGGATAGCCAACCAGATTGGACAGGTAGCCGGGCAACTGGCCATCAACCATCTGGACCTGCAACCAGCCAAGATGATTACCGATATCCGTATCCAGGTGAAGGATGGCGATGTCGTAGGGGACAGTGGACAGCACGGTGCCGTCATACTCGGTGATATAGGCCGAAGCGATATGCATGTCTTCCCAGCCGAAAGCGCCGAAAGGCGGGCCGAAGGTCTTCAGATCTGTCACGCCGGGGACGAAGAGCACATCATCGATCCAGCCCGTCTCATGATCGAAGAAGCAATGCGCAGCACTCAGCACCGTGCGCGGGCCGACAAGTGCTGCAGAGCAGCTTCCGATGATGTTCTCGAAACTGTCAAGCGCGACGATAAGCCCAATCGAGCGATAGGGCCAGACCGTGCCATCGCCCACGCGGCGGGCATTGCCGGGAGTTGCGCTTCGCGGCGTCAGATCGTCGATCAGCGCCAGAATTTCCGGAGCACCCTGTGCAGAGCGCTGGTCAAGTTCGGGTGCGTCCGGCAGCGGCGCATTGAAAAAGCGCTCGCCCGCAATCTCGTTCTGGACCTCGCCGTTCCTGTTGCGCGAGACTGTGCCGAACTTTTCCGCCAGTTCCTCTGCACTCAGTGTCTGCCGTGTGACGGCCTCTTCGATGAAGTCTTCAAGATCCGCGCTGTCGAAACGCGGCAGGCCACGCATCTGTTCGCCGGGTGTCAGGTCGATGCCGATCACGCCACGCGGAATTTCTGCCGGGTCGTCCGTTCCGCGGAATTCGCTGCCCAGCCCCTGCGCCTGCGCCGAAGTCATGGACAGGCAAAGGGCGATGATCAGATATGGTGCACGGTCGTGCATGCGCTGTCCTCCGAATTCGACGTTTAGAGATTACGCCCAAATGGCCGTTTGACAAGCGATTCCAGCGCACAGCCTGAACCTGCGGTCCGGACGCCTGTCCGGGACGCGGTGCGCCCGGCGTGCGGCGATGCCGACCTGCGTCCGCCAGACAGCGCCGCATGTCATGACCGTCATGCCCTGCAATTCGGCGTCAACCCTCCCGGTTCCGCCCGGCGATTCGCAACCGGGGGCATGTGGCTGCGCTCATCCTTGAACCGCGCGCGCTCCTCCGCCGCCGTGCCTTCGGGCCAGAAACCGCAACATGACATGCCCTGTCGTCGCGCAGGGCGCTGATTGTCGAAAGAGCCGCGAGCCGCCTTGCTGCCCATCGCGGTTGATCCTATCGTGACAGGTGTTTGATGCTGGCCGGATCGGGGTGCCTCATGCGCATGGATATCTTCAGCGCCAAGCCTCATGACTTGGTGTTCCTAAGGGAAGCGGCACAGGGTGCTGCACTGGAGTTGCAGTTTCACGAGGCCCGTCTGAACCCTGACGCCGCGCGACTGGCGCAGGGGGCGCAGGCGGTCTGCGCCTTCGTCAATGACGATCTCGGGCGTGACGTGATTGCTGCTCTCTCGGAAATGGGTGTCGGCCTGATCGCGTTGCGGTCGGCCGGGTTCAATCATGTCGACCTGCGCGCCGCCCGCGAGGCAGGGATGGTGGTTGCCCGCGTGCCCGCCTATTCGCCACATGCCGTGGCCGAGCATACGGTGGCGCTGATCCTGACGCT
Organism: Paracoccaceae bacterium; assembly: GCA_007128135.1. Lineage (GTDB taxonomy): Bacteria > Pseudomonadota > Alphaproteobacteria > Rhodobacterales > Rhodobacteraceae > Roseinatronobacter. The sequence continues at coordinate 15,938 of SKYA01000047.1, read as the reverse complement.
CAACCGCAAGACCCATCGCGCCTTCAACCGGGTGCGCGAGGGCAATTTCGCGCTGGACGGGATGATGGGCTTCGACATGCATGGCAAGGTCGCGGGTATTGTCGGAACCGGGCTGATCGGCACGGTTCTGGCGCGCATCCTGACCGGCTTCGGATGCGAGGTGCTTGCAAGCGACCCCGACCCCAGTGCGGAATGCGAGGCAATGGGCGTGCGTTATGTCGAGATGGCCGAACTCCTCGCGCGCTCGGACATCATCACGCTGCAATGCCCGCTGACGCCCCGGACGCATCACCTGATAGATGACGCGGCCATCGCGCGGATGAAGCGCGGCGTGATGCTGGTCAACACCTCGCGCGGGGCCGTGGTCGATACGCGCGCGGTCATCCGGGGGCTGAAATCCGGGCAGATCGGCACATTGGGACTGGATGTCTATGAAGAAGAGGGTGATCTGTTCTTCGAGGACCTTTCGCAGAGCTACATCCCCGATGATGTCTTTGCGCGGCTTCTGACATTCCCCAATGTGCTGATCACCGGCCATCAGGGGTTCTTTACCCGCGAGGCGCTGCAGGCGATTGCCCGGACCACGATCGACAATATCACCTGCTTTCAGCGTGAAGGCGTGGCGCTGTATCCCGTGACATTGCCCGACTGACATGCCTGCGCTGCTCGCAGCCCTGCCGCTTCTGGTCGTGCTTCTGGCCATGACCGTGCTGAACTGGCGCGCGGCGATGGCCGGGGCAGCGGGACTTGGCGTGGCGCTGCTGGTGGTCTGGAGTGCGGGCGCCCTGAGCGGCACCCTGCTGGCGGGGGTTTCGCTGGAGGCCACAAGCAGCACTGCAACGATCCTGTGGATCATCCTGCCTGCCCTTGTGATATTCGAATTCCAGTCGCGCGTCGGCGCGCTGGAGCGCCTGCGGCAGGCACTGGCCCGGGTCAGCGGCGACCGTGCGGTACAGGCGCTGCTCATCGCCTGGTTTTTCGGGTTGTTCATGGAAGGGGCTGCAGGCTTCGGCACGCCGGTTGCGCTCGGCGCGCCCTTGCTGGTGGGGCTGGGCTTTGCGCCGGTCCGGGCGGTGGCGCTGGCGCTGCTGGGGCATGCGGGGGGCGTATCCTTCGGGGCCGTGGGCACGCCTGCCCTGGCACAGATCGAATTGTTGAGCCTGACATCGCCGGGGCTTGCGGGATGGACGATGGCACTGCATGCCCTGCCAATGGCCTTGCTGGCGCTGGCGGTGATGCGGCTGGCGAGTGATGAACCGCTGACGCGCCGTCAGATCGGCCTCGCACTGCTGGCGGCGCTGTGTTTCATCCTGCCCGCGACGACCCTTGCCCTGATCGCAGGACCGGAACTGCCGACGCTGGGCGGAGCACTTATCGGAGGGGTGGTCTTTGCTGCGCTCGTGCGCAGGAACACAGGCCAGAGCCAGGCCGGCTGGACGCTCGCGGATCTGATGCCCTATCTGCTGATCCTCGTGCTGGTTCTGGCCACGCGCCTGATTGCGCCGCTGCAACAGGCCCTGTCGGCCCTCTGGCTGGGCTGGACATGGGGCGCCTATTCGGGCGGGAGCGCGCCGCTGTATCACCCCGGAAGCCTTCTGGCGCTGGGGCTGGGGTTCGCGGCGCTCATGACCGGGCGTCGCGCGACGCTCATGCCAGCCCTGAGCGCGGCCCTGCGCAGGCTGATCCCTGTCGCACTGGCACTTCTGGTAATGTTGACGCTTGCGCGACTGATGGTGCATGGCGGACTGATCGCGCAGGCGGCCGAGGCAGCGGCGCAGGCGGGCGCGCTCTGGCCGCTGCTGGCCCCGTTCGTTGGCGCTCTGGGAACCTTTGTCAGCGGTTCGGCAACGGCATCGAACATCCTGTTCACCGAGTTTCAGGCCGCCACCGCCCGCGCGCTCGAGTTGCCGCCGATGCCCATGGCTGCGGCTCAGGGCGTAGGCGCCGCCATCGGCAATGCCCTTGCGCCGCACAACATCATCGCAGGCACCGCCACGGTTGGCCTGACAGGGCGCGATGGCGAGGTGCTCGCCCGCACGCTTGCGCCCGTGCTCGTCTATCTGGTCTGCGCGGGTGGGATCCTGACAGTCCTGGTCGAACTTGCCACTTGATCCGGATCATAGCGGCGTGCTGCGCTGCAGCTTAGGGTCGCGGGCATGACAGACCGGGCGACCCGACCCCGCTGGAGACCACGCGATGTGCAGACAACAGCTTTCGCAATTGCAGCCCGGCTTGCAGCCGGGGCCGTGCCGCGCGCGTCCTGAGAAGAACCGCGCATCGGCCCGAACGCCGTTTCCCGACAACGCAGGTAGCTGGCGGGCAAGGTTGCGACCCTCCGGGCGTGTGTCGGCGATTTGCACGCTTCCAATACCCCACGGGATGAATCTTGACTCCTGTGCGCCCTTGCAGGAACCTTGCCGATGACCCTTTTGAAGTTCTTGTTTTTCACTCTCGCGGCCCTTCTGATCGCCGCTGTTGTCCTTGGCCTCTGGGTCCATTCCCGAGACAGGGCGCAGGCGGCACGGGTCTGGGCGGCGCTGGAGGCCGCGCGCGAGGCTGATCCGCCGCGTTACGATCCGGCCATGACAGCAGGCCTGCCCGAGGTCGCCCAGCGCTATTTCGCCCGCGCGATTGAACCGGGGACACCCTTGCACCCCAGCGTGCGGCTTCAGATGGAGGGCAGCTTCATCATGAACGGCAACCCCATGCCGATGACCGCGCGCCAGGTCCTCGCGCCGCCCGACCGGGGCTTCGTCTGGCAGGCCGAAGTGGGGGAAGGGTTGATGCAATTCGCCGGCTCGGATGGCTATCACCGCGCGCAGGGTGACGTGGAAAGCTGGACCAAGTTCTGGCTGCGTGGCCTGATACCGCTGGCGCGTATCGGTGGAACGGATGACCACGCAAGTGCCGCTGCGACACGGGTGATGTTGGAAGCGGTCTGGGCCCCGGCCAGCCTGCTGCCGCAATTCGGCGCGGAATGGGTGCAGACCGGGCCGGACAGCGCGGAAGTGCGGTTTGCCGATGTGCAGGGGATCGAGCCGATGCAGATCACGCTGGATGCCGAGGGCAGCCCCATTGAGGTCTGGGCCCTGCGCTGGACCGACGCCAACCCCGACAAAATCCACCGCCTGCAACCCTTCGGCGGGCGCATGCTGGAAATGGCGCGCTATCAGGGTTTCCTGATCCCCGCGCGCGTCGAACTGGGTAACATGTGGGGGACGCCGGACTATGCGCCCTTCTTCCTCGCCACGATCACAAGCGCGGAGTTCTGACATGATCGCCCCCGCCGCCGCGCCCCTTCTGTTGCGCCTCTCGGACGCTGCCGCCGTGCTGACGCTGGCCGCTGTCGCCGCGGCACTGTTGCTGCCCGACGCTTACGCCGCCGTCCCCGACCATCTGCGCCCGGGCGCCTGGAGTCAGGACACGATCTCGGCACAAGGCGCGCTGGCTTTGCTGGCGGTCAACGCAAGGCTGCGGCGGGGCTGGGACAAGGGCTGGCTGATCTGGGCGGGGCTGATCGGCTACCTGATCTACGCCTACGGGCTCTACAGTTTCGACCGGGTGATGAACCCGGTCTGGCTGCTGTATCTGGCCGTGCTGTCATTGTCGGTGTTCGCGGCGCTGCTGTTCCTGCGCGCGGTGGATACCGGGGCAGTAACGGCCAGTCCCCGCCCACCACCCCGACGCGCGGTGGCGGGGCTGTTCGGACTGCTGGTGGTTCTGTTCACGGGCCTATGGCTGGCGCAGCTTCTGCCCGCTATGGCCGCGCGACAGCCCTTGCCGGGGCAGACGATCTTCGCGCTGGACCTGGCCTTTGCCCTGCCGCTGACCGGTCTGACCGCAGTGTTGCTGTGGCGGGGCCACCCCGTGGGCGACCTGCTGGCGATCCCGATGCTGATGAAGATCGCGGTCTTGGGGGTCTCGGTGTTCCTTGGCACCTTCTACACCTGGGTTTTCTTCGGTGGACCTTTCCTGGCCTTCGATCTGGTACTCTACGCCTTGATGGGCTTCGGCCCCGCCGCGCTGATCTGGCCGGTCTGGCGGGGGTTGGACGTGGCCAGGGTGCCCTGAGCCTTTCGCAGCGCTGCGGCGCTTCTCTTGCTTCTGGCCGCCGCCCTCGTGCTGGGGTGGAAGGCGCTTCCCGGCCGCACGCCGGCCCTCACCGGTCCCGACCCGATTGCGGTGCTGGAGCCTGTCCAGATCGGCGGCATGACGCAATGGCTGCTGATCCGTGGTAAGGACCGCAGCGCGCCGGTGCTGTTGTGGCCGCATGGCGGGCCGGGGGCGGCGCAGATGCCGCTGGCCCATGCCACCACCCGCGCGCTGGAGTGCGATTTCGTCGTGGTCCACTGGGGCCAGCGCGGCGCAGGCAAGTCCAGCCCGAGCGATTTCGACCCCGCCAACATGACGCTGGAGCAGTTCGTGCAGGATGCCCACGCAGTCACGCGCCACTTGCAGGCCCGGCTGGGAACTGACCGGCTCCTCGTGCTGGGCTATTCCTGGGGCGCGATTCTGGGCGCGCGGCTGGTCGTCCTCTGACCCAAGGATTACGCAGGTTATATCGGTGTTGGTCAGCAGGTCAGCACCGCGCGTGGGGTCAACGTGACGCTGGACCGCCTCGGCCCGCTTATCCGGGCGGAGCGCCGTGGCGAGCACCTGCGTTGGCTGGAAGATGCCGCGCCCGCGGCGCTTCTGGAGCATGCCGCCTATGTCGGGATGATGCAGAAGCTCGATACCTATGGCGGGGGGCATGAATGTGCCGGTTTGGCGGCTGGGGGGCATGTTGATCCGCGCACCGGAATACTCTCTGGGTGATCTGCGGCGCTGGCTCGATGGCGCCACCCGGGGCAGCGCGCGGATGTGGCCCGACTACCGCGCCCGCGACCTGATCACCGAGGTGCCGATGATGCCGGTGCCGATGCTGTTGATCTCGGGCGCGCAGGATCTCAACACTCCTGTCGAACTGGCCGCCGAGTGGTTTGATGCGGTAGAGGCGCCGCAGGGCAAGCAGCACGAGGTTTTCGACCGCTCGGGCCATGCGCCATTCCTGAGCGAGCCGGAACGCTTCGCCCGAAGCCTGAGGCGTTTCGCACCCGGTCCGGAAAGACGCTGACAGGCAACTGTCGCGTCCATGGCCGTGTCCCATTTGGCCCCTCGCCCTGCAAGCCCGGTTCTTGCCGCCTCGGCCCTATGTGCGGTCCTTGTCCTTGAGCTTCTGCATCACCCTGGCATGTGCCCGCCCGATCATGTGGGCAGCTATGGGGGCCGTCAGCAGCAGAAACAGCGAGGTGGCGACAACCTTGCTGATAACTTCGCTGGACCCTTCGTGCAGCCCGAGCCCGACCAGAACCAGAAGCGCGCCCAATGTGCCGGCCTTGGTCGAGGCATGCATCCGGGTCAGCAGATCGGGCAGCCGGACAATGCCGATGGCCGCGATCATCACGAAGCCCGCACCGGCAATCAGAAACAACCCCACCAGAACATCCATCATGGCTTGGTCTCCTCTGCCTGGGCCAGTCTCTGCTGCTCCTTGTCGCGTTCCAGCCGCCGCTCGGCATAGCGCGCGAGTGCCACCGTGGCGAGAAAACCCACCAGGGCCAGCACGATGGCGACATCAAGGAAGGACGGTTCGTCCATGAACACGGCGTAGACCCCGCAGAAGGAGATGATGGTCACGGTCATCATGTCGAGCGCAACCACCCGGTCGGCAAGCGAGGGCCCCCTGGCGAGCCGGATGAAGGCCACGGCCAAGCCCAGCAGGATCATCAACAGCGAGGCTTGCGTGGCAAAGCCCAGGAAAGCCTGTCCGGTCATTTCTCGAATACCCCCATGATCAGGTGCTCGAAACCGTCCTTGATGTCGCGCCGGATTGCATCGACATCATCCGCAAACATGGCATGGACGATGAGCGTTTCTCGGTCCTCGGTGACATCGACGCTCAGCGTGCCGGGCGTGAGCGAGATCAGGTTGGTCAGCAGCAGGATCTCGAAATCCGATTTCACGCTGAGCGGGATCTCGATCAGTGCAGGCCTGTTGCGGGGTACGGGCCGGATCACGTCCCAGGCCACCTTTATCGACGAGAGCAGCAACTCCCACAGGAAGAACAGAGCCAGATATACCGAGCGCCAGGATCGCTTGAAATAGAGACTGTCGATCCCGGTGAGCGGTTGCGAGATCCAGAGCGCGAAGAACCCGAGAACCGCACCGGTCGCCAGCGACAGGAAGCTGAAATCTCCGGTCATCGCGGCCCAGGCAAAGGCCAGCAGCAGGTTGATGACAAGTCCGTTCATGGCTGTACCCCCAGAACCGTCTCAACATAATCCGTCGGGTCGAGCAACTGTTCGGCGGCAGTCTGCGCGAATTGCACGAAGGGTTCGGGGAAAAAGCCGATCACGATCGTCATGGTCGCAAGCCCTGCGATCGGAATGATCATCGCGCGCGTTACACCTGCCGGTGCACGGTCGGGCGTCGGATCGATCCCGTCGGGATGGGGCTTCCAGAAGGCCATGCCCCAGATCTTGGTCATCGAGAAGATCGTGAGCAGGCCGACCAGAAGGGCGACGAAAGCGATGAACCATGCATCGATTTCCAGCGCGGCCTTCACGATCAGGTATTTCGCCCAGAATCCCGAGAGCGGCGGGAACCCTGCCAGCGAAAAGGCCGGGATGATGAACAGCGCGGCCAGCAGCGGTGCGGACTTGTAAAGTCCGCCGATGCGGTTGAGGTCCGTGCTGCCTGCATATTGCTGTGCCAGCCCGGCGACGAAGAACAGATTTGCCTTCACGATGATGTGGTGGACCAGATAGAACACGCCCCCCATCAGGGCCAGCGGCGTGAACAGCGCCAGCCCCAGCGTCATGTAGCCGATCTGGCTGATGATGTGGAAGGACAGGATCTTGCGGAAATCGGTCTGCGCGGCAGCCCCGATGACCCCGGTGAACATGGTCAGCGCCGAGACCCAGATCAGGATTTCATGGGTAAAGCCGACATCGCCTACAAAGACCAACGTGAACATGCGCATCAGCGCATAGACCCCCACCTTGGTCAGCAGCCCCGCAAACACCGCAGAAATGGCAAAATAGGGCGTGTGATAGCTGGCGGGCAGCCAGAAGAACAGCGGAAACACTGCTGCCTTCACACCGAATCCCACCATGAACATCATGGCGATGACCGTAACCAGCCCCTGGTTCTCGACCGCCGCCACCGAGTCGCGCAGGTCGGCCATGTTCAGCGTGCCGGTCATCCCGTAGAGCAGTCCGATCCCCGACAGGAAGATCAGCGTGGAGACGAGGTTCAGCGCCACATACTTGATGCCCGCGTCCAGCCTTTCCTTGCCGCCGCCGAGGACCAGCAGCGAGAACGACGCGATCAGCATCACCTCGAACCAGACATAAAGGTTGAACAGGTCGCCGGTCAGGAAGGCGCCCGTCACCCCGGCAATCAGCACTTGAAAGAGCGCGTGAAAGCCCAGACTCTCGACATGCTCGGGAATCTCGCCCAAGGCATAGATCGCCGTTGCAAGCCCGGTGATGGCGGTGATCACCACCATCACGGCACCAAGGTAATCGGCGACCAGCGTGATCCCGAAAGGTGCGTCCCAGTTCGACATCTGCGCCGCAATGACGCCTTCATTCAGCACCGCGACCATCAGAACCGCAGACGCCACCAGCGACAGGGCGGACCCCGCCAGCGAGATCCAGCGTCCGGCCGGATAGTTTCGCGCAAGATAGGCCACCACCGCCGTCGCGAAGGGAACAGCGATAGGCATGACAAGAACCCAACTCATTTGCTGGCGTCCTCCTTCGGTTCGGCGAATCTCATGTCATCGGTATCCACGCTGCGCATCCGGCGATAGGCCTCGAAGGCCAGCGCCAGCGTGAAGGCCAGCAGCCCGAAACCGATGACGATGGCTGTCAGCACCAGCGCCTGCGGCAATGCGTTGCCCACCACGCCAACGGGCGCGTCCGCGCCATAGGGCACCAGCGCCGGGGCGCCCTTGGTCATGCGCCCCGAGGCAAATATCGTCAGGTTGGCCGCGTTCGACAGCAGCACCAGCCCGAACAGGAAGCGCATGAAGTTGCGCGCCAGCATCAGATAGACAGAGGCCGCCGTCAGCACGCCGATCACGATTGCGGTCAGGGCTTCCATGGTCAGGTCTCCTCCTCGAAGGCATAGGTGAGCGAGAGAATTCCCCCCAGCACCACCAGATAGACGCCGATATCGAACACCAGCACCGTGTTGAGCGAAAAGGCCGATGTCTCGTAGCTGTCACCACCCACCCAGTACCATTGCCCGGTAAACAGCGGATCGCCCAGAAAGAACGAGAACATCCCGGCCAGCAGGGCAAGTCCCAGCCCCAGCATGGCGATGGTCTCGGGGGTGATGCGCAACGCCTTGCGCGCCTCGGCAGGACCGCAGGCCAGTGAATAGACGATGAATGCCACGGCCCCGATCAGCCCGCCGATGAAGCCGCCACCGGGCAGATGGTGCCCGCGCAGCAGCATGAACAGCGAAAACACGAACAGCAGCGACACCAGCAACCGTGCGGCGGCAGTGAAGATGATGGAGTTCATTCCCGATCCTCCTTTCCGACCCGCGCCCGCGCCGCCCCCTTGAGCAGCGCAAAGGCACCAAGGGCCGCAATCAGAACCACCGCGATCTCGCCAAAGGTGTCGAGCGTGCGGAAGTCCACAAGGATGACATTGACGATGTTGCGCCCGAAGGCCTCGGTCCAGCTTGCGGCCTCGAAGAAATCGCTCAGCCGCCTGTCGAAGGGCTGATCGACCACCAGCAGCACCACGACCGTGGTCAGGACCCCCACGGCGCCGGCCAGAACCGCATTGGCAAAGCTGTGGCTCTGCGCCCCGCTCGGGTCAAGATTGGGCATCTTCAGGAAGGCCAGCGCCAGCAGCACCACGACCAGCAATTCCACCAGAAGCTGCGTGATCGCCACATCGGGGGCGGAATACATGATGAAGATCAGCGCTACCCCGATCCCCACCACGCCAAGCCCCACCAGTGCCACGATTCGCGAAGAGGTCAGCAGCACCAGCACCGTACCCGCGACGATCAGGGCCGCAACGCCCCATTCCATGAAGCTCAGGCCACCGAACCCGAGCGTCAGCCCGCCCACATCGCGCGCCAGCAGCGTGATGAACACGGTCACGGCAAAGACCGCGAAGGTGGTAAACATGTACTGGCGCAGCACGCCGGTCTGGATCAGGCGTGTCTGTCCCTTTGCCAGCGCCATGAAGCGATCGAGGAAAACATCCCAGCCTGCATCGAGATCGGGCGCGCGCGCCTCGATCCGGGCAAGCCTCGCGCGCAGGTCCAGATGCACGCGATAGAGCACGAAGCCCAGCGCGAAGGTGATCAGGCTCAGGAGCAGCGGCAGGTTGAATCCGGCCCAGAGCTTGACCCGGCCGCCAGTGTCGGGCGCGCCCATGACGGCGGCCACAGCGGGTTCGATCAGGAAATAGGCGGTCAGCCCCGGCATCAGCCCGAACAGCAGCCCCAGCACCCCCAGCGTCACCGGCCCCAGCAGCATCGGCCAGGGGCCTTCATGCGGCTCATGGGGCAGCTTGCCCTGCGGGCCGAAGAAGGGCTTGTAGGCCACGATACCGGCAACGGCGAACATCAGCGCAAAGGCCACCAGCGCCATCGGCACGACAAAGAGCCACAGCCGCATCTCCAGCGCGCCAGCATAGGCGACTTCCTTGGCGATGAAGCCAAGGAAAGGCGGTATGCCCGCCATTGCCAGCCCTGCTGCTGCGGCTGCCATCGCCGTGACCGGCATTGCGGATCTCAGCCCGCCCAGCAGGTTGGCATCGCGTGTATGGGTCGCGTGATCGACCACGCCGATCATCAGGAAGAGCCCCGCCTTGTAGAGCGAATGCACCAGCAGGAAGGTCATCGCGGCCGTGATCGCGTAGCCGGTCGAGCCTGCCAGGAACATGATCAACGTGCCAAGCGCCATCAGGGTGGTATAGGCCAGCGTCTGTTTCAGGTCAGTCTGGCGCAAGGCCATGAAAGAGGCGAAGACCGCTGTCACGGCGCCGAAGATCGTCAGTACCCAGACCCAGACATCGCTGCCCGACAGGCTCGGATGCATTCGCGCCAGCAGATAGACGCCCCCCTTCACCATCGTGGCCGAGTGCAGATAGGCCGAGACTGGTGTGGGCGCGGCCATGGCGTTGGGCAACCAGAAATGGAACGGCACCTGCGCCGACTTGGTGAAGGCACCCAGCAGCACCAGGATCAGGATGCCAAGATAGAAGGGCTGCCCGGCAATACTGCCCGCGGCATTCAGTTCCGACATCTCGAACGTGCCCTGCGTGATCCCGATCAGGATGAAGCCCGCCAGCAGCGCCAGCCCGCCCGCTGCTGTCAGAAGCAGCGCCTGAAGCGCATTCCGGCGCGATTTCGGGTCGGTATGCGTAAAGCCGATCAGCAGATAGGAAGTGAACGTCGTCAGTTCCCAGAACACGAACAACGCGATCAGGTTATCCGCCAGCACAAGCCCAAGCATCGAGAGCATGAAGCTGAACAGATAGAGCGCGAAGCGGTCATATTGCGGATGCCCGGCCAGGTATTTCGCCGCATAGAGCATCACCATCGCGCCGATCCCGGTGATCAGCAGCGCGAACATCAGGCTCAGCCCGTCGATCCAGAAGGTAAGGTTTATGTCGAGACTGGGAATCCAGGGGATCACCCAGCGCACTGGCTCACCGGCGGCGACCACGGGCAGGTACTGCAGGAAGAAAACGAATAGCGCCGCCGTGACGACTGACGTGCCGATACCTGAAGGTGTTTTCCACGGGGCATTGGGGTCCGAATGTTCCGCCATCCTGGGCTCGGGCTCCTGTGTCAGTGCCGCGCAGACCGCCCGATAGGCGGAGCGCAGCGTCTTCGATCGGCGCGTTTTTCACATTCCTTGCCGGGATTCACAATTGGAATCGGACGGAAAAGGGCGAAAATCCGGTGTTTGCCGCGAGCCGTGCTGCATGGCTCGCCGTCGTGGCGAGAAAATGAGGGCGGCTAAGCTGTCCGATCCGCGCAGGCTGCAGCAGGCTGCAGTAGGACCAGGCAGAGCAGGAGGCGCCGCAGAAGAAGCTTCGCTCCGATGTCGCAGTGCTCCGACAGGTCTGGTCACTGGTTGCGACCCGATGGCCACAGCGGACTGTGCGCATCGGCGCATGCCTTGCCTCGGGCGCTTGCGGTCGCGCGGGGCGTTGCGCCTTGCCGGACGGCGTGCAACACTCGCGTTCTGTCGGATATCGTGGGCAGATCCGGAGCCGTGGATGGAATTTGACTATGTAATCATCGGCGGTGGCTCTGCCGGCTGCGTTCTGGCGGCCCGGTTGTCCGAAGCCGCTGGCACGAGTGTCTGCCTGATCGAGGCGGGTGGCGAGGGGCGCGGCTTTCTGGTGCGCGCACCCGCCATGGTGGCCGCCATGATCTCGGGCCGGCCGAAGATCAACAACTGGGCGTTATGGAGCACGCCGCAGCAGGCCCTGAACGGGCGCAGGGTGTTCCAGCCGCGCGGGCGCGGTCTGGGCGGGTCCTCTGCAATCAATGCGATGCTCTACATCCGCGGACATCCTTCGGATTACGACGCCTGGGCACAGGCCGGGGCCGAAGGATGGGACTGGAACTCGGTTCTGCCCTGGTTCCGCAGGGCCGAGGGAAATGTGCGCGGAGCTTCGGGCTTTCACGGGGCAGACGGTCCCTTGCAGGTGGCCGACCAGCGCAGGCCCGCCGCCATCACCCACGCCTTCATCGAGGCCTGTTCGGAAAACCGGATTGCGGCCAATGACGATTTCAACGGCCCCGAACAGGATGGCGCAGGTCTATTTCAGGTGACCCAGTTCCATTCCGGACCGCAGAAGGGGCAACGCTGCTCGGCAGCGGCGGGTTATGTCCACCCGCTCGCGTCCCGGTCCAACCTGACCGTGCTCACCCGTGCCCGCGCCGAACGCCTTACGCTCGAGGACGGGCGCGCCACCGGGGTTGTGATCCGCAGGCGGGGGCGACAGAATCACATCCGCGCCCGTCGCGAGGTCATCTTGTCGGCAGGCACCTTCGGCTCGCCTCAGTTGCTGATGCTCTCGGGCATCGGCCCGGCCGATGAGTTGCGCGCACACGGACTCGACGTTGCACATGAATTGCCCGGGGTAGGGCAGAACCTTCAGGACCATCTGGATTACATCATCTCCTATACCTCGCTGCGCCCCGATGTGGTGGGGCTGAATCCGGCGGGGCTGGTCCGGTTGCTGCGCGCCGGGATGGACTGGCGGCACAGCGGCGAAGGGCTGTTCGCCTCGCCCATGGCCGAAGGGTGCGCCTTCCTGCGCTCTGCTCCGGGCCTTTCCGTGCCCGATCTGCAGTTGCATTTTGTCATCGGCATTGTCGATGAACACATGCGCAACATCCATTTCAGCAATGGCTATTCCTGCCATGTCTGCCTGCTCCGGCCCCATTCGCGCGGCTCGGTTGGGCTCGGCAGCCGCCACCCGGCGGCACCACCGCGGATCGACCCCGCCTATCTGTCCGACCCGCGCGACCTGCCTGTCCTGATGCAGGGCGCCCGGATGATGGAAGCCATCATGGAAAGCCCGGCGCTGGCACCCTGGCGGGGACAGCGGCTGTATCCGCATGACGGGTCGGACAAGGCGCGCGAGGCAGATATCCGTGCCCGCGCCGATACTATCTATCACCCGGTTGGCACCTGCCGCATGGGGCACGACGACATGGCCGTGACTGATCCGCAGTTGCGGTTGCGCGGGCTTGACGGTCTGCGCGTCGTCGATGCAAGTGTCATGCCGACGCTGATCGGCGGCAACACCAACGCGCCTACCATCATGATTGCCGAACGCGCGGCGGAACTGATCCGGATGGCCTGAGCCTCGCGCCCGGTCGCAGAATGACCCCTCGCCCCTTGCGTGATCCCGCTTCCTGGCGCACAACGCCCGAAGAAGCGGCAGGGGGCGGGGCCATGATTGCAGTGCAGGGCTATGAAGGCAGACGCGTCGCCGTGCTGGGTCTGGGGCGCTCGGGGCTGGCGAGTTGCGCCGCCCTTGCTGCCGGCGGGGCCGAGGTGCTGGCCTGGGACGAGAGCCCTGAGGCACGCGCTGCGGCCGAGGCCGCGGGCGTTGCGATGACCGACCTTGCGCGGGTGGACTGGTCATTGATTGCGGCCCTGATCACCAGCCCCGGTATTCCGCATCTCTACCCGGCGCCCAACCGCGTGATTGCGGCTGCACTCGCCGCCGGGGTGCCGGTGGACAATGACATCGGGCTGTTCTTCCGCAGCTTCGCGACGGCGCTCAGCATGGAGTTCGACCAACCGCCGAAGGTAGTGGCTGTTACGGGCTCGAACGGGAAATCGACCACAACCGCGCTCATTCACCACATCCTGCAAGCGGCGGGGCGGCCCGCGCAGATGGCCGGCAATATCGGCACCGGCGTGCTCTCCATCGCGCCGCCCCTCGATGGAGAGGTCATCGTGCTGGAGCTTTCCAGCTACCAGATCGAGCTTGCCCGCGCCCTGACGCCGGATGTCGCCGTCTTCACCAATCTGTCGCCCGACCATCTGGACCGGCATGGCGGCATGGGCGGCTATTTCGCGGCCAAGCGGCGGCTGTTTTCCGAAGGCGGCCCGGATCGCGCCGTGATCGGGGTGGATGAGGTCGAGGGCATGTTCCTGGCCGGGCAGATGGCGCAGGCGCAGGAGGACGCACGGGTGATCCGCATATCTTCGGGGCAGAAGCTGACCGGACCGGGGTGGAACGTGTTCGCGCGCAAGGGCCATCTTTCCGAATACCGCCGTGGAAAACAGGTGGCCACGATAGATTTGCGCGGGTTCAGGGGATTGCCCGGCGCACATAATCACCAGAATGCCTGTGCGGCCTATGCCGTGGCCCGGACGCTTGGACTGGCTCCGCGTCTGATCGAGGATGCGCTGGCAAGCTTCACCGGCCTGCCGCATCGCAGCCAGCTTGTGGCCGAGGCGGGCGGGGTGCGTTATGTCAACGATTCCAAGGCCACTAATGCCGACTCGGCCGCACAGGCGCTACAGGCCTTCGAGCGGATTCGCTGGATCGCCGGGGGCCTGGGCAAGGACGGCGGCATCGCCGCGCTTGCACCGCATCTGGGGCGCGTCGCGAAAGCCTATCTCATTGGCCATTCGGCGCGCGACTTCGCCCTGCAACTTGGCGAGACCCCGCACGAGATATGCGAGACCATGGACCGCGCGGTCCATGCCGCCATGGACGAGGCGCAGCCCGGCGAAGTGGTGCTGCTGGCACCCGCAGCGGCGAGTTTCGACCAGTACCCTGATTTCGAGAAGCGCGGCGAGGCGTTCATGACCGCTGTCCGGGCAGGGTTGAATGACGCAGGATGACACACCGCGCGGCTTTGCCTTTGCCGGGGGCGCGTTCTTCCTTTGGGGAATTTTACCTTTTTACTTCAAGGCGCTGTCGCACGTTCCTACAGTAGAGGTGATTGCACATCGCATCATCTGGGCCGTGCCGGTGGCGCTGGGCGTGCTGTTATGGCTGGGCCGGACGACGGACCTGCGGACGGCGCTGCGCACGCCGAGGATGCTGGCCATGGGTTTTGTCACGGCGGCGCTCATCTCGGTCAACTGGGGCATCTATGTCTGGCTGATCCAGTCCGGCCAGGCGATGGAGGCGGCGCTGGGCTATTACATCATGCCCATCTTCAGCGTCTTTCTTGGCGCAACACTTCTGGGCGAGCGCCTGTCGCCCCGGCAATGGGGGGCTGTGGCGCTGGCGGCGGCGGCGGTCATGGTGCTGACATGGGAAGGTGGGCGGTTGCCGCTGGGCGCGTTGGGGCTGACCTTTAGTTGGGGGTTCTATGCCTATTTCAAGCGCGCGCTTCCGATCGGGCCCAATCAGGGTTTCACCCTCGAGGCGCTGATCCTGACGCCTTTCGCGTTCGGCTTTCTCATCTGGGGCTGGCGCGAGGGCGTGCTTCATTCGGCGCAGGCGAGCTGGCTGGACTGGGTGCTGCTTCTTGGCTGCGGGGTGATCACGGCCGTGCCGCTGATGCTCTATGCCAATGGCGCCAAGGGGTTGCGACTCTCGACGATTGCCATTTCCAGCTATGTCATCCCGACGCTGATCTTCCTGATCTCGATCACCTTCTTTGCTGAACCCTTCGAAGGCGCGCGCCGCGTGGCATTCCCGATGATCTGGGCGGCGATGGGGCTCTATATCTGGGAAGTGCTGCGCCAGCGGCGCGCTCCGAAACTGCCACCGCGCTTGAGTTGATCCGGGCAGCACTAAATAGGGCCTATGTCCTCGATGCTGAAAAACCATCTGATTATCATTCTCCTGGCAGCCGTTGTTGCCGTTCTCTGGCTGCTGGTGACGCGCGCGCCGGTCTATCTGCCCCGGCTTGACGCAAATGCGCCACCCTTGCCGCAGGGCGAAAGCCATGTCTTCGGCTTTGCCACGCTCACAAACCCGATTGTGCGGCTGGTCGTGATCGGTCGGCCCGTGCCGGCCGAGCCTGCGGCGCTGCGCGGCGTCGCACGCTATCACCGCGATCTGCGAGATGCGCCAGAGATGGTGTTGCAGGGCGTGCGCTTTCGCGTGACGCCCGAGGAACTCACTCGGCTTGACCGGTATGAGCGGACCGGGCGAAGATACCGCCGCGACCGGCTGCCACTCGAGGACGGAACCATGGCCTGGGTTTACAGGCTGATCGGCGAGGCCGGGGTAGAGGCGTTGCGCGACTGACGAAAGGGAAAGCCTTGGCCGCTCTTCATGCGCTTCTGCCGCGTGACCGGTTCCTGCCCTTGCCGGATCATGGGGGTCTCTCCAGCGCCTCCCGGTGCTGCGGGGTGGAAATCGAATTTGCCGGGCTTGGCCTGGAGGTGGCGGCCACTGTTGTCGCGGATCTTTGGGGAGGGC